>DXIQ01000005.1 GCA_019112785.1 Candidatus Blautia stercorigallinarum
CTTGCATTCTTCGATGGAATATTTTCTTTCTTCCTCACACAAAGTAAAGCCAATAAACTCTAAGCTTAATTTACCGCTGTAGTCAGCGATAGGAGATATGTCTTCAAAAACTTCATTCAGTCCTTCGTCCAAAAACCACTGATAAGAATCTTTCTGTACCTCGATCAGGTTCGGCATTTCCAGAACTTCCTTCTGGCGCTGGTATGTCATTCTCATACTCTTGCCACTAGTTACGGAACGGATTCTGTTTTTCTCCATTGACGTTTCACCCCTTGTATGTTTTAATTTATTTATGTGGAAGTCTTTTATATTTGACCTCCAGGCATAACTTGCCATAATAGTGCATTTCTCACTATATCACAGTTCGTCAAGCATGTCAACAAGTTTTTTTCCAAAGTTTTACACTTTTTCAAAAGAAAAAGCCACCCGCAGGCCGTTCTTTCAACAGCCCACAGGCAGCTTTGTCTTTCCAGTTCAATCAACTTCTATTTTTAGAATTTCTTTGCTAAAGCCTTTCTCTTGTTAGCATACCAGATAATAACGCCCACATAGATTGCTGCTGCGCAGATGCCAATGATGTAAGCTCCGGTCCATGGAATGTTGAAACCGATCTTTGCATTTGCAATATATGTAATGGTTACAAATGCATACCATGCGCCTGGAATCAGAGGCATCCAAGCAAATTTGGCTTTTCCATTCTCAAACATCCAGACAGAGATAGCCAAAAATGCGAACAGAGACAGGGTCTGGTTTGACCATGCGAAGTAACGCCACAGAATATTGAAGCCATTAGCATTCATTTTTGCGAATACCAGGATCACCGCTACTAATGCGAAGATCACTGCAGACAGTCCCAGACGTTTTGCCTTGGAAGTCTGATCAATATGGAAAGACTCCGCAATAGCAAGACGCAGAGAACGAAGGGCTGTATCTCCTGATGTAATAGGAAGAACAATAACACCTAACAGAGCGATAATGCCGCCTACAGGTCCAAGAATGTTCTTACATACAACACCGATAGTCGCTGTAGCCAGAGAAGCATCTGCAGCCTGAAGCCCCAGATTGTAAACACCCATAGCTCCTGCTGCCCATACCATAGCGATGAATCCTTCCAGAACCATCATGTTGTAGAATGTCATGCGGCCCTGTTTCTCGCTCTTCATAGTACGGGAAATAATAGCAGTCTGTGTAGAATGGAATCCAGAAAGGATACCGCAGGCAACTGTGATAAAGAAAATCGGAATAAAATGATTTCCATTGAAGTAATCGCCATACGCCACTACACCGTTCCAGTTACCCCACAGTTCTACAAGGGGATATCCCTTTACAAACAAGCCAATAAACACACCAATAGCTGAGAACAGCAGGATTGCTCCGAAAACAGGATAAATACGTCCGATAATCTTATCAATAGGGAATACAGTAGCGATCAGATAGTAAACAAAGATCACACCATAAATCACCCATGTAGAAACAGAAGTAGCAGCTCCGTCAAATCCGAATACCTGTGTAGCTGCGATGTCGCCAGGTGTATAGATAAATACCGCGCCAACCAGAAGAAGCAGCAGACTGCAGAAAATCTGATATACCGTATACACGCCTTTATTGCTGTACTTACGGATAGTCTCAGGCATCTGAGAACCGCCGTCTCTTAAGCAGATCATTCCTGAAAAATAATCATGCATGGCACCGCCGATAATATTTCCGATTGGTATTGTGATAAAGGCGATAGGCCCGAACAGAATACCCTGGATAGGTCCAAGGATAGGACCGGTACCTGCAATGTTCAGCAGGTTGATCAAACTGTTTTTCCACTCTCTCATGGGAACAAAGTCTACACCATCCTGTTTGGTGTATGCTGGTGTCTTCCTGTCGTCAGGCCCGAATACTTTTTCACAGAATTTACCGTAAAGGGCCGCACCTCCAAACAGAATAACAAGACCGATAATAAAGGTAATCATGTCAATTCCTCCCTCTCGTAGAATTTTATTACACTAAAATAGTATATCAACAAAGTTCTGAATTGTAAAGTTTTTATAATATAATAATTGGATATACTTTATATAATTTTTAGGAATATTTAATTTTTATAATATATCTTGCACAAATTGACACCTGCTTCTTCAATCCAAATTTATCAATCTTCATAAACTCCAGTATAAAAAAAAACCGGGCAGATAATCTGCCCGGTCCTCAGCATAGGTAAAAATTTCTCTGAATTATTTAAGAGTAACTTTAGCGCCTTCGCCTTCCAGTTTTGTTTTGATTTCTTCAGCCTCAGCCTTAGAAGCAGCCTCTTTCAGAACCTTAGGAGCTCCGTCTACAACTTCTTTAGCTTCTTTCAGACCTAAACCTGTTACTTCACGAACAACTTTGATGACTTTAACTTTGTTTGGTCCAACTTCTGTCAGCTCAACATCAAACTCATCTTTCTCTTCTGCTGCTTCTCCAGCTCCGCCTGCTGCTGCAACTACAACGCCTGCTGCTGCAGATACACCAAATTCTTCTTCACATGCTTTTACTAATTCATTTAACTCTAATACAGATAACTCTTTGATAGCTTCAATAAATTCAGCTGTTGTTAACTTTGCCATTATTATTTACCTCCGATTATTTTTTTCTTTTTATTGTGCCTGTATCATATACAGGCTGTTTACTTTTCAAAATACCTGCTCATTAAGCCTGCTGCTCAGCGATCTGATTAAGCACACGAGCAAAGTTTGCGATAGGAGACTGGATGCTTCCAAGAAGTTTTCCGAGAAGTTCTTCTCTTGAAGGAATCTTGGACAGTGCTTCCATTCCTGCCTGATCGTAGTATGTGTCTTCTACGACACCGGCAACTAATTCCAGAGTAGGAACTGTCTTTGCATATTTAGCAAGGATTCTTGCAGGAGCTGTAGCATCTTCTGCACATACAGCCAGAGCGTTTGTTCCCTCTAAATGCTTGCACAGTTCTTCGCATGGCGTTCCTTTGAACGCAAAGTTCATCATAGTGTTTTTGTAAACTTTGTAGACAACACCAGCTTCTCTTAATTCCTTACGCATCTGAGTATCCTGCTCAACATTGATGCCTTTGTAGTTTACCAGCACTACAGATGCTGCATCTTTAATGCTGTTGGAAATCTCTTCTACGACAGGTTTTTTAAGTTCTACTTTTGCCATGAATTGTGCACCTCCTTATTTTTTTAGGCTGCGCTGCTTCGGCCTGAGCTCCCTCTGGCCTCGAATAAGAAAAACCTCTTCGTCCGGAAGACAAAGAGGTATATATCAATCTTATATCCGCAAAAACCATCGGCTCTTGCTTCTGTAATTAAGAATGAACCTTTCCTCGGCAGGCGTTTTCATCATTATACCTTACGGCACCTGCTGTCTTCGGCAGCTAATCCTTTGATACCATATCATATACTTTTGTGCTTGTCAAGAATTATTTTAAGAAAATAATCCCCGGAAGAAATCCAGTATTTTCTCAAAGAACCCTTTCACCTGTTCCTCATCAATATTCAGATTCAGATCCAATCCTGCAATCTGATCATAGAGATTACTTGCCTGTTCCTTCAAGCTGTCGATGTTCAGGTTCAGATCATCTATCTTTTTCATCAAATCGATAATCGCCTGTCGGTCTTCCTCTGAAAGATTTACTTCCATCTCCTGGGCTGCCTGGTCTACCACATTGCCGATTTCTTCTGTAGTGGTGGCATTTCCCTCTACCACTTCGCCCTTTACTGCACCGATAAGCTGCTCTGCCTTTTCCTGGTCACCTACATTCTCTGCCACCTGTCCGGTAACTACCAGCTCATTAGTAGCCGTATCTGCATTTTCTTTCTTTACCTCTTCCCCTGTCATGTTCTCATAAGCTTTGATAGCGCCTACAAGAGCTGCCGTGCCGGAAATATTAAAAGGTCCTGCCACTTTAATGTCCGCATTTTCAATACCTGCAGTAGCTAATGCATTCTCATACATTCCCGGTGTACAGTAAGTAATATTGCTGGTTGTAACATTAATGCCGCTGCCTTCCGCTGTTCCCTCAACCATTACGGAAGAAAGAGCTCTGGAGCCAATAATACTGCTGCTGAGATAAGAATCCAGATACTCATGCTCATCTGCATTGGTGACTGTGGTCACCGTATAATTATTCAAATCTTCTTCGCTGATACCCAGAAGCCTGAGAACTGTTGCCCGCTCCTCCTGGTTCAGATCTGCCCCCAAAGCTACGTAAGGCGTATCTGTGTTTTTATTATCACTGGCCCCGTATGCGGTAACAGGAAGGGCCACTGCCATAATGCATGTTAATAGAATTGCCATCCATCTTTTTTTCATAGTAACATCTCCTCTGTAAAGAGCTGATTTTTTGTAACGTTTTTTATTATAACACAGTTTTCTCAATTCTACATCTAAACTTTCTGTGAACTTCTCCCCTCTTTTGTATAGTCGCTAAACAAATTGTACTTGCCCTGGATTTCATATAAGTGTTATGATAAAGAAAAATTTTGTAAAAAGGAGGCTGTTTGTATGCCTATCGCCAATCAGGAAATGATACGTGATAATAACCGGCGTCTGGTCCTGGAATATATCGTAAATAACCCTCCTGTTTCAAGAGCAGAGCTTTCCAAGCATCTGAAACTTACAAAAGCCACGATTTCTGCCATTGTCCAGGACCTGATCCAGCAGAATCTGATCCTGGAAATCGGCAGCGCAAAAACCTCTCTTGGGCGCAAGCCGATCCTCCTGGAGTTTAACCAGCAGTATGGAGGGTCTCTGGCTATAGATGTGCGTCCCAGACAAATACTGGCTTTAATTTCTGATCTGAAGGGAGAAAACTGCCGGGTAAAGGAATATCCTTTCCATCCTGAGGACAGGCTTTTCCCACTCCTTACCGCCATTATTGAAGAGCACTTAAAGGAACAGGAGGAGTCAAAGAGAAAAATCTTGGGGATTTCTGTGGGCATTTATGGGGTTGTACAGAATAACAGAATTATATTTACCCCTTATTATCCATTGCCCGATCCGGAGCTGGGCAGCCTTCTGGAAGAAAGATTCCGTATTCCTGTAATCGTCGAAAATGAGGCCAATCTTTCTGTACTTGGAGAATCCGCCTTCCACTATGGCTGTCGGAATATGATTCATATTAATGTCCATGATGGTATCGGAATGGGAATCCTCATCGATGGACATCTATATAAAGGAAAGGACGGCTATGCAGGCGAATTTGGCCATACTATCTTGTTTCCCGATGGAAAACTCTGTCCCTGTGGGAATCGTGGCTGTTTTGAACTCTATGCCTCAGAAAAAGCCATTTTGGAGGAATACGCCAGCCGGACAGGAAAAGAAACGGTTACCATAGATGAATTTCTTTCGGACTATAACCAGAAAGCTCCTGAAGCTTACAACATGATGGAGCTGTTTATAAAATATATGTCCATTGGGATCAACAACCTGATCAATACCTTTAATACGGACTTAATCGTGCTGAACAGTTCCTTTTCAAACTATATTCCTGACATCAATTCCAGGATCGTGGAGTATCTGGCAAAACACCAAAACAGAGACTGTAGGATCATCTCTTCCCGCCTCCAGGATATCTCTGGCTTAATGGGCGGAATACGGCTTAGCTGCGAGCATTTCCTGGATATCCGCCATCTGAAAATACGAACAAGCCCCTTTGATCTGGAACGCTGAAACCTCCATTTTGCCATTCATAAATCTTTTTAATTTCGTTCATGAAAACTTCACAACTTACACATGATTTCAACATATTTAGCGGATATACTAAAACCATAAAAATAATAAGAACAAATTATTTTTATATTTTCTTTTTCATATGTCGGCCCTGACGGGTCGGCTCTCCTTCCTTTAATATTTATAGAGAAAGCCATCGCAGCAAAAACTGCGGTGGCTTTTACGTTATCTGCTTATTCATTTGTGATTTCCAGGAGACGGTTGGCTAAAGCAGCAAAGTTTTCCAGTGTCAGGGCCTCGCCTCTGACCCCGGCAGGAAAGCCGCAGTCAGACACTGCCTTCTCTATCTGCTCCTTTGTAAAATCCAGATCTCCGGCGTTCTTCAGTCCATTTACCAGAGTTTTTCTTCTCTGGTTAAAAGAAGCCCGGATGATCCTGAACATAAGGCTGGAATCTTTCACTTCTACCGGAGGCTTCTTATGTCTGGAAAGACGTATCACCGCACTTCCGACTTTTGGCCTGGGCATAAAGCAATTCGGCGGTACATTGGCCACAATATAGGGGCTGGCATAGTACTGAACCGCCAGCGACAAGGCTCCATAGTCTTTGCTGCCCGGGCCTGTCTGCATCCTGTCTGCCACTTCTTTCTGTACCATAACCGTAATGGATTCTACAGGCACTTTTTCCTCAAACAACCCCATAATGATCGGCGTTGTAATATAATATGGCAGATTCGCCACAACTTTTATAGGTTTCCCCTGGTTGTGCTCCTCTGCCAATTTTCTGATATCTACCTTCAATATATCTTCATTCAGAATTGTTACATTCTTAAAGTCACTGAGGGTATCCTCCAGTATGGGGATCAGCGCCCTGTCAATCTCCACAGCAAAAACCTCTCTGGCTCTGGAAGCCAGGTACTGGGTCATGGTCCCGATTCCGGGACCAATCTCCAGAACAAAGTCTTCTTCTGTTATTTCTGCTGCATTTATGATCTTATCCAGGACGTGGGTATCAATGAGGAAGTTCTGCCCATATTTTTTCTGAAAAACAAAGTCATACTTCTGAAGAACTTCTATGGTCTTCTTGGGATTTCCCAGATATGGGGCTGTCATTCTATCTTCCTCCCTTAAATATCAAAGTCTTTCTCATAAATCATGATTCTTCCGCTTTCATCCAGATGACGCTTGCTTACTCTTCTTCCTGGACGGCGTCCTTTCTTCGAAGCCTTTTTAATGGCCTCATCCATCATTTCTCTTACCATACCAATAGAAACCGGGTTCTCTTCATTCTGATTGTCTCCGATCAGTGTATAAAGAGCCAGAACTGCCATATCATCAATCTTATATCCCAGTTCCTTCGCATAAGTCTTGGCAAAGGACACGAGCTCATCATTGGTAAATACAGGAATAACTATGCGGGAATCAAATTTTTTCATGAATTCCGGATATTTTTCTTCCAGCTCCCGGATTCCCGGTTTCAGGTCTTCCAGGATAACGGTAAGGCGGTTTGTCTTAAACTCCATTGCCTTTGACATATTTTCCACAACTGCTTCTTCCAGAGCTCCCGCATGCTCCACTACCAGAAAGCCTCCTGACAGTTTATCCACAACTGCTGCCGGGTCTTTTTTGTTCAGCTCATCTGCTTCCAGATATGCCACCTTGGCCCCCTGCATCTGTCTTTCCTTACACAGAGCTTTTATCAGCCCCTCAGAAAGTTTTGTCTTTCCAGAACCTTCCCTGCCTGTAACAATGATGTTTCCTGCCTGGGAAGTCTTTGCACAGGCGGACTCCTGAGCGATATCCAGAGCCTCATCGATCTGCTGGCTCATACCTGGGACCGGAGCAAAATATGTAAACAGTCTTCTGTGCTCTTCTTCTGTAAGGTGGTGGCGCATAAGGCCTTCTACTGCAGTACTGAAAGCTGCCGGTTCCACTGTACGTACAGGCTGTGGCGTTTCCTCCAAAGCCTCTTCCCGGGCCTGCTCTTTTTCCGGAAGTACTGTTTCCTCAAGTTCCTGTTCCAGGGCTGCAGACAGATCGATTTCTCCCAGGGCCTCTTTTACCTCTTCTGAAGGAATCACTTTTGTATCCTGAGGTACTTCTTCCCAGGCTTCTCCAGGCTCAGTTTCTGTTTCCTCTGGCGCAACTGTCTCTTCTTCTGCTTCCATGGCAATGGTCTCTTCCGCTTCAGACTGAGATACTTCTTCTGCCTCTGTATCCACAGTTTCTTCTGCTTCAGGCTCGGACACTTCTTCTAACTCTGTATCAGCGGTTTCTTCCATTTCAGACTCTGCAGACATTTCTTCCTCAAATGCCGCCTCTTCCACAGCTTCTACCACCGGCACCCCAAATTCTGTGTCAATAATCTCTTCTGTAACAATTTCTCTGGTATCTCCCAGAGCCTGCTTTGCATCCTGCTCTTTCTGAGCGTCTTTTTCAAACTCTTCGGCCTTTTCCATAAGAGCAGAAGCGATGGCATCTGCTACCATGGCAGCCTTAGCTGCAGCCGGAGCCGGCATTTCCTGTTCTTCATCTGTCTGAAGAATTTCTTCCGAGGCAGTCTCTTTCTCCCCGTCTTCCTCTACAGATTCTTCCGGCTCTTCAAACTCCTCAACAGTCTCCTCAGAAACTGCTTCTTCCTCTGCTTCTGCTTCAGAAGCTTCTACTTCTTCGCCTGCCTCTGCAGATTCCGTTTTTTCTGTCTCCTCTGCCACTGCCTGGGCAAGTTCGTTGGCTGTCTCAGCCAGCAGAGCTTCCAGATCCAGTTCTTTTTCCTTTAAGTCTGTCTTAAAGTCTTCTGGATTGATATCTTCTTCCTTAATAGGCTGAGATTTTGGTGCCTGAACCTTTACAGCAGTTTTCATGGCACCTTCCACATGGAAAGGCTTAAACTCTGAAGAACTGCCAAAAATTTCCGGTTCCAGATCCTTTACTATATATTCTTTTTTCTCTAAAGGCTCCCTGGTAGCCGCAGTCTCCGAAGTCTCTTCTCCCTTAGCCGGCAGAACGTCCATAATCTCCTGGGCTGCTTTATCCTTCAATTCTCTGGTATCGGAAACCTGAGACTGCGAACCCATCCCACTGTCCTGGCCGGCAGCGCCGGCAGATTCTCCAGCCATAACGTTCTTGATGAGCTCTTCAATTTCTCCGTCGCTGCTTTCTGTCAAAGGTGTAGCAGCACTAACTACTTTTTCTGCCGCCTGAGATGCCGCTGCCACAGCCTTGGCTGCTGCAGCCGGTGAATATCCCTTCTGGAAACGATGGTCATACTTATCCTGCTGAATAGGTGTCAGAGGAGTATATTTCATTTTCAGCTCCATGGCCTTGGTCACATACTTGCCTTCACTGAACCACAGGATCAGGTCGTCACATTCCTCTATGCAGGCTTCCTTATTTCCTGCCTTAGCATAAAGTCTGGCAAGCTCATAGGCCCATCTCTCTGTATACTCTCTGCTCTTATACTCCTGGAGAATCGATATCTGTTCTTCCAAAGGAGCCCTTTTTCCTCTGGCAAGTTTATATTTCAGGATATAACGACTGTTGTCGTTAGGAGAAATCTCTACAAACTGTTTGTAATAATCTGCCGCCTCATCAAAATTCCTCATTTTAACAGACAGCTCCACCAGCCGGTACAATACCGTTCTTCCAATAGGCGCTCTGTGATGAGCCATCAAAAGAAGTTTCCGGCTGTCTTCGTATCGTTTGTTCGCTTCATAAATTTCGCCCACCATACACAGTGTTCTGGCGCTCCTTACCCTGCGCCAGTCAATGGTGTCTACGATCTTAAGGGCGCCTCTGTAATCCTGCCGGTCTACCAGGTCATTTATTTCATCCAGTTTTGCCCTGTATTCATTCTTATCCAATTCGTTCACCTCTATACATTTTTATTTCCATAATGTTGCTGAACCCTAAGGGTATAAGACTCCATAATTGATTTTAGTTTATCATAAGGTCTATGGTATGTCAAAGTAAATGATTGGAAGACCCAAAAGAATTTACTTTGATAATGTATTATAACGAAAAAAAGTATTCCCGGAGCTGCTTTCGCAGCCCTTTTCGGAAATACTTCTAAAAATCTTCCTTTAAGTCCAGCCTATGCTCTGCTGAAAATTCTGGTCCTGTATCTGTTCAGAACAGTGATCAGACAGTTTCCAAGAACCCCACAGGAGACTACTTCTCCAATCCCTACTGTAAGCATCAGGAATGGTATGGGAAGAGCAACTCCATAGGCATAGCGGAGTACAAATGGCACAATAAGAACATTTGCCACAATAGGAGGCAATACCGCAAAGAACCGGTTCGTGTTTCTCAGACAATAGGTTCCTGCTGCTCCCACAAGGGTCGCTATACTTCCAAAAATCACATCCGGCAGCATAGCTCCGCCGGTAATGTTACCGATGAGACAGCCTACAAACAGTCCCGGAACTGCTGCCGGGGTAAAAATAGGCAGAACGGTAAGCATCTCGGCAATACGGATCTGTACCTCTCCAAAGCTGATAGGTGCAAAAACAAAAGTCAGCACCACATAAAGCGCAGCGATCATAGCCGCCTGGGTCAGAAAAGTTACTTTTTTGTCTCTCATATTTAATTATCTCCTTTAGTTTTGTTTTACGAGTGGAAGGTCTCGAACACTCGATTCATTTAACGCCGGGAATCGGCGGCAAGCCCTATAGACCTTGGTTTTTATGAGCTTTGCAACGTGCGATAGTATAGCATATTCCAAGCACAAAGGCAAGATAAGCACCTCAAAAACACAAATTTTTCTTGTATCTTTCTTGTATCGCTAGTGTACTGCCAAACGCCATAAGGTCCTTAAAGCCCCTCTATGATCCTTTTCATTGCCGGATAATCGGGAACCGGTACTACCCTGGTAATATCTCCTGCCAGCTCTTCCACTTCCTGGCCGCCGCCATTTTCCAGGGTCTCATAATTGTTAGTCCGAAATCCGTGTTTTTCCCAGGCCAAACGCTGCACGTCTTCATCAAGAAGAGCTGCAGCCCCATTTTTTCCCTGGTCATCCAGAGCAATGTACACATGAGTAGACCAGACTGTAGGGGTAGGATAGATCATCACGATATCCTCTTTCAGCTGTTCATAATCTTCAGGATTTTGGGCCGCAAATTCCAGGATCTGGCTTTCATAACCTGCTATCATAGGTTTTGCTCCTATTCCCATCTTCAGAAACTGGTCAAAAATATCTGAAGAAGAAGTTTCCATATACCCAAGCCTGGAATAAATCTCCTTTAGTTCTGGCAATACTGTCTCTACCGTCTGTTCGTTTACTGTCTCTCCGCCGTTCAGCACGCTGGCCAGAAGAGCGGCAAACATATTTCCGGAATTAGATTTCACCGGATCTGTTGTGTCTACAGAAATTCTGCCGTAAAGTTCTCCCAGACCGATATCCGCCCACTGGGTATCCTCCATGATCATCTGGACAAGTTTTTCCATATCCATATAAAAAACACCGTTTTCCTCTGTCACTGCTCCTTGTTCCTGAAAAGCATCTTTAATACTCTGATGGGTATACAGGACAATGGGGGTATTGAAAATAATCTGATCCTGGACAGGATCTCCAATCTGGTCTTCATACAAAGCCAGGGCAGTCTGACTGGAAGGGAATAGATAGTCCATATCACTACGATCTGCCGTGATCATATCCAGGGATCCTGCTCTTGCATAGTCAAATTCCATATGGTACTTTTTCTGCAGAATCTCCTGCACTTCTTCATCCTCAAAAAGCCCTGTCTTTTCTCCACCCAAATAGCCCCGCAGAACCATAGTCCGGTTGTTCTGGCTATAAAAATAATAGCCTCCTCCGGCAAGAATAACCAGGACCAGAATCAGTATTCCCGCAATCTTCGATTTCATAAAGGTCCCTCCATCTTCATCATATTCTCGATCATCTGGATTTCTACATCCATATCCATCAGTTCGTTCCTCATCAACCTCTGAAACTGTTGTTCAAATGCCTGATTCAGCATGAGCATGGCCTTTTTGGTATCCTCTTTCAGACTTCTTGCTTCCGGGGTTTCCAGGCCCGAGTTCTGAAGCTCCACATATTTTTTCAAAAGGGAGGAGGCTGTATCCTGATAGTAATCTATAAATCTTCCCGCCCCAGAGATTTTATCCGGATTTTTTTCCAGATAGGCCAATATATTGGAAGAGGTCTTATAAAGTCTTTCTGAATTTTCCCGCAGTCCCTGATCCTGGATCTTTTCCACAGACTGGCGGATACTTTCAAAGTCTTCTCTGGCTTCCTCAAGCCTTTTCTCCAGATAGGCGCCGTCCGGTCTCATGTCCAGAGGGAGCTTGCCCGGAATCTCTCTTGGCTTTGTTATAAGCAATAACCCTGCAAAAAGCCCTGCTGCCAGAAACACCGACACAAAGAAATTCCAGCCCATCCCAAGGAACACTCCCAGGAACAACGCACCTGCTGTCAGCCCGCAGAGAATACTACGCACAGTTTCCTTTCTCATCATCAGTTATACCCCTTTACACTTCTGAAGGCCCCGATCAGATCTTCCCGTCCGTCAAAAACTCTGGCGTTAGTCAGATCGGCCAGTTCGTCTAACTGGCTCTCCTGAGCCTGGCCGAACATAATGGAAAATACAGGAACATCCATTTGTTCCTGCAGGTAAAAGTCCTGGAAATCTCCAAAATCCATATTTCCGTTAGACTTACCGTCCGTCATTAAAATCACTGCCGGCGTATACTGGGTAAGATCATAGTTTTCTCTCATCTCCCGCAAAGCCTCTATAGCCGGAAGATAAATATCTGTTCCGCCTCCTGGCCGCTCCTCCTCCACAGCTTTATACAGGCTCTCCAGACTCTGAGGGGATGCATCTTTTGCTTCGTAAGTATGAATGACTCCATTATCAAAGGTGATCACAAGGTTCACATCTCGTTCCCCCGCCTGGAGGAAATTCTTTTCTGCATTCTCCTGGAGAAGCACTTGTGCCATGGCCTGTACCAGCTGATCATTGCCCTCACCTATCATGCTTCCTGAAAAATCCAGACAATAAACCGTAAGAGAGGGTTTTCTAAGCTTACTCTGATAAAGGTTCAATGCCTGGATCAGAACTTCTGATGAAGGCATAGTAATGGTAGAAAGAATCCGCTCTGTATCGATCCCCCACTCTGACTTAAAGATATCTTTATTTTCTTCCTTTACCCCTGCATAGCCGGTACGTCTTCCGGTACGCTGGATTTCATTTTGTACGCTGTCAGAAAGCAGGTATTCCTGAACCTTCAGAAAAGCTTCCTCTTTCCCCTTTTCCCCGTGATCCACATAGCCTAAAGGAGAATCCGCAATGCTCAGTCCGTCATAAGGGTATACCACATAAAGAGGCTCTTTTCCTTCCGATTCAAGTTTCTGATTGGTACTGATCACCAGGCACTCATAATTGACCATGGCATCGTAATCCCCTTCCAGAAACATATCCATAAGCCATTCAGAGCTTCCCGAACTTCTCTCGATTCCAGAAAGAAGACGGGTCATATCCTGCTGAAGCTGAGAACTTTCCAAATCTGCCAAAGTAATGGCATCCTCTTTTCCCAGTAATGCATACAAAAAACCCACATACGCGCTGGCTCCGGAATTGGACTGGGTTGCACTGGTCATGCAAAAGGACATTTTCCCTTCCTGTATAGCAGCTAAAATGTCCTTTACAGAAACCTCCTGTCCCACAAATCCCAGTTCCTGTGCCAGGCTTTTTCTGATTCCGAAAACCACTGGTGTATTCGAGACCGATTCTGTGTGTTTTACCAGATGCTGCTGATCTCCCATAGAAATCCAAAGGCTGCTGGCCGGCCATACAGCATCGTATTCCTCTGCTCCGGCCTCCAGATCTCTCATAATATCTACCGATCCCTGATAGCTGATCTCAATATTTATCTTTGTTTCCTCCGCACACTTTTTCAGCACATTTTCCAATTCCCGGTTTTCTGAACCGGAAAGTATCCGGATGGTTTCTCCGGCTCCAAAAGAAGTAAAGCTCTGCTGTTTTGAAGGATCTCCCTGGGGCTGCCGGCTGCCGGATCCGGCACATCCTGACAGCAGAAGGAGAACTCCTGCCAAAAACAGAGAAAGTGCAGCTCTGCCTTTTCTTTTTCTTGCTTCCATATGTTTCCTCCCTCTACCTTTTTTCTTTAAGTATAGCACAGGGATTTTCTTCCTTCGGTTAAAGCCTTGTGAAATGTATGTAAAAAGAGACTGTATCGCCCTTTTTTACAGGACAATACAGTCTCTTAAAACGAGAAATCTTTCCCAAAATTTTCTTTTTATTTTCTGATGACAACCTTATCCAGGTGCCAGATTTCATCTACATACTGCTGGATCGTTCTGTCAGAGGAGAACTTGCCTGCACAGGCTGTATTCAGCAATGCCATCTTTGCCCATCTTGCTTCATCTCTGTAGGCCTTTTCCACTTCTTCCTGAGCTTTGGCGTAAGACTTAAAGTCTGCCAGGATAAAGTAGGTATCTGCTCTGTCGCTGCTGTTGGTATTCAGCAGAGAATCATAGATATCCCTGAACAGATTGAAGTCTCCATGAGAATAAGTTCCATTGATCAGCTGCATCAGCACGTTCCGGATATCCGGGTCGTTGTTAAAATACTGCATTGGATCATAGCCGCCGTTGTTTTCATAATTGATAACTTCATCGGCAGACAATCCGAAGATAAAGGCATTTTCTGCTCCTACTTCTTCTACGATCTCCACATTGGCACCGTCCATGGTCCCCAGTGTCGGGGCCCCGTTTAACATGAACTTCATATTACCAGTTCCGGAAGCTTCTTTACTTGCTGTAGAAATCTGCTCGGAAACATCTGCTGCCGCAAAGATCATCTCTGCGTTGGATACACGGTAGTTTTCAATAAATACCACTTTCAGCTTTCCGTTAATGGAAGGATCGTTGTTTACCACGTCAGCCACTGCGTTGATCAGCTTAATGGTCAGTTTTGCTCTCTTATATCCTGCAGCTGCCTTAGCTCCGAAAATAAAGGTTCTCGGATAGAAGTCCATTTCAGGATGTTCTTTGATCTTGTTATACAGATACATTACATGAAGAATATTCATCAGCTGACGTTTGTACTCGTGAAGTCTCTTTACCTGTACGTCGAAAATAGAATTCGGATCTACTTCGATTCCATTGTGCTCCATAATATATTTTGCCAGACGCACCTTATTCTGATATTTAATGTTCATGAACTCCTGCTGAGCTCTCTTGTCATCTGCATAAACTTTCAGCTTAGACAGTTCCGGCAGATTTGTGATCCAGCCGTCCCCAATGTGGTCAGTGATCCAGGATGCCAGCAGCGGGTTAGCATGAAGGAGGAAACGTCTCTGTGTGATACCGTTTGTCTTGTTATTGAATTTTTCCGGGTACATCTCATAGAAATCTCTCAGCTCCTGTTTTTTCAGGATCTCTGTGTGCAGCTGAGCCACACCGTTTACAGAATAGCCGCCGGCGATAGCCAGATGAGCCATCTTCACCTGTCCGTCATAGATAATGGCCATCTTGCGGATCTTTTCCTGATTTCCAGGATATTTTGCCTTGATCTCCTCAATAAATCTCCGGTTGATCTCTTCAATGATCTGGTAAATACGAGGAAGCAGCTTAGAGAACAGCTCAATAGGCCATTTTTCCAAAGCTTCTGCCATAATGGTATGGTTTGTATATGCGCAGGTATGGGTAGTGATGTCCCATGCCTCATCCCAGGACAGGTTCTCCTCATCAACCAGGATACGCATCAGTTCGGCCACTGTCATGGTAGGATGGGTATCGTTTAACTGGAAGGTCACTTTCTTAGGCAGATCATGAAGATTGCTGTGGGCCTTCTTAAACTTAGCGATAGCCGCCTGTATACTTGCGGAAATGAAGAAGTACTGCTGTTTCAGACGCAGCTCTTTTCCTGCATAGTGGTTGTCATTTGGATACAGCACTTCCACAATGTTCTTAGCCAGGTTTTCCTGTTCTACGGCTTTGTGATATTCTCCCTTGTCAAAAAGATCAAGACGGAAGTCTGTAATAGGCTCCGCATCCCAGATACGAAGGGTATTTACGATTTTATTATTATATCCCACAATAGGCATATCATAAGGAACTGCCAGAACAGACTGATATCCTTTCTGCACAAAATGAGTTCTTCCAGTTGCATAGTCGTATTCTACGTCTACATAACCGCCGAATTTTACTTCTTTTGCGTATTCCGGACGGCGCAGTTCAAAGGGGTATCCGTTTTTCAGCCAGTTATCAGGAACCTCTACCTGGTAACCATCTTCAATTTTCTGTTTGAACAGACCATAATGATAGCGGATACCGCAGCCATAAGCACAGTAGCCCAGAGTTGCCAGAGAGTCCAGGAAACAAGCGGCCAGACGTCCCAGTCCGCCGTTTCCAAGAGCCGGGTCCGGTTCCTGGTCTTCTATTACATTTAAGTCAAATCCTAATTCGTCTAAAGCTTCTTTTACCTCGTCATATGCGCACAGATTGATCAGGTTATTTCCCAGCGCACGTCCCATAAGGAATTCCATGGATAAGTAGTAAACAATCTTCGGGTCGTCCTTCTCGTACTGTTTCTGTGTCAGCAGCCAGTTATCAATAATTACGTCCTTCACAGCAAGAGATACTGCCTGAAAAATCTGCTCCTGAGTGGCCTCTTCGATGGTCTTTCTGTAGAGCATTTTCACGTTTTCTTTAACGCTTTTCTTGAATTCCTCTTTCTTAAAATGATTGTCTAACATTTCCTTTCCTCCTTCAGAGTGGTGAAGGCAAGTACTGCACACCTTCTTTTTTCACAAGAATAGGGCTGCCGCAACCAGAACCAGAGCTATTGAATTCCCCGCGACAGCCCTTTTTCTTATGAAAGTTTCAAAACGCCTAGCTTCACGTTTTCTGAATTAATTTTCCAGTCTTTTTCGTAGCCGCTCACTTTGCCGTACACTACATCTTCTGCCAGGACTTCAGATCTGATCTGATCTTCATGGCTTCGGAAGATGTTTTCGATCACCTGGTTATCTCCAAGTGATACCCTGATCTTGTCAGTAACCTCAAATCCAGCTTCTTTTCTCATAGTCTGGATCTTACTGATGATCTCCCGGACAAATCCTTCCTCGATCAGCTCAGGTGTCAGGTTTGTATCAAGTACTACTGTGATGTCATTATCGGATTCTGATACATACCCTTCTGTCTGTGCGGTATCAATGAGCAGGTCACTGTCTAATAATACTATTTCTTGTCCGTTTATGTCAAGTTTTAGCTGGCCATTTGCCTTTAATTCATCCATAGCCTGGTTTCCGTCCAGTTCAGACAGTGCTTTTTTGATGCCGCCCAGGAATTTGCCGTATTTTGGACCTACAGTCTTTAACTGAGGTTTGAAAGTATAGGAAGTGAAGGCTCTTACATCATCTGTAAATTCCATCTCCTTCACGTTCAGCTCATCTTCAATGATCTCTTTGTAGAAGTCAGCCAGAGTAAAGTTGGCTTTTACAAACATTTTTCCGATAGGCTGACGGTTCTTGATATTGGCCGCATTCCTGCATGCGCGGCCCATTACTACGATCTTCAGAAGATTGTCCATGTTCTCTTCCAGGTCTTTATCGATCCACTCTTCCTGAACCTGAGGGAAGTCGCACAGATGGATACTTTCAGGCGCATCTTTGTCAATGCTTCTTACCAGGTTCTGATAGATTTCCTCTGTAATGAAAGGAACCATAGGCGCTGCCGCCTTGCAGATCGTTACCAGAGCAGTATACAGAGTCATATAAGCGTTGATCTTATCCTGCTCCATTCCCTTTGCCCAGAAACGTTCACGGCTTCTTCTTACATACCAGTTGCTCATGTCATCTACAAATTCCTGAAGAGCTCTGGCTGTTTCCGGGATCTTATAATCATTTAAGTCCTGATCAACTTCTTTTACCACGGAATTCAGCTTGGACAGCAGCCATTTATCCATAACAGACAGCTTATCATAGTCCAGAGTGTATTTTGTAGCGTCGAACTCATCAATATTGGCGTAAAGTACGAAGAAAGCATAGGTATTCCACAGAGTTCCCATGAACTTTCTCTGTCCTTCCTGTACAGCCTTGCCATGGAAACGATTTGGCAGCCAGGGCGCGCTGTTTACATAGAAATACCAGCGGATAGCGTCTGCCCCGTATTTTTCCAGAGCATCAAAAGGATCTACCGCATTTCCCTTGGATTTGGACATCTTCTGTCCGTTCTCATCCTGAACATGTCCCAGAACGATTACGTTTTTATACGGAGCCTTGTTAAACAGGATAGTAGACTCTGCCAGCAGAGAATAGAACCATCCTCTGGTCTGGTCTACAGCCTCGGAGATAAAGTCCGCCGGGAACTGCTGCTCGAACACTTCTTTATTTTCAAATGGATAGTGGTGCTGGGCAAAAGGCATGGCGCCTGAGTCAAACCAGCAGTCGATAACTTCCGGTACCCTGTGCATGGTCTTGCCGCACTTAGGACATTTCATAGTAATTTCATCAATGTAGGGGCGGTGGAATTCCACAGTCTTGGCTTTCTCATCACCGCTTCTCTCAAAGAGTTCCTGGCGGCTGCCGATGGATTCCATATGGCCGCATTCGCATTCCCATACGTTAAGTGGCGTTCCCCAGTAACGGTTACGGCTGATTCCCCAGTCCTGAACGTTTTCCAGCCAGTCGCCGAAACGGCCTTTACCGATGCTTTCCGGGATCCAGTTGATAGTATTGTTATTCCGGATCAGATCATCCTTTACCGCAGTCATCTTGATGAACCAGGATTCTCTTGCATAGTAGATAAGTGGTGTATCACATCTCCAGCAGTGAGGATAGCTGTGCTCAAACTTAGGAGCTGAGAAAAGCAGTCCTCTCTGATCCAGGTCTTTGAGCACTTCCGGGTCCGCTTTTTTGCAGAAAGTTCCGGCCCAGGGAGTTTCCTCTGTCATCTGTCCCTTTTCATCCACCAGCTGGAGTACAGGAAGATCATATTTCTTTCCTACTTTATTATCATCTTCACCGAAAGCCGGAGCGATGTGTACCACTCCGGTACCGTCTGTAAGAGTTACATAAGTATCGCAGACTACATAATAAGCCTTTTTATTTAACTTCTTAAAGTTATACAGAGGCTCATATTCTTTATATTCCAGATCAGTTCCTTTATAAGTTTCCAGAACTTCGTAGGCAGGCGTTCCCTCTTCTCTCTCCAGAGAACCCAGTACGGTGTCCAGAAGAGCAGAAGCCATATAATAAGTATAACCGTCTGCTGCTTTTACCTTTGCGTATTCTTCATCAGGGTTTACACAAAGAGCCACGTTGGAAGGCAGGGTCCATGGAGTTGTGGTCCATGCCAGGATGTAGGCATCTTCGTCTTTTACCTTAAAGCGGGCAATGGCAGAACGTTCTTTTACATCTTTATATCCCTGAGCCACTTCCTGAGCAGACAGAGGGGTACCGCACCGCGGACAGTAAGGCACGATCTTATGTCCTTTATATAAAAGTCCTTTATTCCAGATCTCTTTCAGAGCCCACCATTCAGATTCGATATAATCATCATGATAAGTTACATAAGGATTTTCCATATCTGCCCAGAAACCAACGGTAGCGGAAAAATCTTCCCACATTCCTTTGTATTTCCACACACTTTCCTTACACTGATCGATAAATGGCACCAGTCCGTATTCCTCGATCTGGTCTTTTCCGTCCAGACCAAGCTTCTTCTCCACTTCCAGCTCTACCGGCAGTCCGTGGGTATCCCATCCGGCCTTTCTGGGAACCATATATCCTTTCATGGTACGGTATCTGGGGATCATATCCTTGATTACACGGGTAAGCACATGGCCGATATGAGGTTTTCCATTTGCAGTAGGCGGTCCGTCATAGAAGGTATAAGTAGATCCTTCCTTGCGGTTTTCCATGCTCTTCTCGAAAATGTGATTGTCTTCCCAGAACTTCTCGACTTCTTTTTCCCGATCTACAAAATTCAGGTCTGTAGCAACTTTCTGGTACATAGCTTTTTCTCCTTTCCAAAATTCAAAAATATTTTACAAAGGCGTTTCTATTCTTTCCTTTGGAACCGGAAATATATAGAAAAGGCTTCCGCCCTGTAACAGGACGAAAGCCTTATTGCGCTGTCGTTATACCACCTCTTACATCATACGAAGCATACGCCTTTATATGTGTCCCCTGTAACGTGGGGAAACCGGCCTCTCCTACTTGGTTCAGATGGCAACTCCGGAGTGATATTCTTTGGCCCCTACTCGTACCGGCTTCCACCTCCCCCGGCTCTCTGGAACTTTGGACTGGTCAAATACTGTCTCCATCTTAGTTTTTGTCAATTACGGAAATATTATACTGAGTCTTTCCGTAAATTGTCAAGGGGTCTGGAAAAGGTTTCACAGCATTTAATTATTTTTCACTTCAGGATTTTTAACATTGTAAGGCATTTTTCCACTGAAGAATTCATCGATGCAATCTGCAATGATCACCTGTGAACGATGTTCACTCTCCAGGGAAGCTGCTCCCATATGTGAAGTAATAAAAACATTTTCCATATGGAGAAGGGGATTATCTTCGCTAGGCGGTTCCTGACAGAGTACATCCAGTCCTGCCCCTGCGATCTGTCCCGTTTTCAGGGCTTCTATCAAGTCTTCTTCATTAATAACGCCACCTCTGCAGGTATTAATAAGATATGCAGATTTTTTCATCATTGCAAATTTATCCTTATTAATACTGCCCTGGGTTTCTTCCGTCAACGGAATATGAAGACTAACAATATCACTGTTTTTAAAAATTTCATCCTGGCTGTCTACAAAAGTAACACCCCATTTTTCAGGATCTTTATCCTGAATATAGGCATCATATACCAGAATTTTCACCTGAAAACCTTTCATCATACGAACCAGCTGTTTTCCAATGTGTCCGAATCCTAAAAGTCCTACTGTTTTGCCGTCCAGTTCCGTTCCTGTAATCGTAGACGGCCAGATTCCTTTTCTGACGCCCTCCACACAGTGGGAAAACCTTCTTCCTACATTCAAAATATGAAGCATAGCTGTCTCCGCAACGGCTGCAGAATTAGCTCCCGGTACATTTCCTACCGGAATACCTGCTCTGGTAGCCGCCGGAATATCAATATTGTCTGTTCCTGCCCCATATCTTACAATATACTGAACTTTATCTTTTACAGCTTCCAGAGTTCTTTCATTCCAGGGTTCCCAGGTGCTGATAACCGCATCTGCCTTTTTCCCCATTTCAATCGTCTTCTCTTCATCGCCTGAATCAATCGGGCATTTAATAAATTCATATCCGCTTTCCGCAAAACGCTTGTCAAGATATGTAACATCCACTTTGTTTTCGTCTAAATTCAACCATACCGTCTTCTTCATAACGCTTCCAGCCTTTCCTTTATTCTACAGTTCCCTGAACCTCTTCTATTGTAGAAATTGCTCCTGAAATTGCTCCGTCCACATCCTCAGCTCCTGTAGCCATCTGATTCAACATCTTCGCCATCGGGAATGTAAAGTAATTTTTCGCCGCCACTGCTCTTCCCTGAATACTTTCTACCGGATAACCATAATAGCCTAAAGAATTCTGAGCATAATCTACAACCTGTGCGTTAACACCATCTGCCCAGATACCACTTCCCACGCAATCCTGGAATACAGGCGCATATACCGGTGCAGTGATTTCCAGATAATCATCATACCACTCAGAATCCATAAGATATCTGATCAGATCCTTGGCAAGATCAACGTTTTTACAGCCTTCCATGATAGATAAACCAGCAGCAAATCCCATGGTTGTATTGTTATCGCGTCCGCCTGGGAGATTGACTACTTCTGTATTTTCCAGCAATTCTTTGTTAGCCTCATCAGTAGCTAAAGTATTATATAACGTAGGTGCATTAAATACGATTCCTGATTCTCCCATAAGATAAGAGGTATTATTTCCGCCTGAATCCCATGTTGTTGCTGCCGGCGGGATCACTTCTTTGTCATAAAGCTCTTTATATTTTTCCAGAAGTTCTCTGGCAGCGTCATTGTCCAGGGTAATATTGCCGTCTTTGTCAAAAACATATCCACCCTGATCCCACATAATCATACGGAACATATTTTCACCGTCTTCATCCGTAGGTCCGCATCCCATACCCAGTCCATAAAATCCATTGTCCGGATCAGATATCGCTTCAGCTACTTCAAAAAGCTCATCCCATGTCTGTGGAACTTCTGTAATTCCAGCTTCTTCCAGTTTATCTTTTCTAATAAACATCATAGTAGACGAGCTAGTCATAGGGACAAAATAGTTTTTGCCTTCGATTTTGCTGCCTTCATAAATAGATTCCATGTAAGGCCGTTCAGCATTAATTTCATCCACCAGATCTGATACATCCATATACGGATTACTTGGATAGTAATTTACCACTTTCGTTACTGCTCCAGTAGTAATGTCCGGAATATTGCTTCCGGCTTCAATAGCCGCATTCAGCTTGGTCACGAAATCTGTAGCTGAAATAAATTCATAATTAACATTCACGTCATTTTCTTCCGCAAAGCTTTTGATTCTTTCTTCCATAGCGGTATTTGCATCATCGCTGAAAACCTTTTCAATCCAAACAGTAAGAGATTTGGAATCACTGCCTGAACCCCCTTTACTGCCTCCGCTTCCACCGCAGGCTCCCAATGAAGCTGCCATAAGGGCGGCCATTCCTAACGCTGCAACTTTTTTAAGTTTCATATGAATCCTCCTTTAATTATATAATTTGTTAATAGTTTCCAATCATAGTTCCATTGCCGTCTTATCCTTTTACTCCTCCGGCTGTCTGGCCTCCTACCAAAGAGCTGTTAGCCAGTATATAAATAATAAGGATTGGAACACTGGCCAAAATCGCGCCGGCCATTAACTGATCCCAGGGATACATATCTCCGAAGATAAGACCGGAAATAACCAATGGGAAAGTCTGCATCGAAGTCTTTGTGATATTTACCAACGCATAGAGATACTCACCCCAGCACATTGCAAAAGCAAAAATCGTCGTAGAAACAATTCCCGGAAGTGCTAACGGAAATACAATCTGATACATTACTCTCAGTCTGCCACATCCGTCTACGATCGCCGCCTCGTCCAGATCATAGGGAATCGAGGAGATGTGTGGGATCAATACCCAGGCAACATATGGAAGCGTAAATGTAGGATAAATTAACATCAGCCCCAGAATATTATCTGTCAGTCCAACCTGCGCAACCAATATGTAAAGGGGAATATACAAAATTGAAGTAGGAAGCAGGTAAGTAAACAGGATCGCTTTGGAAAACGTTCTTTTTCCCCTGAACTTAATCCTTGCGATAGCATATGCCGCAGGATATGCTATTACAATAGAAAACAGAGAGACAAAGACTGCCACAATCAAACTATTTCTGATACCGGTAAGAAAATTTGTCTCTGTAAGCAGATACTTATACGCATCCAAGCTGGGATGCTGTGGGATCAAAGTAGGAACTTTGCTGTAAATTTCTGCCTGTCCTTTTAAGGAGGTATTCAGCATCCAGTAAATAGGTGCTAAAGCTACGATCAGGCAAAGAATAATAAATATACGACTTAAAATCTTTACGCTTTTTTTCTGTTTCATTCTGATTTCCTCCTTATCTTAGTCTTCTTTTGCAATCATTCTCCTGGTCAGCAGGCTGATCAGTATAAGCAATACCGGCATAGCCAGAATAGACACCGCTATACCTTTTCCTAACATCATGCTCTTCATTGCTGTCTGGTAACTAAATACATTCATTACTTCTGTAGCACCATTAGGACCGCCTCCTGTCAACAGCCATACAGATTCAAATTCATTCAGGGTCCATATAGTAGACATTAATGTAGACAGTAAAATAACATCTTTGATCTCCGGTAAAGTAATATACCAGAATCTCTGCCACATATTCGCTCCGTCAATAGCGGCAGCCTCATATCCATCCTGAGAAATGGTCTGGAGTTTTGCAAGAATGGAAACTCCGAAAAATGGAGTACCTCTCCAAATGTTCGCTACGATGACAGTAGTCATAGCCAGACCGGCAGATCCAAACCAGATCAAGTCTTTATCAATAATATGAAGCGACTTTAAAAGGTAATTTGCAATACCGCCCGTAGAACTGAAAATCCATCTCCAGTTCAGTACGGCTACGATATTAGGCAGTGTCCATGGGATCATAAGCAGTGCCCGGACAATATTTCTTCCTCTAAATTTGATATTAAGAGCTAAAGCCATCAATATACCGAAAAAGCATTTTCCTACAATTGAGAAAAAAGTAAATACCAGGGTGTTTATAATAGATCTTCGATACTCTTCATCTGCCAGAAGGGTAATATAGTTATCAAGTCCTATAAAAACAGCATCCCCACCAATTGTTTTGTTTGTGAAACTCATCCAGATTCCCCAAATAATAGGGCCAAGCAGAACACATGCCAGATAAATAATAAGAGGTGCGTTGATCGCATAGGCAAATTTTGTGTTTTTCTTGTTCATAGATTCTTCTCCTTTCCTTAATTTTTCTTTTTCCGAATCTTTTTCTAAACTATAGCAACTATTTAAACTTTTTTCAATTATATTTCAAGTTTTAGAAAGTACTTTCTTTCTTTATATTATCTGGGCATTTTGTTCATCTTTAAACCATATATTTTTGTGCATTTTTTATAATTTTTGTGAATGTTTTTTCTATATTCTTTAGTTATATTGAATTTATTTTCTATTTTTTTATAATATAGATATCAAATATTTCTTGAGAAAGGAGGAGAATCATGGACCCTAAAAAGGACCCCAGAATCGGCTCTCTGCACAACCATCTGATCGTCTCTTGTCAGGCGCTTGCCAATGAGCCTTTGCACTCTTCGTATATAATGGGGCGTATGGCAGCTGCAGCCTTTGAAGGAGGTGCAGCCGGTATTCGCGCAAATACGCCAGAAGACATCATAGAAATCAAAAAAACTGTTTCTTTGCCTGTAATTGGAATTATTAAGCGCGATTACCCAGACAGTAATGTGTACATAACGCCTACATTAAAAGAGGTGGATGAATTAATCCCTGCAAAGCCTGAAATTATAGCTCTGGACGCGACTCCCAGACCCAGGCCCGACGGTCTATCTCTGGAACGGCTTTACTGCCAGATCCGGGAAAAATATCCTCAGCAGCTACTGATGGCAGACTGTTCTACTATAGAAGAAGCCCTCGCTGCTGATAAACTGGGTTTCGATTTTATTGGTACTACTCTTGTAGGATATACGCAAGAAAGTCATGGCGATAAGATCGAGCATAATGATTTTGAAATTATCCGCCGGATACTTAAAGAAGTTTCTCATCCGGTAATTGCAGAAGGGAATATTGATACTCCCGAGAAAGCCCGCCGTGTTATCGATCTGGGCTGCTACAGTGTTGTTGTTGGTTCCATCATTACCAGACCTCAGCTCATCACTAAACGCTTTACAGAAGCCTTGGAAAAAATACAGCAGAAATAAACAAATAATAAGGAGGAAAATACTATGAGTAATCCAAAGTATCAGGGCATCTTTCCAGCTTTTTACGCATGCTATGACGAAAATGGCGAAGTCAGCCCGGAAAGAGTCCGTAATCTTACAAAATATTTTATTGAAAAAGGTGTCAAGGGAATTTATGTATGCGGTTCCTCAGGTGAATGCATCTATCAGAGCGTAGAAGATCGCAAACTTACACTGGAAAGCGTCATGGAAGAAGCTAAAGGCAAACTTACCGTAATCGCTCATGTTGCCTGCAATAATACAAAAGACAGTGTTGAACTGGCACATCACGCAGAAAGTCAGGGTGTAGACGCCATTGCGGCAATCCCGCCCATTTATTTCCGCCTTCCTGAATATTCTATTGCAGCATACTGGAATGCTATAAGTTCTGCCGCTCCTAATACAGATTTCATTATTTATAACATTCCACAGCTTGCCGGTACAGCCCTCACACAAAGCCTGCTTACAGAAATGCTGAAAAATCCCCAGGTAAAGGGAGTTAAAAATTCTTCTATGCCTGTACAGGATATCCAGATTTTCAAAGCCATGGGCGGAGAGGATTTTACTGTATTTAACGGTCCTGACGAACAGTTGATCAGCGGACGTATTATGGGCGCAGACGGCGGAATCGGCGGAACTTATGGCGCTATGCCAGAGCTGATCCTGAAGGAAAATGAACTGATTAATGAAATGAAACTGGAGGAAGCCAGAAAAATCCAGTATGATGTGAACTCCATCATCTATAAACTTTGTTCCGGACATGGGAATATGTACGCAATGATCAAGGAAGTTCTTCGGATAAACAGTTCTTTGGATATCGGTGGTGTACGTGAACCCCTTACAAATCTGGCACCTTCTGATATTCCGATTGCTCAGGAAGCTGCTGCCATGATCAGAAATGCTATTGAAAAATACTGCCATTAATTATAGCAAACATAGGAGGAGGTATAGATGAAAAATTATCTTTGTATTGATATTGGCGGAACGTCTGTCAAATATGGAATATATTCTGAGGAATCCGGCTTCTTAATGGACAGCAATTTTCCTACTCAGGCATGGCTGGGCGGTCATTCTATAATAGATCGGATCATTAAACTTGCCTCACAGATTCTGGAAAAGCAAACTGACATCTGCGGGATCTGTATTTCAACAGCAGGAATGGTAGACTGCAATACAGGATGTATCACCTATGCCTCCTCATTAATTCCCGAATATACCGGGACACCGGTCAAAAATATTTTTGAACAGCAATTTCATCTACCCTGTGAAGTTGAAAACGATGTGAACTGTGCTGCCCTCGCAGAATATTTTTCCGGTGCTGCAAAAGGCGCTTCCTCCTGTCTTTGCCTTACTATAGGAACAGGTATCGGAGGTGCCTTTGTAGAAAACGGACAGATCTTCCATGGATTTTCGGGAAGCGGATGCGAAGTGGGATACATGTATCTCCCCGATGGAGCCTTTCAGGATATTGCATCGACCAGTGCTCTTGTCCGTCGTGTAGCCAGAAGAAAAAACCTTTCTTTCTCCGCTCTATCTGGAAAGAAGATCTTTGATCTGGCCAAAAAAAATGACAGCGATTGTATAGAAGAAATTGACCGGATGACCTCCTATCTAGGCATGGGAATCGCAAATATCTGTTATGTATTAAATCCTGAGATTATTGTTCTCGGCGGAGGAATTATGGTGCAAAAAGAACTATTATATGATAAAATTAGAGAGGCTGTAGATAAATATTTGCTCCATTCTATTGCCGGGAAAACCACACTTAAATTTGCTCAGAATCAGAATCGTGCGGGAATGTTAGGTGCTTTTTATCATTTTAAAGCCAGAAAGAAGGAAGCTGACATACATGTCTAATTACAAAAAAAGTATTGTCCCGCAGATTGAGGCAATTTATACTTCATTGTCACCTACAGAAAAGAACATAGCAGATTTTTTTATTCATAATCATCAACGAATAGATTTTTCAGCAAAAAATATTTCCTCTTTGCTTTTCGTATCTGAACCGTCCCTTTCCAGATTTGCAAAAAAATGCGGGTATAAAGGATATCGGGAATTCGTATTTTATTACAAAGAAGGTCTGAGCGAAAAGGCTAGCCCTCTGATCACTGATAATTCTACTATGCAGGTTTTAGATACCTATCAGGAACTTTTGAACAAAAGCTACGCACTGGTAGACAACTCTCAGTTGAATCGGATATGTGAGATTTTCGCAAATCAGAAAAGATTTTATGTATATGGAAAAGGAAGTTCAGGACTGGCTGCTCAGGAGATGAAGCTGCGTTTTATGCGTATAGGTGTAAATATAGAAGCTATATCCGACAATCATGTAATGAAGATGAATTCTGTTCTACTTGATCGTACCTGCGCAGTGATCGGAATCAGCATCAGCGGCAAGACCCCTGAAGTCATGACCTCACTAAAAGCGGCAAAGGCAGCCGGCGCCATGGTCATACTGATGACTTCTCACAGAGAGCCTCAGCAATTTGAGTTCTGTGACGAGGTAGTCTTACTTGCATTACGTGAAAATCTTGAAAATGGAAAAGCTATTTCTCCCCAATTTCCAATTCTTGTCATGCTGGACATTTTTTATTCCCATTTTCTGAACTATGACACAGGACGTAAAGAAATGCTACATGACTATACGCTTAATGTTTTAAACCAATCCTGATACTTACTAAAACTGTCTTATAAAGGCAATTCCTTTATGAGGCAGTTTTCTTTCTATATTTCATTGCTATAATAATCAAAATCGCATATAATAGTTCAGGAATAAACCAATTACTTAGTCAAAAGAGGATCATTATGAAAATGAAAATGAAAAAGGCCGGTGCCGCTATACTTCTGTCAGCGGCTCTGTCCTTAAACATACAGACTGCTGCCCCCATGGCAGCCGCTCCGGATCCCGGGGCGGCCCAGACCCCTCAGGAAAACAATGAATCTGCTGCCGAAACCCAGGAAGCCCAAACTCAGGAACCGGATGTCCCGGAAAGCTACGAATGGGAAATCCAGTCCAATAATATTCCCGGCTGGCCCCAGGGCCCCAAGATCATCTGTGAAACCGGCATTGTTATGGATCTGGACACAGGGGAGATCCTGTATGCCAAAGGGATCGATGAAAAACGGGCACCGGCCAGTATTACCAAGATCATGACCGCTATGCTGGCAATTGAAAAAGTACCTCTGGATACCAAGATCACTTTTACAAATGAAGTGAACAATATCGAACCGGGCAGTACCCATATCGGGATCAAGCCGGGGGAAACGCTGACCATGGAAGAAAGCCTCTACGCCATCCTTCTTGGCTCTGCCAATGAAGTTTCTTCCGGAGTGGCAGAATATATCGGCGGGACCGTTCAGAATTTTGTGGATATGATGAACGAAAAAGCTAAGGAGCTGGGTTGTAAAAACACCCATTTTGTCAATGCCAACGGTCTTTATGATGACAATCATTATACCACTGCAAGGGATATGGCTCTGATCGCCAAGGCGGCTTTTCAGAATGAAACCTTCCGAAACATCGTCAAAACCCCTTATTATATTATCCCGCCTACTAACATTACTCCGGAAGAACGGTGGATCAATAACCATCACCGTATGCTTACCGAAGGAGGCATTCATTACGAAGGATGTCTGGGAGGAAAAACCGGATATACGGAAAAGGCGGGAAATACTCTGGTGACTTATGCAGAACGCAATTCCATGCGCCTGGTCTGTGTAGTTTTGAAGGGAACCACAGAATATTACAATGACACCAAAAATCTTCTGGATTACGGCTTTAATAATTTCCAGAAACTGACTCTGTCTTCTGACATCCTGGCCCAGTCCGATTCTCTGGCTTCTTATCTAAAGGACCAGGGATTATTGGATGCAGCGGTAGAAACTTCCTCCGCGGATGTCCCTGTGGATCCCACCCAGGACATCACCTGCCAGGCAGAACTTGAAAATAACATGCTGAACCTGGACTTTTACTATGGAGATACCCTTCTTAGCAGTTCCAGCCAGGAAGCCTCCAAGGAAATCCTGGCGGCAGCCCAGACCTATGAACTTCAGCAGAGACAGAGCCAGCAGGCCCGGGACAGCCAGCCAGCCTCTGCAGACACTGATAAAAAAGACTCCGGCAGCACCTTTGTATCCGTAGATCCTAATTCTTTAGATGGATTTTTCCAGGAAGCGTTTTCTGTATTCCAGGGACTTCCCAACTGGAAATACCCTGCTCTGGGTCTTCTGGCAGGAGCTTTTATCTTTTATATCGTTCTTCTGATCATCAAGATCCGCCGGGCTCTCCGCTCCAGGAAACGGAAAAAAAACCGGAAAAAGAAGAAAAAATAGCAGGAGGACCTTAAAATGAATATAACATATATCGGACACAGCGGCTTCCTTGCAGAATTTTCTCACTGTTGCTGCCTGTTTGATTACTATGAGGGAAAGATCCCGGAACTTGACAAAGACAAACCTCTTTTTATCTTTGTCTCTCACCGTCACCAGGATCATTTTAATCCGGAAATCTTCCGTATCGCCGGTCCCAGAGAGATCCACTATATTCTTTCCTCTGATACCAAAAGATACATGAGAGACCGGCTGGATCTGACCGGCCTGCATTTTATGAAAGCAGAAGAAACACTTTCTCTGACCTGGGGAGAGGAGGGATGTGCCCTGTCAGTTAAGACGCTCCGTTCCACAGACTGCGGCGTAGCTTTTCTGGTACATACGGAAGGCAAAGATATCTATCATGCAGGAGATCTCAACTGGTGGGTATGGCCGGGAGAGTCCAAACAGTATAATAACAATATGACAGCGAATTTTAAAAGATATACAGAACCCCTGAAAGGACTGGACCTTTTCGCCGCTTTTCTGCCTCTGGATCCAAGACAGGGAGAATGGTACAACAAAGGCTTTTCCTATATATTAGAGAATACAAAAACCCGGTATGCCTTTCCCATGCATTTCTGGAAAGATTTCTCTGTGATCCAAAAGTATCTGGAAACCCCTGCCGGAGAACAATACCGGGATCGCATCGTCGTCTTAGAAAAAGAAGGACAGGTTATCTCCTGCCCGGAAGATTAAGGAGGAAATCAATATGAAATTTCAGATGATCCACGAAAACTATAATGTCAGGGACCTTGACCGCTCCCTTGCTTTCTATGAGAAAGCTCTTGGCTTAAAAGAGAAACGCCGCACCGTAGCTAAAGACGGTTCTTTTATTATCGTGTATGTGGGAAATGAGACCACGGATTTTGAACTGGAGCTGACCTGGATGCGGGATTTTGACCGTGACTACGATCTGGGAGACTGTGAGTTCCATCTGGCCTTCCGCACTGCAGATTTTGACCAGGCCCACAAACTTCACGAAGAAATGGGATGTATCTGTTTTGAAAATCCGGATATGGGGATTTATTTTATTAAAGATCCCGATGGATATTGGCTGGAGATCGTACCGGAAAGATAAATCTTTTCTTTTCCGAAAGCAATATACACTGTTCAATAATTATTATGAAAACAGGACTGCAAGGCATAATTCATCTGTGCAGTCCTGTTTTTTTGCATATTATAAAACTTTATTTCTTTTATACCGCTATTTCATATTTTTCCTTGAGATTATTAAGCATGCTGTATTTAATCAATCGCTCTCTCTGAAGCCTTCCAACCACAATCCCCGGGGCTATCCCCTGTTCTTCTGCAAATTTTATAACGCTATGTTCCGTGTAATTTTCACCTTTTCGAAAGTCATCGAATTTTTTGACATCGATTAAAGTATTGCCTGCCCATATATCAGCAGCTTTTTCATCTTCCTCGGATGTTCCATTCGCCTTTCCCACATGTCCAAGAATAATGTGGGCCAGCTCATGGAATAAGCTGAACCAGAATTTGTCAGCATCTTTTCCTCTTGCCGTAAGCCCCATCACGATCTTATTTCCGTCAGGAAAAGTTGCGCCCTGTAAAAAAGAACCTTTTAAATGCGGAAGAAATATTAGTGCAATCCCGCATTCAGCCAGATATTTTTTGATCTTCGGACAAAACTCATCCGGTTCCATAACTGTCATCTTACGGATATCAGATATAGAGGCTATCAATCCTTTAATGTTAATGGGCGCTGTCTGGATAGTCCTCGCCTTGATTTTCGCCTCCTGGGCCCATGCCATTAAAGCAAGATCGCTTTTTTCCGTAATAGCCAGTCTTCTGCAGGCAATTCTGGTAATTTGTTCATTTTCAAGAAGAGACAGTTCTACGACTTCAAAATACTTTCTAAGGTAAATAACCCTCTCTTTAACATCTCTTGTCTCCGGAACCCATCCCATCTTAGACATCTCAATATAAGGAAATTTTTTTGCTAATTCAGCATCTGCATCCATAGCATTTTCCATCTCCGCCTTAATAAGTTTTTCTCTATATATAGCTTCCAGATTATTCCAGAACTTTGCCGGTATACCTAATACCATTTCTAATCTCACTGCTGTCTCAGGTGTAAGCTGTACATCGCCGTTTATAAGTCTGCTGATATGTTTCTCAGACATATCCATTCTGGCTGCAAATTCTTTCTGGCTCATCCCTCTGTCATTTAACTGTTCTTTAATTGTAGCTCCAGGCGGTGTTGCAATATAGCTGCGGCTTTTCACCATAGTACTACCTCCTCTCTTTTAATGGTAGTCAACAATTTCTAAAATATTCGCAATTTGAATTTCAGTCCCTTTTTTCTCGAATACCAATCTGTATGGATGGACCAGATCCATGGCATACTGTCCCTTCCTGTTCTGTGACAATGCATGGCATCTGCCAATATGAAACTGTATCATCATTTCTACGGTATCGGCAGCACTAATTTCATCTATACGCTGATGTATTTTTTCAGCCATTTCTCTGCCGTATGTCCTTTCAGCAGTTTTGGCATGCGTACAAACTTTTTCAATCCTTTTATTTTTGTACGTAATATCCAATGCACCACCTCTTTCCAAATTAACCTTTGAGGTAAATCAATAATAACATATCCCATACATTTTATCAAGATATCATTTACCTTATAGGTAAATTTGTAAATACTATAATGATTTTTAAGGTATCAGTTCCGTATCCCATGCAAGCAGCTCATAAGGTTGTCCCAAAAAAGGCTTATCCCCACCATAATTCAGCAGGGATAAGCCTCTTAACTAATTTAAGGTATCTTATTTTTGCTCCTCAGCAGTTCGATTTCTGTCTGATAAGTATATTTCCTTTTCATCTACATCTTTTCCTGATGCCGTCTTTTGCGTCGTTTCTTTCTCAGAACATCTCTCTTTTCCCGGATATGCTCCGCTTCTTCTCCATTGATCTTTTTCAGGGTTTTTACCACATAATACTTTCCTTCGTCTGTTTTCTTCAGCCTTGCCTTTCCTCTGAAATATCCGTGGACCGGGCAGAAAGCCAGGCATATATGGGACTTGGTGTTTACGGAAAACCACCGTATTTTTTTCTTGGCCGTTTTTCCGCAGAGGAAGCATCTGGTCTGGGTCACATCCCTGTCCTTCATGGCCTCTTCTTTTGAAAGAAACTCTCTGGATATAAATTTGGAATACTCAGGAAATACGGTGTATATCTGATCCTTTCTGACCCGGGGATTCTGATAGCAGTCTATAGAAAAATATTTCTGTGCTGTCTCCTCCGGTATCCCTTTAAAAATCTCCGCTGTATAGTATGCGTCATTTAAGGCCCGGTGAAACTGTCCTTCTTTTTTCATATCCAGATAATCTATGGCGCTTTCCAGAGATCTGGCCGTGCGCTGTCCCTCGTATGCCAGTCCGAAAAGTTTCTGGATATCATAATAAAAAACCGGTCCCTTAAGCAAGTTCAGCATATGATAATACTTCATGTTTCTCTGAAGCTCTACCAGGTCGGAAGAGCCCCATGTGCAGAACTTTGCTTCGGGACCGCACCATTTTATAAATGTTTTCACCGCTTCTGTAAAAGGGATCCCCTGCTCCAGATCTGATCCTTTAATATCCAGGATCTCCTTTGTCCGGTAATGGAGTTTTTTATAAACAACTGGTTTTACAACCTGATGAAATGAATCTGTATAATTTCTGTTCTCATCTAATTTTAAAGCCCCTATCTCTATGATCTCAAAAGGCAGTTTTTTATTCTCCCGTTCTTTTCCATAAGGGCATTGATTCCACTCTAAGTCAAATACGATATAATTCATGGGAAAACCTCCGTAGACATTCTAGCAAAATATAATATGTAAGTCAATCCGGGCCCTCTACCTTTGTGCATTTTATGTCCATACTACAATCTGTACGAATTATTTTTGTAAAAACAAACAGTTTATAGAATGTCTCTTAAAAGTTTTTTCTGTTAAAATAGATATAGAATTTTAGAAGGAGGCTGTAATCGAAATGATAATTATCGGTGAAAAAATCAATGGTTCTATTCCTTCCGTGGCAAAAGCTATCGCAGAACGGGACGCTGAATTTATAAAAAACCGGGCTCGCATGCAGGCTGAAGCAAAGGCAAGCTTCATCGACTGCTGCGCTTCTGTTCCAGAAGATGTAGAAGTAGAGACCCTAAAATGGATGATTGACTGTATCCAGGAGGTCACAGATCTTCCCATCTCTATTGACAGCCCCAGCGCTCATGTACTGGCAGAAGTTTACAGCTACTGCAAGAGACCGGGACTTTTCAATTCCGTTTCCGGAGAGGGAGACAAGATCGATACTATCTTCCCTATCATGGCAAAGGAAGAGAACAAAGACTGGCAGGTGATCGCCCTGCTCAGCGACAACACAGGTATTCCAAAAACTGCAGACGACCGTCTGAAGGTATTTAAATTTATTATGGAAAAAGCGAAAGAGTATAATATCGCTCCTTCCCGTATCCATATCGATCCCCTTGTTGAGATGCTCTGCACCTCAGAGGACGGCATTGCAATGAATGTGGAAGTTATTTCTACGATCAGAAAACAATATCCGGATATACATATTACTGCTGCTATCAGCAATATTTCCTTTAACCTTCCGGTGCGTAAACTGATCAACTGCTGTTTCCTGACACTGGCCATGAATGCGGGTCTGGACAGTGCCATCCTGGATCCTGTAAACCGCGATATGCTGGGACACATCTATGCCACAGAAGCTCTTCTGGGTCTGGATGACTACTGTATGGAATATATCGGCGCTTACAGAGAAGGTCTTATCGGACCGGAAAAGAAATAGCAGAGATCTTTAATAATTAAAATATGAAGAAACCATTAAAATCATTTATTTAAATAAGGAGGAATTTATCATGAGTCAGATTCAAAATGTTGCGGATGCAGTTGCTGCCGGAAAGGCAAAAGTTGTTGGAGGACTTGTTCAGGAGGCATTAGATGCGGGATGTGATGCTACTGAACTGTTAAACGCTATGATCGACGCTATGGGCGTTGTAGGTGAACGTTTCAAAAAGAACGAGATCTTCGTTCCTGAAATGCTGATCGCTGCAAAAGCTATGAAAAAAGGCGTTGAAGTTCTGAAACCGCACTTAGCGGGCGACAGCGCAAATAAATACGGCAAGATGATCATCGGAACAGTTGCCGGTGACCTTCATGATATCGGTAAAAACCTGGTTGCTATGATGATCGAGAGCGCCGGATTTGAAGTAATCGATTTAGGCGTAGATGTTTCTATCCAGAAATTCATCGACGCAGTTAACGCAAACCCGGATGTTAAGATTGTTGGATGCTCCGCTCTTCTTACAACTACAATGCCTGCACTGAAAGATACAGTTGCTGCATTAAACGAGGCTCCATTCCGTAAGAACATCAAGGTTATGGTAGGCGGCGCTCCTATTACTCAGGAATTTGCTGATGAGATCGGTGCAGACGCTTATACTCCAGATGCTGCATCTGCTGCACAGAAAGCAAAAGAACTGGCAGCATAGGCAACGAATTTATAAAGTAGCATATGCACAGGACTGCTGTATGAACCTTCTGTACGGTTTCATACGGCAGTCCTTTTTGGTATAATGTAAAAAAGTATGATAAAGGGGGATTCCTATGCCGCAAAAATACAAACTTACTTTTCTTCAAGAAAACACTTCCATAGAGGCTTCAGAGGGCAGCACCCTTATGGAAGCTCTGAAGGAAGCCGGAATCTTTCTGGACGCTCCCTGCGGGGGCCGGGGCACTTGCGGAAAATGTCTGGTAAAAGTTTCGGAAAACGGTTCAGACTGGGCTGAAGTAAAAGCCTGTCAGACAAAAATAAATAAAGAACTTCTGGTGGATACAGAAAACAGTCCCAAAAATCATCGGATCCTGACTTCTTCCAGCATCCGGCAGGTACCTTTTCATCCTTCTTTTTCCGAAGTTCCGGACAAAGACCATTATTACATGGCTGCCTTTGATATCGGTACCACCACCATTGCAGCCTATCTTCTGGACGGCCGGACAGGAAAAGAACTGTGTACCGCCAGCAGTCTTAATCCCCAGGCGGCCTATGGGGCTGATGTGATTTCCAGAGCCAACTATGTGCTGGAACATGGACACAAAGAACTGGCAGACTGTATCCACAGCGCCGCTGATAAGCTTATCGGACAGCTTGCCAGAACAGCCGGGATTCAAAGGGAAGATATCTATCTCCTGTGCTTTGTGGGCAACACCTGTATGCACCATATTTTCTTCCAGTATCCTATGGAATCTCTGGTAAGGGCTCCCTATGAGCCTTCCCAGAAGGGACTGATCCGGGAAAAGGCCGCTGATTTTGACATTCATATCCACCCGGAGGGAGAGCTGATCTTCCTTCCGGTTATCGCCGGCTTTGTAGGGGCAGATACCATGGGCTGTATCCTTTCTCTCCGGCCGGATCTTCAGGAGGATATCTCTCTGATGCTGGATATCGGTACCAACGGAGAGCTGGTCCTTGGAAACAAAGACCGGCTGGTTTGCTGTTCCACTGCTGCCGGACCTGCCTTTGAAGGGGCAAAGATCCACTGTGGAATGAGAGGGGCGCAGGGAGCTGTAGATCATATGACTTATGATCCCTCTTCCGGCTTCCATTTTACTGTGATCGGCCAGGAAGCTCCTGAGGGAATCTGCGGTTCCGGTCTCATTGATACCATTGCCTGTCTGCGCCGTGCAGGGCTCATCGACGAATCCGGACGGCTCCTGAACCAAGAAGAAGCCGCCCAACTGGATCCCGATTTTGCTTTCCACATGACAGAGTGGAATCATATGCCTGCTTTTCTCTACGATCCTGCTTACCCGGAAGTATTCCTGACTCAAAAGGATGTCCGGGAAGTACAGCTGGCCAAAGGCGCCATTGCAGCGGGAATCCTTCTGCTGGAAAAACATCTGGGCATTACCCACGAAAATATCCGGAAGGTCTATATTGCCGGAGCCTTCGGCAATTATATGGATCCAAAGAGTGCCTGTGACATCGGCCTTCTTCCCTATTCTCTCCGGGACCGGGTAGTGCCTGTAGGAAATGCCGCAGGAGAAGGGGCAAAAATTGCTTTACTCAATGTGGAAGAGCTGAACAAGACCGTTCAGCTTATGGACCAGGTAGATTTTCTGGAACTGGCGGCTCTGCCGGAATTTCAGGACTGCTTTATAGACGAGCTGGAGTTTCCTAAAATCCAGAGCCGGCAGGAAAATTAAGGGAAAGGACGTGACACTTATGTTAGATATGGAAGAACTGAAAAAGCTTGGAGAAGAGGCAGGCTTTACCCATGTAGCTGCCCTTGACTGCTCCACCATTAAGCTTTTGCCGGAAGTGCGCCAGATGTGCGCTTCAAACACCTGTCATATGTATGGTAAAAACTGGCATTGTCCTCCCGGATGCGGTACCCTGGAGGAGTGCGAGGCCCGTGTCCGCAGTTACCGGCAGGGGATCCTGGTACAGACCGTAGGAGAACTGGAGGATTCTATGGACGGCGAGGGCATGATGGAAGCGGAAAAAGCCCACAAGGAGCACTTTTTCGCACTGGAAGAGAAGCTTCGGTCCCAGTATCCCAAGATGCTTCCCATTGGCTCCGGCGCCTGCACCCGCTGCGCCTCCTGTACTTATCCTGACGCTCCCTGCCGCTTCCCGGATAAGACCTTCGCATCCATGGAAGCTTACGGCATGCTGGTCACCCAGGTATGCCAGGACAATGATCTTCCCTATTATTACGGGCCCTGTACAATTGCATATACCAGTTGTTTTTTGCTTGAATAAATAGTAAAATAAATGATAATAGACTTTTACAGGAGAGGAAAATGACAACGATACTGGAGAACATCAAGGATTCCGTGGAACAGGGCCATTATAAGGTGACCGAACAGCTGATCAAGCAGGCTTTAAAAAAACATGTACCCGCTCTGCGCATTGTAGAGGACAGTATGGTGCCTGCCATGCGGCGGATGGGGGAAAAATATAAAAATGACGAGGCAGATATCCCTAAGATCCTTTCCTGCGCCAGATGTATGAGGAAGGGTCTGGATCTGCTCACTCCTTATCTGGAAACAGAGCGTGGTCTCTATGTAGGTACTGTGATCCTGGGGACCGTGGAAGGCGATCTCCATGATGTGGGGAAAAACCTGGTCGCCATTATGTTCCGCAGTGCCGGTTTCAAAGTGATCGATCTGGGTGTGGATATCTCAGAAAAACAGTTTTTAAAAGCTGTAAAAGAAAACCCTGACGTTTCTATTGTATGTCTTTCCTCTCTTCTCACTACAACCTGTCCTACTATGAAACATGTGGTAAAAGCTCTTCGTCAGTCAGATACAGAGCATCGTCTGAAGATCATGGTAGGAGGCGGCGCCGTTACCAAAGAGTTTGCAGACGCTATCGGGGCGGATTCCTACACAGAAAATGCTGTGGACGCCGCAGAAGTAGCCAAAACCTTTATTGTCTGACCCGGGGAGGAACCATCATTGCAGCTTACATCTATTTTACTCTATGAAAGTCTGAAGGATCAATTTCATATAGCGGATTACCGGCTTCTTTCAAAAAATCAGCCCCTTGCCCGCCCCTTTTTTTACGAGGCAGACAGGGGGCTTCTAAGTAATCACATCTATCTGACTGAAGAAATCCTGGATCTGTCAGTATTTACTTCCATGCCGGAGGATGTGGTCTTTGTCATATGTCAGAAAAATAAGGATTCCTTCCTTCCAGAAGGATGTTTTTCCTGTATTCTGTTGTCCTGCGACACCTCTGTACTTCATGTGTTCAATGCTATACAGAGCACTTTTGATTACTATGAAAACTGGGAACAGCAGCTGATCTCGGTATGCCATCAGGACGGCACCCTGGATGAGCTACTCCAGCTGTCCCTTCCGGTGTTCAAGAATCCCTTGTGCATTCTGGCAGGCGACGGCTCTGTGGTAGCCCAGGCCGCTCTGGATGAGCTTCCGGATATGGCCTCCTTTTTCCAGGATGCCGCTGTGCGTGTGGATTATCTGAATGCCTTTAACCAGGATCCGGCCTGCCGGATTTCTCCGGAAAGCAGGGTTCCTGTTCTGTTTCCTGCTTACATTACCGGTTACCGTTCTCTGAACATGAACCTTTTTCTCAATGACCAGGCTCAGTACAAACTTTCCATTATCGAAAAAGACGAAACTATCACCGATGCCGGCCATTATCTGATCACAGTCCTGGCCCAGCATGCAGAGTATATCCTTCACAGAATGTATTCCGAGTCTTCTTCCAGAAGCACCACTCTCCAGTCCATCTTTCAAAGTGTTCTTTCTGACCGCACTGCAGATTATATGAATATCAGTCATTTACTGAAAACCGTGGGATGGCTGCCTCAGCACACTTATCTCTGTTCTGTGATACAGACTTCCGGGGACGTCCATGCCTCATTGAATACAGATACTGTGTGCAGTTTTATTGAAACAGAATTTTCTGCCTCCTGCAGTATCGTTTATAAGGAGAATGTAGTGAGCTTTTTTAACCTGACCCTTCTGGATATGGAAGCGGAAGAGGTATTCCAGGGGCTGGTCCTTTTTATCCGGGACAGCATGCTCAAAGCAGGCTATAGCCGGTCTGTGACCGGTCATATGAACCTCCGCCGTCAGTACCATCAGGCCTACACAGCTTTAAAACTGGGAAGCGAGATCAGTCCTCAGCTGTGGATCCACCATTTTGATCAGATAGCTGTCCCCTATATCCTTCGCCAGGCTACCAGGATCCTGCCCGGCAACATGCTCTGCTACGAAAAACTTCTGGATCTTGTACATTCCGACAAAGTGCAGAATACAGAATATATCAAAACTCTCCAGACTTATCTGGAGCACAATCTGAATACTGTCCAGAGCGCCAAAGCCCTGTTTATCCACCGGAGTACTTTTCTCTACCGACTGGAGAGAATACGCAGTATTCTGGAGACAGATCTGGAGGATGCAGACGAATTATTCTACCTGAATCTCTCTCTCCGCCTTCTGGATATGGACGAAAATCAAACTCCTACATAATGTAGTATTGACTCCGGTAAAAAACCTTCTTTATACGGATTTACAATCTTCCCTGGAATTTGTTATGACAATAGTGTTAGGGGGAATTAATCCCAAAGGAGGTATTGTGTATGTTAACAAAAAGACAGAATTTATTAGAGACTATCCGGGGCGGAAAACCGGATCGTTATGTAAATCAGTATGAGGCTCTGGCCATGGTAGTGATGAATCCCTATATGGCTCATAATCCTCAGGCGGAGTATGGAAAAGCTCCTGTCAAGAACGCATGGGGTGTTACTAATGTATGGCCGGAAGGCACTCCAGGAGGCTTTCCTATACATGATGAAGAACACATTGTATGCAAGGACATCACCCATTGGAAAGATTATGTACATGCTCCCAGTCTGGATTACTCAGACGCAGATTGGGAACCTTTTGTAAAAGAAGCAGAAAAGATTGACCGGAATGAATATTTTGTTACCCAGTTTATCGCGCCGGGAATTTTTGAGCAGTGCCATCATCTCCAGGAGATCCAGAACTGCCTGATGAACTTCTATGAAGAACCGGAGGCAACCCAGGAACTGATCGACTATCTTACAGACTGGGAGCTTCAATACGCGGAAAAGATCTGCAAATACATAAAGCCGGATGCCATCTTCCATCACGACGACTGGGGCAGCCAGACTTCCACCTTTATCTCACCTGCTATGTTTGAAGAGTTTATTCTTCCTTCTTATAAAAAGATTTACGGTTACTATAAATCTCACGGCGTAGAGCTGATCATCCATCACAGCGATTCCTATGCCGCAACTTTAGTTCCCTATATGATCGATATGGGAATCGATATCTGGCAGGGAACTATGAGTTCCAACAATATTCCGGAACTGATCCAGAAATACGGCGGACAGATTACTTTTATGGGCGGTATCGACAGCGCTTCTATCGACCGTCCGGACTGGACAAAAGAACTGGTGGAAAAAGAAGTGCGCAGAGTGTGCAAAGAAAACGGCACAAAATATTTTATCCCCTGCCTGACACAGGGTCTGGGAATCAGCACCTTCCCGGGAGTTTATGAAGCAGCCAGCGAAGTCATTGATGAGGTCAGCAAAGAAGTATTCTGATTTCGTTTTATTATCCTTTACAATATTAAAGGCCTGCAGCTTAAACGGCTGCAGGCCTTTAATATAACCATATATTTTCTATAGATTGATCATACTAGGATTCTGTTACATTCCCCTGATCTTCTTCCTGATTCATGGCGATCCTGGGCTTTGTATTCAGGATCCTCATGAATTCTTCTCCTGTAATGGTCTCATGTTCGTAAAGATACTTCGCCAGCTCATGAAGCTTGGGCATATTCTCCTCCAGGATCTTCACAGCCTTATCGTGCTGTTTCTGTACCAGATCCACTACCATCTTATCGATCCGTGTCTGGGTCTCAAAGGAACAGGTAAGGGAACTGTCTCCTCCCAGATACTGATTGGTCACTGTCTCCATAGCCACCATACCGAATTCCTGAGACATACCATATCTGGTGATCATGCCTCTTGCCAGTTTGGTAGCCTGCTCGATATCATTGGAAGCTCCTGTGGTAATGGAGTGGAAGATCAGCTCCTCTGCGGCTCTTCCTCCTGTAAAGGTAGCGATCTTGTTCTCCAGCTCTTCCTTGGACATAAGATAATGTTCTCCATCTTCTACCTGCATGGTATAGCCCAGGGCACCGGAAGTTCTGGGGATAATGGTGATCTTATGCACCGGCGCAGAATGAGACTGCATGGCTGCCACCAGCGCATGTCCCACTTCGTGGTAAGCCACGATAAGTTTCTCTTTGGTGGAAAGCACCTGATTCTTCTTCTGATATCCGGCAATGACCACCTCGATGCTCTCTTCCAGATCCGCCTGGGTGGCAAATTTCCTGCCATCCCGGACAGCCCGCAGAGCCGCTTCGTTTACAATATTGGCAAGATCTGCTCCGGAAGCTCCCGGAGCCGCCTTGGCAATATCGCTGAAATTCACATCATCGGAAATCTTGATCTTTCTGGCATGGACCTTCAGGATCTCTTCTCTTCCCTTCAGGTCAGGAAGCTCTACCGGAATCCTCCGGTCAAAACGTCCCGGTCTTAAAAGGGCCGGATCCAGAGAGTCGGGACGGTTGGTAGCCGCCAGGATCACCACGCCCTTGGAGCTGTCAAATCCGTCCATCTCCGTAAGGAGCTGGTTCAGGGTCTGCTCCCGCTCATCATTGCCTCCGGCAAACTGGCCGTCACGCTTCTTACCGATAGTATCGATCTCATCAATAAAGACGATACAGGGGGCTTTTTCATTGGCCTGCTTAAACAGATCCCGGACTTTCGCCGCGCCCATACCTACAAACATCTCTACGAATTCAGAACCGGATATGGAGAAGAACGGCACATTGGCCTCTCCTGCCACAGCCTTAGCTAGAAGGGTCTTACCGGTTCCGGGAGGACCTACTAAAAGAGCCCCTTTCGGAAGGGAAGCGCCGATTTCCGTGTATCTCTCCGGATTATGGAGATAATCCACCAGTTCTGTAAGCAGTTCCTTGGCTTCATCTTCTCCCGCCACATCAGAGAACTTGATCCCTGTAGAGGACTTCACATAGATCTTGGCGTTGCTCTTTCCGAAAGTCATGGCGCCGGGGCCTCCCATGCCGCCCATGTTTTTCATCATCCGCTTCATCAGCCAGCCGCCTATTACCCACAGAAGCACCAGGGGCAGAACAAAGCTGATAAGGGATGAAAGCAGCGGATTCATCTGCTGAGGGATCTCCTCGGAAAATACCACTCCCGCCTGATCCAGCCGCTCTACTTCGTTGATATCAAAAATACGGCCGGTCTTATATACCTGTTCCCGGCTGCCGTCTTTCTCCAGATAATAGATGGTATCCTCATCAAGATTCACCTCGGAAATCTTTCCGCTTTCCAGATCATCCAGAAATTCGTCATAACTCGCTTCCTGTATGCTGCGCTCTGAAAGAGTCGGTACCAGAAAAAGATTAATGGCTGCCAGTACCAGCAAAACGATGACATAATAAAACATCACCGGTTTTTTAGGAAGCTGAGGCTTTTTATCTTCTTTTATATCCATTCTTTATACCTCCAGCTTTTTTATGAGTTATATAAAACTATACTTCTTATTATAAAAACAATCAATGAAAAAAATGTGAAAACTTGTAAAAAAACTAGAAAAAGAAGCCCGGAAAGGGACAGGTTTTCCACCGGGATCCCTCTTTATATGGCTTCTTTTCCACATTATACTACTTGGACGGGCCGGACTTTCCGGCATTATCTCCGGTAAGCCTCAGTATCGCTTCCATCTCCTCTGTGTCCATATCCAGAAAAGCCGAAAGTTCTTCGATGGTATACTTAATATTTCCGTCCTCTGTAATGGTTTTCAGTTTTTCCTCCAGGTTCTGGACTTTTTCTACCAGAAAATGATCTTCCTTTTTCTGCTGGGTCTGTTCTTCCAGGAACATTTCCATCAGACGGCTTACTTCTCTCCAGAGGCTCTCTTCCAGATTTTCCTCCTGAACCCCTTCCAGGGTATCCAAAGCAGAGAGAAATGCCATGTTCGCTTCTCCCAGAAGGTCTGCAAAAAGAACTTCCTCACAGTTCATCTCCCTGGCAATATCGGTCAGCTCTCTCTGGCAGGTCCGTATCAGGCTTTCTCTGGCGAAAGCTTCTCCTGCCGCGCAGCGCCGGAGGAGCTCCTGACGATCCAGAAGGTTGTCCTCAAATCCAAAAGTCTTCAAATAATCCCGAAGGTACTCTTCCTCCTCTGACGTAAGAGGTACGCTTTCCCTTTTTTTCCGCACAGATACGGCTTCTTCCTGTTTCCGGCTTTCCTCTTCTTTCCTGCCGGTAACATGGATCCCCTGAACCTCCAGATAGTCATAAACCTTCTGGAGTTTATCCTGGTCCATGCCCTCTTCTCCAAAAAATTTTTCCACCAGATCTGCCCGGACCTGCTTTCCGTTATTGAGAGCCAGAGTCTGTATATCTTTTAATTTATTCTGAAATTCATTAATATCCATAGCTTTCCTCCTGTCTTCTACAGTAGCTTACCACAAAAGAAGACGATTGGAAAGGAGTTCTAGGCTTTTTCTCCTGCTTCCCGGAGCTTCTGGCCAAGGAGCTGGTTCACCTGTTTTGGGTCTGCTTTTCCCTTCATCTGTTTCATGATCTGACCTACCAAAAATCCGGTGACTTTTGTCTTTCCATCCAGATACTGCTTTACTGTATCCGGATTTTCCTCCAGGACTTTTGCCACGGTTTCTTCCAGAAGCCCGGTATCCAGAACCGTTTTCAGGCCTTTTTCCTCTGCATAGGCCACAGGATCCACATCTTCTGTAAAGATCATCCGGAAAACTTCTTTGGCTGTTTTGTTGTTCAGCTCTCCCCGGTCTGTCATCAGGATCAATTCCGCAAGATGTTCCGGAGAGAAGGAGATATCTTCTGTTTCCATACCTTCTTCTTTCACCAGACGGAGGGTCTCCCCAATATACCAGTTAGCAGCTTTCTTCGGCATCTGACAGATAGCCGCCGTCTTTTCAAACATCTCACCCAGATGTCTGGACTGGGTAAGGAGTCCGGCGTCATAATCAGACAGACCATACTGCTCCATGTAGCGTTTTGCTTTCTCTTCCTGAAGCTCCGGCTGAGCTTCCCGGATACGTTTTATCCACTCATCGCTGATCCGCACCGGAGGCAGGTCAGGATCCGGGAAATACCGGTAATCTTTGGCGTCCTCCTTGGAACGCATAGCGTAGGAATATTCTTTATTATCATCCCACCGCCGTGTCTCCTGGACCACAGCGCGTCCTTCTTCCAGCAGTTCGATCTGGCGGGCTCTTTCTCCTTCAATGGCTCTGGCAATGGCCTTAAAGGAGTTCAGGTTTTTCATCTCTGTCCTGGTTCCCAGTTCCTGGGATCCCACCTCTCTTACAGAAAGGTTTACGTCCGCGCGCATAGAGCCTTCCTGAAGCTTACAGTCAGAAACTCCCAGATACTGGCAGATCAGCCGGAGCTTTTCCAGGTAAGCGATAACTTCCTGGGCGTTTCTCATATCCGGCTCAGACACGATCTCAATCAAGGGAACGCCGCTCCGGTTGTAGTCCACCAGGGAGCAGTCGTCCCATTCGTCATGGATCAGTTTTCCCGCATCTTCCTCCATGTGCATCTCATGGATCCGGACTTTTTTCGAACCTGCCGGGGTCTGGATCTCCAGAAATCCATCGTGACAGATAGGAAGGTAAAGCTGGGAAATCTGATAGTTCTGAGGGTTATCCGGATAAAAATAATTCTTCCTGTCAAATTTACAGTACTGGTTGATCTGGCAGTTAGCCGCCAGCCCCAGGGCCAGGGCGTATTCCACTACCTGTTTATTCAGCACCGGAAGAGCCCCGGGAAGGCCTGCGCAGACCGGGCAGGTATGGGTATTGGGCGCTCCCCCGAACTTGGTGGAGCAGCCGCAGAAAATCTTGGATTCTGTAGAAAGTTCTACATGGACTTCCAGTCCTATGACAGTCTCATATTGCTTTTCCATTATCCTTCCTCCTTTGCAAATGCCAGAGGAAAGTCCCCTCTGATCTTTTCCAGTCCCATAGCCGCCTGGAGAACCTTCTTCTCCTCAAAGCAGTTTCCGATAAACTGCAGTCCCACAGGAAGTTTCTGGCTGTCCAGGGTCCAGGGCATGCTGATGGCAGGAAGGCCTGCCAGGTTTACGGCTACCGTATAAATATCGCTTAAGTACATCTTCAGAGAATCCGTAAGGCTTTCTCCCAGATGAGGCGCCGGCGACGGTGAGGCAGGCGCCAGGAGAACGTCATATTTCACAAAAGCCTCGTCAAAGGCTTTCTTGATGAGAGCCTTCGTCTTTAAAGCTTTCAGATAATAAGCGTCGTAGTAACCGGAACTTAACACAAAGGAGCCCAGAAGGATCCTTTTCTTGGCCTCTTTTCCAAATCCCTCTGCTCTTGTTTTCTTATACATATCGTGAAGATCCGTTCCTTCCGATGAACGATACCCGTATTTCACGCCGTCGAATCTGGCCAGGTTGGAGCTGGCCTCTGCGCAGGCGATGATATAATAGGCCGGGATCACATAATCCGTCATGCCAAGGGAGAAAAACTCCACAATAGCGCCGTTCTGGCTCAGGGCGTTTACTACATCTACAATAGCTTTTTTGATCTCACTGTCCAGTCCCTCAGAAAGATACTCTTTTGGAACCCCTACCCGAAGACCCCTGATATCCTCTCCCAGATCCTTTGAGAAATCATAGATCTTTCTCTGGATAGAGGTGCTGTCCCGTTTGTCATATCCTGCGATCACATCCAGAAGGGCTCCGCAGTCTTTTGTGTTCTTTCCTATAGGGCCGATCTGGTCCAGGGAAGAAGCGTAAGCCACCAATCCGTAACGGGATACGGTGCCGTAAGTTGGTTTCAGTCCTGTAACGCCGCAGAAAGCCGAAGGCTGGCGGATAGATCCCCCTGTATCGGAGCCTAAAGCCAGAGGGGCTTCTCCTGCCGCTACAGCCGCGCAGGAACCTCCTGAAGAGCCTCCCGGCACCCGGGTCAGATCCCAGGGATTCTTCGTCTCACCAAAAGCTGAAGTTTCTGTTGTACTTCCCATGGCAAATTCGTCCATGTTGGTCTTTCCCAGTATGATCATTCCTGCCTCTTCCAGCTTTTCCACAGCCCCTGCGCTGTATGGGGGCACGAAATCATTTAAAATCTTAGAAGCGCAGGTAGTGGCCTGTCCCCGGGTACAGATATTGTCTTTTACCGCAATAGGTACGCCTGCCAGAGGACCGGTATATTTCCCCTGGCTGATGCCTTTTTCCACTTCCTTTACCCGCGCGTATATCTTCTTTTCGTCAATATCCAGATAAGCGTGGACAGATGGTTCCACAGCTTCTATCTGATCCAGGTACGCCTTCACAGCTTCCTTTACGCCGATCTGCCCCTTTTTGATCTCCTCTCCCAGAGCAGTGGCTGACATCTCTATGATCTTCATGTATTTCATCCTTTCTATACGGTCTTTGGAACCTGATACTGTCCTTCTTTTTTCACCGGAGCATTTGCCAGCATTTCCTCCTGGGCGTCACCATTTATCACTTCATCCTCCCGGAACACATTTTCCAGAGGGAAGATATGGGAAGCTGCCTCCACATTTTCCGTATCCAGTTCATTAAGCTTTTCCACATAATCCAGGATCTTTTCCAGCTCTGTCCGCATCTCTTCCCGTTCATCCTCAGACATGGAAAGCTTTGCCAGGATCTCTATATTTTCCATTACTGTATCATCTATTCTCTGTGCGCTCATTGTTTTCCTCCTCTCCAGCAGGCAAGTCAATGCTATTTATTATTTACTGCACTAAGGCTCAAGTCTTGTTAAATCTCTTGGGAATAAAGTAGTCTCCCGGATATTGTCCTCTCCTATAAGCTGCATGGTCAGTCTTTCCAGGCCGATCCCCAGGCCTCCGTGAGGGGGCATACCGTATTTAAAGGCGTCCAGATACTGTTCCAGTCCTTCTTCGCTCATGCCCTTTGCCGCGATCTTATCTTTCAGCATCTGATAGTCATGGATCCTCTGGCCTCCGGTAGTGATCTCCAGACCCTTATACAGCAGGTCAAAGCTTAAGGTATAACGGCTGTCTTCCGGATCATCCATAGCATAGAAGGGACGTTTCTTAGAAGGATAATGGGTAACAAACACAAAGTCTGATCCACACTCTTCCTGGAAGTATTTTCCGATCAGTTCTTCCTCTTCCGGTTCCAGATCAAAAGGCGCCCGGATCTTTCTCTGGTATTTTTCAGACACCAGTTCTTTGGCTTTCTGGAAGGTCACGCAGGGGATTTCTTTGATCTCAGGAAGGTTTACTTTAAGGATATCCAGTTCCTTCCTGTACTCCCGGTCCAGAAGATCCATAGTATATTTGAGAAATCCCGTCTCCATCCGGCAGATATCGTAAAAGCTGTCAATATAGCCCATCTCAAAATCCAGGCTGGTATATTCATTCAGATGTCTTCTGGTGTTGTGCTTCTCCGCCCGGAATACAGGACCTGTCTCAAATACCCGGTCGAATACGCCCACCATCATCTGTTTATAAAGCTGAGGGCTCTGCTGGAGTACTGCCGGATGATGGAAATATTCCAGCTTGAATAGGTTAGCGCCGCCCTCGGCGCTTTTGGCTCCGATCTTGGGACTGTGGATCTCCGTAAAGCCCTGGTGATAGAGGAAATCCCGGAATCCTCTGGTAATTCCCTCCTGAATACGGAATTTAGCCCTCTCTCTTACATTCCTTAAAGAGACAGGGCGCATATTCAGCTTGGCTTCCAGAGATGTTTTCAGGTTCCACTTACCTACCGGCAGCGGCAGAGGCTGGTCTACCTTCGATAAAAATTCCGTTTCCTTTATCCTCAGTTCCTTTCCCTGGGGAGCTCTCTCTTCTGTTTTTACGGTTCCGGTCACCCGGATACAGTCACCTTCATGGAATTCCTTCAGATCCTCCCTGGAGACACCTTCCTCCCAGACAGCCTGAAGAAACCCTTCCCGGCTCCGGAGGATCACAAACCCGATCTCCCCCATATCCCGAAGACTGTGAACCGCCCCTTCCAGACAGGCAGTATCCCCTTCCTCCTTCTCCAAAAACTCCTCATAACCAGACTTTTCTCTCTCAACAATTCCCTTAATATATTCCATAATCCCATTCCCTTCCTTCGTCAAAACTATCGCTCTCTATTGTCACCATTCCGATTCTCTTATATAAGCGCCGCACATCAGCCAACTGTGTTGCTGCCCTTTTCACTCGACATCCAGCACCAACATACCATCCAAATTTCTTTTTTAATTGAATTCCTACAAAACCGTACAACCTTTGTCCCCCGGCAGCGGAGACAACCGTAGCTACAAGAATACAGGTGTGTTTTCAGCGAATTTCCCGAGCATAGCTTTGAGACCTGAGTCTCAAAGCGGCGCAGGCTGAGCAGAAAACACCCCTGTATTCTTGCCCTCTACGCTCCCCCGGTTCACCATTCGCCTCACCTATTCAATCAAAAAAGAAATTAAAAAAGCCCGAAATATCCAGAAAAATCCAGATACTTCGGACAGGATATTTTTGATTACATCTTCGTAATCCTCTTGATAGCCTCTATTGTATTTTCATAAGTTCCGAAAGCGCTTAACCGGAAGTAGCCTTCTCCGCAGGCCCCGAAACCGCTTCCCGGTGTTCCTACCACGTTCACCTCATGGAGAAGGGTATCGAAGAACTCCCAGGAGGTCTGATTACCCGGTGTTTTCAGCCATACATAAGGAGCGTTCACGCCGCCGCTTACAGTATAACCTGCGTCTTTCAATCCATTATATATGGTATGCGCATTTCTCATATAATATGCAACCTGTTCTTTTACCTGAGCTTTGCCTGCTTCTGTATAAACAGCCGCTCCTGCCTTCTGCACAATGTAAGGAGCTCCGTTATATTTAGTCCCGTGTCTTCTGGCCCAGAGATCATTTAAAGAAACCCCTCCGGACTTCAGGTCTTTCGGCACTACTGCAAATCCCAGACGGACGCCGGTGAAGCCGGCATTCTTGGAAAAGCTTCTCAGCTCGATGGCACAGGTCTTTGCGCCTTCACATTCATAAATGCTGTGAGGGATATCTTCCTCTGTAATATATGCTTCATAAGCTGCATCATAGATGATCAGACAGCCGTTTTTATTGGCGTAATCCACCCATCCCTGGAGCTGTTCCTTTGTAATCGTGGAACCTGTGGGATTATTGGGGAAGCAGAGATAGATCACATCTGGAGTTTCCTTGGGAAATTCCGGAGCGAAATTATTCTCTGCAGTACAGGGCATGTAGATCACCCCGTCAAAGTTCTGTGTTACTTTATTATAATTTCCTGTTCTTCCCGCCATTACATTAGTATCTACATATACAGGATAAACCGGGTCACACACTGCGATCTTATTGTCCAGTCCCAGGATTTCCTGGATATTTCCGGAGTCACACTTTGCTCCGTCAGATACAAAGATCTCTTCCGGATCAATGTCACATCCCCGATCCTGATAATCGTTTTTCGCAATAGCTTCTCTCAGGAAAGCATAGCCCTTATCCGGAGCATATCCGTGGAAAGTCTCTGCATGAGCCATTTCTTCCACAGCTCCGTGAAGAGCCTCGATGATCGTCGGCGCCAGGGGCTGTGTCACGTCCCCGATCCCCAGGCGGATGATTTCTTTATCCGGATTTTCCTGCTGATATGCTGCGATCTTCTTTGCAATATCAGAGAAAAGATAGCTTCCCGGAAGCTTCAGATAATTTTCATTGATAGTAAACATACCACATTTCTCCTTTTAACATTCGTCGTAGATTAAAGTCAATATCATCTGTGCGGTTTCCACCATATTGGTACCGTTGTCCATGCTGCATTTCTGAATGTAACGGTAAGCCTCTTCTTCTGAGAGATGATTCCGCTCCATCAGCAGGAACTTGGCATTCCGTATATAGTTTTCTTCTTTCTCGGTCCTCTTCTTTGGTTTTTTCCTGTCTTTCTTATACCGTCTTTCTACCTGGCTGAGGACCATTTGCACGGTATTGACCAAATCATATATTTTCACTGGCATAGTCACGGCGATGATTCCGCTTTCTGCCGAGCTTACTACATTTGCTGATCCCATCAGCAGCATTTCAAAATATTTTGGTATACACTCATATAACTGGGTATAATGCATATCCGGCAGTTTATAGCCGCTGATGATCAGTCCTCTCTGATCTTGATTTGCCTCGATTAAAGCTGCGGAAGCGGTACAGCAGGATACTACATTTTCAAATCCATGATCCATCAGGATTTTTCGTATCCGCTTTGCATCTTCAATCTTGGGTAATGCCACAATGATGATGCTCATATACTGCTCCCTGCCTTTTCTTTAATTCTGCGAGTACCTTATAGTAAACATTCGCATGTTCACATTGCCGACTAAAAAATATCTAAATCTGGTACAGATACTGTTCCAGTTCCCATTCGGAAACCTGTTTCATATAACTTTTCCATTCTTTTCTTTTACCTTTTTTATAATGTTCCAGAAAAGATCCTCCCAGCATCTCCTTTACCCAGACATCTTTCTCCATCTCATATAATGCATCGCTTAAATTTTCCGGCAGGGCTTTGATACCCTGATTATTTTTCTCTTCTTCGGATAAATCCCGGATGCTTTTTTTCAGTTCTGCCGGCGCTTCCAGCCCTCGCTCTATACCGTCGATACCGGCTTCCAGACACAGGGCAAATACCAGATAGGGATTTGCAGAAGCGTCTGGACTTCTCAGTTCAATAGCTTTTTCTTCTCTCGTGCCCCGGCATACTTTTATGAGGGCTGTCCTCTGAGTAGAGGACCAAGTCATATCGGAAGGGGCTTCAAATCCCGGCACCAGACGCTTATAGGAATTTACCAAAGGATTGAAGATGGCTGTCATTCCCTTGATATGTTCCAGCAGCCCGGCGATAAAGGAATAAGCTTCTTTACTCAGTCCCAGACTGTCCTGGGGGTCTTCAAATATATTTTTCCCGTCTTTGTAAAGAGCCATGTTAATATGCATGCCGGAACCGTTTTCTTCCGCTTTCGGTTTTGGCATGAATGTGGCATGAAGTCCATGGCGCTTTGCCACTGTACGGACCGCCACTTTAAAGGTCATCAGCTTATCCGCTGTATCCATCACGTCTGACATGGTAAAATCAATCTCATGCTGTCCCGGAGCGATCTCATGATGGGAAGAAGCCACTTCATACCCCATATCCTCCAGAGTCAGTACAATGTCCCTTCTGGCGTTTTCTCCAAGATCCACCGGACTCAGATCCATAAAACCGGCTCTCTCATGAGTCAGTGTAGTAGGAGAACCATTATCATCTGTATGGAAAAGGAAAAACTCACATTCCGGGTTTACTTTAAAAGTATATCCCTTTTCCTCAGCTTTTTTCACAGCATTCTGAAGAATATATCTGGGACTCTCTTTATAAGGTGTTCCATCTGCCTTATAAATATCACAGATAAATCTGGCAACCTTTCCCTGCTGGGGTCTCCATGGAAGAATACAGAAAGTATCCAGATCCGGATGAAGGTACATATCCTCCTCCTCATTTCTATAGAAGCTTTCCATAGAAGATGCATCGATCACACATTCATTATCCATAGCCTTTTCCAGCTTGCCGAAAGGAATCGCAATATTCTTCATGGTGCCGAACATATCGGTAAACTGAAGACGGATAAATTCTACGTCTTCTTCCTCTGCCATATGCAGAATATCCTCTCTGGTGTATTTCGCCATAGTGACCACCATGTCCTTTCTGAATTAATCAACAATCCCGCTTAAGGCAGCGGGCAGCCGGCCATGCATCTCTGTCTTGCGGCAGGATGGGCCCTTTCATCACACAGAAAAGTCGGATGAATTTTCCTATGTAATGAAAAAGGGCGCACTTATTCAGGTCCCCGCCTGAATAAGAACGCCTTTGTCCTTCATGGGTGGTATTATAGCAGTGTAAAATTGAAAAGTCAAGATATGGCCTGCTAAATCCCGAAAAATTTGTATAGTTTATCTCTGTATTCCCTGTCTTTTGCCGCTTTTTCTAGGTCTGCATATCTCTTCTCATCCAGCAGCCGTATTGTCAGCCGTCTCATTTTCTCTTCTCCTGCACTCTTCCCGTCCTCAAAAAGCATTTCTCCCAGTTTCGTCATAGCAATCGCCTCCTTAATCTCCTCCAATTCTGCAGTATCTAAAAACTTGTTTGCAAAGGCATAGAGCACTGCCTGTATTTTCCCTGACTCTGCCTTTGACATTTCATATTCTTCTTGGCGAATATATTGGATTCCTCTTAAAATCCTGTCTTTCACAGTCATCTTTCCGTCCATCAATGGGCTTAGGAGTACAGGAATCATATCCTCTCTCTTCATTTTTCCCTGTTTTTCCACTTTATCAAAGAGGGTATCTGCATCTTCCCCTTTCAGGCGCAGTGCCTGAATTCTGTAAATGTTCAGCCCCTGGGCAAGCTCTGTCTTTATCTTTCGTACTTTTGCCGAGCATAATACGCAGGTTACCACCGGTACACGGTAAATACGGCTGGTAGCCGCCTCATACTCCCGAAACCTCATTAGATCATCTTCTGTAATCTCGTCGCTCTCAAACTCGAAATGATACCACCAGCCGTTTTCCATCTCAAAATTAAAATCCTGATAAAGCTGTCTGGCCTCCATCTGAATAATTTCTGTTGGAGCAACCCGTAATGCTTTTTCCTTCACCCCCAAATAGCTCAGCAATTCCTCTCCGAAATACTGTGCCGCTGTCTTCATGGCCATATCCTCCAAATGCATATAGTCTGTAGGATATTTCCTTGTTTTTTCCTGCATGCAGCCTCCTTCTGCCCGATACAGGAATTCTCTCTGTACAATCAGTGTACCATAAAACACAGGGCTGTAAAAGTTTTATCTGACTCTGCTCATGATACAGACTGTTATTTCACAAAAACAGAGGTGCATAAATAATAGTTTGTATTCTTTTCTATAAATATAGGGAATTATGTCTGAAATAGACTTATAGAATTGTCTATATAGATAAGTTTTAGCAATTGCATAACCGTACAGGAGATTTCTGTATCCCTCTGTTCTTTGTAAGATACAGGATAACACAAAATCTTTTTTACTTCCATCTATACCCTCAGTGTACAAGGGGCCAAACGGTCAGAATGGCTGAATTTGCAGTTCTGCTGCGTTACTTTCAATCGGCGTACGTCCTGTACGCCTCATTCAAGTGTCTTGCAGAACTGCAAATTTAGCTCCTTCT
>DXIQ01000046.1 GCA_019112785.1 Candidatus Blautia stercorigallinarum
GCCATATGCCGGGAACTGTTAAATCAGAGCTCCTTCCAGATGCTGACAGATTACACAAATGTGATGGTCAAGAAAAAGTTTGTGAGATACAGCATTTACCTCTTGACAAAAGTCACTTCATAACAGTGTAAGTAGTCTCTACAAGATGGGTATAGTACTGATTCTTCATATAGACCCATATAATCCCCATCAGCAAAATAATCGCTACCAATATAGCCATGGCAAAAGAACACCACATATGAGACCTGCAGTAATTCCATAATTTCCTGACTCCCTGAAATCTTTTCTTTTTTTCTACACCTTCCATACCTATTCTCCCTCCCCGGCCAATACCTCCTGCTCCACAACTTTGATCTGTTCCCCCACATCCGTCTTAAACTGCTCCCATGCCTCCGGATGATCTACATAATATTTGGGGCAGATCTTTCCCGTTACATCATAATGCCGGATCACATCCTCACTGGTAAGATTGAACCGGTAACAGAGCCATCCTGTAAGGCGCACCAGAGAAGTGTATGTAGCATCCGTAAATTTCCCTGTTTCATCTGGATGGCAGCACTCTATAGACAAGGTATCCGAATTTCTGGAGTTTGAGGCATAGGCAATCTCCGAGCTGGGGATACACTGAACGATCTCTCCTTCGATCCCCACCACAAAGTGACTGCTTACCTTGGTCTCGTGGCTATCCTTCAATCCTTCAAAATAATCCCGGTTATTCTGAGCCGTGCTTCCAGGATTTGCGGTATAATGGATCACAATACCATTGATCTGTTCCAGAGGGATCCCCGGCCTGGAATATTCATTAACGTCCAGAAGTTCCACATCAAAAGGCGGAGCTCCTACAAAGGATTCGTTTCTGGCCTCCAAAAGCCGTCTTTCCTCTATAGCCGCCCCGATCCGGTTTCCTCCAACAGCGATAAGACATGCTGTAAGCAGTGCTGCGCCAAAAATTGTAATCTTCTGGATCCTTACTTTTTTTCTTCTTTTTTTTCTCTCTGCTTTCGCTTTTTCGCAGCGTTCTTTGTACTCCTGTTTTTTCATAGAGTATTTCCTCTTATGCTCCTGACTCTTTTACGGTCAGAAAAAGCAGAGGAACTGCTGCTCCATACAGCAACCCCTCTGCTCTAAAATCATTTCCAAATCCTGTATATCTCTGTGTTCTGTTTTATTCGTCAATACTGTAATTCGGAGCTTCCTTGGTAATGTGGATGTCATGAGGATGTGATTCTCTTAAAGCTGCCGCAGAAATCTTCACGAATTTTCCAGTTCTCTTCAGAGTTTCAATATCCTTTGCACCACAATAACCCATACCGGAACGGATTCCGCCGATCAGCTGGAATACGGTATCTTCCACATGACCCTTGTAAGCCACACGGCCTTCCACGCCTTCCGGAACCAGTTTCTTGGCATCTTCCTGGAAGTAGCGGTCCTTGCTTCCGTTTTCCATAGCGGCAATGGAACCCATGCCTCTGTAAACTTTATATTTTCTTCCCTGATACAGTTCAAAATCTCCAGGGCTTTCATCACAGCCTGCGAAGATACTTCCCATCATACAAACATTGGCACCGGCAGCAATAGCCTTTGTCATATCACCGGAATACTTGATACCGCCGTCCGCGATGATCGGAATGTCATATTCTTTGGCAACCTCATAGCAGTCCATGATTGCTGTGATCTGAGGTACACCGATACCTGCAACCACACGGGTCGTACAGATAGAGCCAGGTCCGATACCTACTTTTACAGCGTCTACACCTGCCTCGATCAGCGCCTTGGTAGCCTCTCCTGTAGCTACGTTTCCGGCGATCAGCTGAAGATCCGGATATTTCTCCTTGATCTCCCGGCATGTTCTGATAATATTTGCAGAATGTCCGTGAGCGGAATCTACTACAACTACGTCCACATGGGCGTTTACCAGAGCGTCGATCCTTGCCATTACATTTTTTGTGATACCTACTGCCGCACCGCAGAGCAGTCTTCCCTGTGCATCTTTAGCAGACAGAGGATATTTGATCTGTTTTTCGATATCTTTGATGGTAATGAGACCTTTCAGATTAAAGTCATCATCTACGATCGGAAGTTTTTCTTTTCTGGATTTTGCCAGGATCTTTTTCGCTTCCTCAAGAGTTACGCCTTCTTTTGCAGTAACCAGACCTTCGGAAGTCATACATTCTTTGATCTTTCTGGAAAAGTCCTCTTCAAATTTCAGGTCGCGGTTTGTAATGATACCTACCAGCTTTTTCCCCTCTGTAATAGGCACGCCTGAAATACGGAACTTCGCCATAAGATCGTTAGCATCTGCCAGTGTATGTTCCGGAGATAAGAAAAATGGGTCTGTAATAACGCCATTCTCTGAACGTTTTACCTTATCTACTTCATCTGCCTGTTCTTCAATAGACATATTTTTGTGAATAATTCCGATACCGCCCTGTCTCGCCATAGCGATAGCCATGCGGTGTTCGGTAACAGTATCCATACCGGCGCTCATCATCGGTATGTTCAGCTTCACCTTTTTTGTAAGCCAAGTTGATAATTCTACCTGATTTGGGATCACATCTGAATACGCCGGAACTAACAGGACGTCATCAAAAGTAATGCCTTCACCAATAATCTTACCCATTTTTCATTCTCCCTTCAATTTGTTTATAGTACAGTAATATAACAAATTCCGACAAAACTGTCAATCCAGAAAAACTTTTCTCGGACAGCTTCTTGCAATATTATCAAGCAGCTCTTTGTCCGGCTCCAGAAGCACCCTGTATACAGTGGTGTCATCCGGAATGATCATAGCGAAAATCTTATGCTGAGAATTTCCTGAAGAGAAATCCAGAACCTTCATATTTGTATTATGATTCTGGTAATCCATTCTGTGAGAATTTACCGGAGCCATGATCTCCATCTTAGCCAGATCAAAACTCTTCATTCTCTTTCTCTTAGCCTTGGATGCGATCCGGTCTATGTCCAGTTCTCCGTTTACAAATACATATTCATATTCCAGATCTAAAAGCGGCAGAACAAAATACGCCGCAATGCCAAGGCCGATAGTCAGTACCCAAGCTAGAGGGGTAAGGATCAATCCTGCTATTGCTGTAAACACAAGTAAAAAGATCAGCAGAATCTTGATAGCCTGGTCTTTTACGGTCTGCTCCTTTTTCACTAGGAGCTCCGAATACATGTCCGTCATCTTACGTTCCTCCTGTTATTTCCTATGTTCTGATAAACAGTGTAACACAAAAAATTTTCTGTTGCAAGAAACCTGCGCAAATAAAAGAACTCCCTTCCCGGGCAGCAAGTTTTTTTATTTTTACTTGTCTGCCCGGGAAGGGAGTCAAACTGCGTTTTTTCTCTGCCGCAGGATTACATCATTCCCGGAGCGCCTGCAGGTGCAGCCGGTGTTTCCTCTTTGATAGTAGAAACAACTGCTTCTGTAGTAAGGAGTGTTCCTGCTACGCTTGTAGCATTCTGCAGTGCACTTCTGGTAACTTTGGCAGGATCCAGGATTCCTTCTTTTACCATATCCACATACTGTTCTTTCAGAGCATCGAAGCCAACGCCAACTTCAGATTCTCTTACTTTATTGATGATCACAGAGCCTTCCAGACCTGCGTTTGCTGCGATATGATACAGAGGAGCTTCCAGAGCTTTCAGTACAACTCTTGCGCCTGTCTTCTCGTCGCCTTCCAGTTTTTCAACTTCTTTTGCAACTTCTTTAGAAGCATGAATGTATGCAGATCCGCCTCCTGCGATGATACCTTCTTCAACAGCTGCTCTTGTAGCGTTGAGAGCATCTTCCATACGGAGTTTTGCTTCTTTCATTTCTGTCTCTGTAGCTGCGCCTACACGGATAACAGCTACGCCGCCTGCCAGTTTAGCAAGTCTTTCCTGTAATTTTTCTCTGTCGAAATCAGATGTTGTCTCAGCGATCTGATGTTTGATCTGAGCAACTCTTGCAGCGATCTCTTCTTTATCGCCCATACCGTCAACGATAACTGTGTTTTCTTTTTCAACTTTTACAGATTTTGCACGGCCAAGCTGATCCATGGTCACATCTTTTAATTCCAGGCCAAGTTCATCAGAAATAACTGTACCATTTGTCAGGATAGCGATATCTTTCAGCATTTCTTTTCTTCTGTCGCCATATCCAGGAGCCTTTACAGCACATACAGAGAAGGTTCCTCTTAATTTGTTTACGATCAGAGTTGTAAGAGCTTCGCCTTCGATATCCTCAGCAATGATCAGCAGCTTAGCGCCGGTCTTAACGATCTGCTCCAGCAGAGGCAGGATATCCTGAATGTTGGAGATCTTCTTATCTGTGATCAGGATATATGGATCTTCCAGAACAGCTTCCATCTTATCCATATCTGTTGCCATATATGCGGAAATGTAGCCGCGGTCAAACTGCATACCTTCTACCAGATCCAGTTCTGTCTTCATTGTCTTGGATTCTTCGATAGTGATAACGCCGTCTTTGCTTACTTTTTCCATAGCGTCTGCTACCATTTCGCCTACTTCGTCATCTCCTGCAGAGATAGCTGCTACTCTTGCGATCTGCTCTTTGCCTTCGATATTCTTGCTCATATCTTTGATGGCATTAACAGCTGCTTCTGTAGCTTTCTTCATACCTTTTCTCAGGATGATAGGATTTGCGCCTGCTGCCAGGTTCTTCATTCCTTCATGAACCATTGCCTGAGCCAGGACTGTAGCTGTAGTAGTACCATCACCGGCTACATCGTTTGTCTTGGAAGCAACTTCTTTGATAAGCTGAGCTCCCATGTTTTCAAATCCGTCTTCCAGTTCGATCTCTTTTGCGATAGTAACACCATCGTTAGTGATCAGAGGAGCACCGAAAGATTTGTCCAGCACGACATTTCTTCCTTTTGGTCCCAGTGTTACTCTTACAGTATCTGCTAATTTATTAACTCCAGCTTCCAGAGCAGATCTTGCTTCTGCTCCGTATTTAATTTCCTTTGCCATGATGACATTCCTCCTATAAATTCAATGCTGTTTTCTATTTATTATTTTACAATTGCCAGAATATCGTTCTGTTTAACGATGATGTACTCTTCCTCGTTGATCTTTACATCTGTTCCTGCGTATTTGGAATAGATTACCTGATCGCCTACGGCAACTTCCATCTTTACTTCTTTGCCGTCAACGACTCCGCCTGGGCCAACAGCAACAACTTCTGCCTGCTGAGGTTTTTCCTGAGCCTGACCCGGAAGAACAATACCTGACTTGGTTGTCTCTTCTGCTTCTAACTGTTTTAATACAACTCTGTCTCCTAATGGTACTAATTTCATATCTATTTCCTCCTTACAAAATTTCCATTCTTTTGTTTTATTAGCACTCATTTCTGTCGAGTGCTAACCGTTAGTCATATATTAGTTAATTTACCGGGTTTTCGCAACTGGATTAATTGTTGCATTTTTTAATTTATTTCATAATTTCTTTTTTATACTCTTATTTTCTCATTTTTTCTCACTTTTATATTTTTTCAATAAATTCTGTGTAAAATCAAAAACCCTCGCGGCAGGTCTACGTTCCACTCCGGTCGGTGCTAAACGTGTGCCACTGGCACACAGCACCGCCAAATGGACATGCGAGTATGTTCGCTTGGCTCGTTGTCCGCGGGAATAAAATTCCCTCCAGAGCTCCACTTTCTGCCTCAAAAGAAAAGGAACCATTCCTCAACAGCTTTCTGGCAGACAGTTTCTGAGGAATGGCTCCTTTTCTCTATAGTAATTCAATTTCCGACTATTTTTTCACTAATTTTCTCTTTTTGATCTCTTCCAGTTCATCAAAGATCACTTCATTGAGAACCTTGATATAGGTTCCTTTCATACCGGAAGAACGAGATTCAATAACTCCTGCGCTCTCAAACTTCCTAAGAGCATTAACAATCACGGAACGGGTAATTCCCACACGGTCTGCGATCTTGCTGGCTACCAGGATTCCTTCATCTCCATCCAGTTCATCAAAAATATGGATGATCGCTTCCAGTTCTGAAAAAGACAGGGTATTAAATGCGGATTTTACCACCTGGATCTTCCGGTTCTCTTCTGCGTTCTCTTCATGGACAGAACGCATCATCTCCAGACCTACCACTGTGGTCCCGTATTCGCTGACAATGATATCCTCAATATCATAGGTCTTCTCACTGCGGTACATAAACAGGGTTCCCAGTCTCTCTCCTGCGATATCAATAGGACTGATAATGGCTACATAACGGCCGATATTTTCGCTTTCAAATCCCAGGGTTTCCAGATTTACATTTTCTTTAGTGGACAGTACGCCCAGAAGTCTTTCATTTAACAGCTTGTCAATATAACCGCCTACCTCGCTGTCGATCAGTTCATTGATCTCCTCCACACCAGGACAGGTTCCTACTCCCAGTACCTTTCCTTTTTTACTGATTACCAGAATATTTGAATCCAACGTTTCTACCATGACTTCGCAGATATCATTAAAAAGGACTTTCGAGGCATGGTTATTATGAAGAAGCTTATTGATCTTTCTGGTCTTATCTAATAATTGTACGCTCATGGCGAACCTCCTTTCCTTTGATCTTGTTAAAACAGATCCAATCGCAAGCTGACAGCCTGACGGCAACTATACTTTCTGTTTATATAACCCATTTTAGCATACAACTATTCTGAAATCAATGTATAGTTTTTCTATTTTCAGTCTTTTTATCCGTTTTCTAATAATTCCTTCATTAGGTAATGTTTTCACCTTTTCCAGACTATTTCATCTTTTTGCACTAAAAAAGCGAAGCTGTCACATTAAACTTATCGAGAATATTTATACATTTTAATGCTCAGTCTGCAACCCTTTGAGCCTATGGTCTCAAAGCTATGCTGGACAAATTCGCATAAAATGTATAAATATTCCTGACATATGTTTAATGAGTCAACTCCACTCCCTTAGTATTTCAGGCGATACTGTTTTCCAGATCTTTTTCTTTTGGTTTCATCATCACATAACCGCACTGCTTGTTGGAACATACCAGTTTATTTCCTTTTTCTACCATATAGCTCTGGCAGGAAGGACATTTCTCTTTAGAAGGCTTCTGCCAGGACATGAATTCGCAGTCCGGATTGTTCTCGCAGCCATAATAAATACGGCCTTTTTTACTTCTTCTGATCACTACATCCTTGCCGCAGAGCGGACATGGAACACCGATCTTTTCCAGATAGGGTTTTGTATTCTTACATTCGGGGAATCCCGGGCAGGCAAGGAATTTTCCATGGGGGCCGTATTTTACCACCATATTTCTTCCGCATTGCTCGCAGATCACATCCGTGACTTCATCCTCGATCTTTACCTGTTCCAGTTCCTGTCTGGCTTTTTTAACCGCTTCTTCCAGATCCGGATAGAAATTACGGATCACCGTCTTCCACTGGACTTTTCCTTCCTCTACACCATCCAGAAGCTGCTCCATGGTGGCGGTAAAGTTTACATCTACAATACTGGGGAAAGCTTCTTTCATGATCTTATTGACTACTTCTCCCAGTTCTGTCATATAAAGATTTTTATTTTCCTTTGCCACATACCTTCTCGCAATAATGGTTGTGATGGTAGGCGCATAAGTACTTGGCCTTCCGATTCCCAGTTCTTCCAGAGTCTTGACCAGGGCTGCCTCTGTGTAATGTGCCGGAGGCTGAGTGAAATGCTGCTGCTCCTTCAGCCCTTTCAGACTGATCTGGGTGTCTTCTTCCAGGTTCTTGGCCAACAGCTGATTTTCCTGTTTTTCCTCATCATCCTGAGTATATACCGCCATAAAACCATCGAATTTCCTTTTAGAAGCAGAAGCTGTAAAATAGTATTCTCCTCCCTGTACTTTTACCGACGTGGTCTCATACCTGGCCTGCTGCATCCTGCTGGCAGTAAACCGTTTCCAGATCAGCTGATACAGACGGAACTGATCTCTGGAAAGAGATTCTTTTACCTGAGCCGGCAGTCTGGAAATGTCTGTAGGACGGATAGCCTCGTGGGCATCCTGGATCCGTTTGCCATTATCGCTTTTCTTTTCTGAATCTGCCACATACTCTTTGCCATACTGGGCAGCAATATATTCTCTTGCATTCTGATCTGCCTCTTCCGAGATACGGGTAGAATCCGTACGCAGATAAGTGATCAGACCTACGGTTCCGCTGCCCTTGATATCTACGCCTTCATAAAGCTGCTGAGCCAGCCGCATAGTCTTCTGAGTGGAAAAGTTCAGTACTTTAGAAGCTTCCTGTTGAAGAGTACTGGTAGTAAAAGGCATAGGCGCCTTTTTGCTCCTCTCTCCCTTTTTCACTTCGGCGATCCTGTAGGATACTCCCTGAAGTTCTTTTAAGATCTTATCCAGTTCTTCCCTGGAATGTATGGTGATCTTCTTGTTTTTGTTTCCGTAAAACTTGGCAATGAGGGGTTTCTTCTCCCCTTCTATATTGAATTCACCGTCCAGCGTCCAGTATTCCTCCGGAATAAAACGGCTGATCTCTTCTTCCCGGTCTCCAATGATACGAAGAGCTACAGACTGTACCCTGCCGGCACTTAGTCCCCGCTTTACCTTTTCCCAAAGGAGCGGGCTGATCTCGTAACCCACCATACGGTCCAGAAGCCTTCTGGCCTGCTGGGCGTCTACCAGATTCATATTGATATCTCTTGCTTCCTTGATAGAAGCTTTTACCGCACTTTTAGTGATCTCGTTAAAGGTGATCCGGCGCATTTTCTTCTTGTCCAGTTTCAGGGCATAGGAAAGGTGCCAGGATATTGCCTCTCCCTCCCGGTCAGGGTCCGTTGCCAGATAGACTTTATCTGCCTTTTTGGCCGCTTTGCGCAGGGCCGCCAGGATATCTCCTTTTCCTCTGATCGTAATATATTTAGGCTCATAATCATTTTCCACATCAAAGCCAAGCTGGCTCTTGGGAAGATCCCGCACATGGCCATTAGAAGCCATTACCTCATAATTTGGGCCCAGAAATTTTTTAATTGTCTTTACCTTTGCCGGTGATTCCACAATTACCAGATATTTCGCCATGTCAACCTCCTGCTCTGGCATAGTAATTCTTGGCAGGCTCTGTGATGAGCCCGTCAAGCTCTAATTTCAATAAAACTTCTGCAATGATCCTTGTATTTAAATCGGTTTCCTGATGAATTTCTTCTATATTCTTTGGTTGGAAATCCAGACAACTATACACCATTTCTTCATGGCTTGCAAGTCTTATCTTTGAATTTTGCCTGAAATTAACCTTTCTTTCACAGCTTATTCCAAGCTCTTCCAGGAGCATTTCCGGGGAACATGCGATCCCCGCTCCGTCTGCGATCAGGAGATTACAGCCCTCGCTTACAGCATCTCCCACCCTGCCCGGCAGAGCATAGACTGTCTTCCCCTGTTCCAGGGCATAACTGGCAGTGATAAGAGATCCGCTCCTTTTTCTGGCCTCGATCACCAGTACCAGATCTGCCAGAGCGCTGATGATCCGGTTCCGCCTTGGAAAATTTTTCCCGTAAGGAGGAGTTTTTCCTGGAAATTCTGATAAGATCCCTCCCTGGCCGTCCTTCATTCTATCATAAAGTTCCCGGTGCTCAGCGGGATAGCATATATCTGTTCCGCAGCCCATAACCGCGAAGGTCTTTCCACCTGCGTCTAAAGCTCCCCTGTGTGCCATGCCGTCGATCCCCCTGGCAAGGCCGCTGATGATCTGAACGCCGTTTTCACTGAGGATTTTTCCAAACCGGTATGCCTGCTGCTCTCCATATCTGCTGCAGGCCCTGGCTCCAACCACCGCCACTGCCGGTTTTTCAGGATCCGGCAGTCCGCCTCTGACATAAAGCACCCGGGGCATGGATTTATAAACTTTCAGTTTTTCCGGATAACACGCCTCTTCTCTCCTGCACATCCATTCTCTGCTTCTTTCTTCCATCATATGTATCCTCTCCTTTTTTATTTCCAGTATTTTTTATCAATCGCCCGGTAGCAGACAGCCTCGCTGACATGGTTTTCCCGGATCTTATCGCTGTTGTCCAGATCTGCAATGGTCCTGGCTGTCTTTAATATCTTATGGTACCCTCTCACGCTGAGGCCCAGTTTTGTATAAACTTTTGTCAGAAGTCTCTCTGCCGGTCTGTCCATCACACAGTACTTCTCTGTCTCTTTTCCTGACAGCCGACTGTTAAACCTGATCTCTGTACCCTTATATCTTTCTTTCTGGATCTCGTGGACCTGCCCTACTTCTCTGCGGATCTCCTCTGAAGTTTTCCCGGATCTTCCCTTTCTTATTTTTTCTCCCGGAACCTCCCGCATTTCTGTACAGATATCAAAACGGTCCAACAGCGGTCCGCTGATCTTTCCCAGATACGTTTCTACCTGATGACGGGTGCAGGAACAGCGGTTCCTGTCCGGATAATAACCGCAGGGACAGGGATTCATAGCCGCTGCCAATAAGAAGTCTGCCGGAAACTCATAGTTTCCATGAACCCTGGAGATACAGATTTTCCCCTGTTCCAGGGGCTGCCGCAGTATCTCCAGGGCTGATCTGGAAAATTCCGGCAATTCATCCAGAAACAGGATCCCTTTATGGGCCAGGGTAATTTCTCCCGGAAGAGGGTACGCCCCTCCTCCGGCCAGGGCTTTTGCCGTGGCTGTATGATGGGGATTCCGAAAAGGTCTTGTCCGTATCATAGATCTTTGCTTTCCCAAAAGCCCGGCCACACTGTAGATCCTGGACAGTTCCATACGTTCCTCTTCCTCAAGCGGCGGAAAGATAGATGGGAGCCTGCTGGCGATCATCGTCTTTCCTGCCCCCTTTGTTCCGATAAAAAGAATATTATGAAAGCCGGCCGCCGCGATCACCGCTGCTCTCTTGGCTGCCTCCTGCCCGAAAATATCTGCGAAATCCTCCTGGTACGCTTCTTCGTCATCCTGATCCCCTTCTTCTTTCCCAGACTTTTCCCCTTTATTTTCTTTCAACTCCGGCGGTTCCGTGATTCCCCAGTCTTTCATCTGTGCATGTTCCATAAATTCCCTCAGGCTTCTCACTCCCAATATCCTGATCCCGGAAAATTCCTGTGTTTCTGAAAGATTTGCCGCGGGGATAATGCAAAACCTGCATCCATTTCTCACCGCCGTATCTACAATGGGCAGGATCCCCCGTACTCCTTTAATCTCACCGTTAAGCCCCAGTTCCCCTGCCATACAGACTCCCCGGAGTTTATCTGTCTCCAGATATCCGAAAGCCCCCAGAAGAGCCGCTGCAATAGGCAGGTCAAATCTGGTCCCCTCCTTTCGTATATCCGCCGGCGAAAGGTTTACGGTGATCCTTTTAGGCGGGAAGGACAGTCCTGTATTTCTCAAAGCTGTCCATACCCGTTCCTGAGCCTCCCGGACTCTTGATGAAAGATATCCCACCATAGAAAATACCGGAAGGCCATTGCTTACGTCTGCCTCCACCAGTACCGGTACCCCTTCTACGCCGGAAATAGTCGCTGATAAAACACTGCTGTACATAGTGCCTCCTTTCCAGGGGGAGGTGGTTCCACACGAAGGCAGCAGAACTTTCTATGCGGAAGTATTCTGGCCCCCTTTATTCTATACTTTTTTCAGTTTTCTGATCTTTGGAAATTTTTCGGCAGAACTGCCATTTTAAAGAAATAATTTTGTATACTCAGTCTCTGTATTAGCGATATGATAAATATAGATTTTTTCTCCAAATTGACGGTATATTGAAACAAACCGTTGCCATATGATCATCCTATATCCTTGGTCATTCAGCCACTTATCTCCCAGGCCGTTGGCAGGATCTCTACACTATAATGTTGTTCCTGCACGTTCTTTTAACTCCCTTCTTGCTTCCTGAATACTTCTGGTCTTTTCTCCTCTCAGGCGCTCTTCTTCCGCCTGAAGAACCTTTAACCGCAGCTCCAAAGCCTGTTCTCTCCTTTCAAAGGCATCAATATTCATAAACACACCATCACCCTCTCCGTTTTTTGTAATATAGATAGGTTCGCTGGTCTCCTTTGCCGGTTTTGAGATAGAACTGTAGTCATTTCTAAGGGCTGCTGAAGCCTTGATGATCATTTTGCTGCGCCTCCTTTATATCAATTTTATATTATAATTATATCTTTATTTTTACATCCCCACAATACTCATTTTTCACAAAAGTATATTTCTGTTGGAAAAGCACAAAATACTCCGTCCTTACATAAACTAGAATTAAATTCCCCCGAGGTATGCTTGTGTGAAAACATTTCTAAAGCCCCTGACTCCGGAAGAAGAAAAATATTATCTTCAGGAATACAAACAGGGCAGCCTGGAAGCGAAAGATATTCTGATCCAGAGAAATCTGCGTCTGGTTGCACATATTGTCAAGAAATATCAGGGAGCTGGGGAAGAATTAGATGATCTGATCTCTATCGGGACGATCGGACTGATCAAGGCCATACAGACCTTTGATTTTCAGAAAGCAAGCAGGCTCTCTACCTATGCGGCAAGATGTATTGACAATGAGCTTCTTATGCTCCTTCGTTCCAAGAAAAAATCCAGTAAAGAAGTTTCTCTTTACGAGCCTATCGGCACAGATAAAGAGGGGAACGAGATCAGCCTTCTGGACGTGATCGAAACAGAACCAGTAGATGTGGTAAAAAACTATTCCCTGAAGCAGGATATCGACTATCTCTATCAGCTTCTTCCCAAAATCCTTTCTTCCAGAGAACAGGAGATCATCATTCTCCGCTATGGCCTTTATGGTAAAGAGGAGCTGACACAGAGAGAAATAGCAAAGCGGCTGAAGATCAGCCGCTCTTATGTGTCACGTATAGAAAAAAACGCGCTTCTGAAACTGCGTGAATATTTCTGAACAAAATCTGTGCCGGATACATCTGATATATCTTTCAGGACTTCATTTGTATCCGGTCTGAAGTACATCTCCCGATCCCTTTTAATCTTCTTTTCTTCTCAGGATATCGTACTTCTCCGGTACCTGGCTTAAAGCCACGTAAAGTACCTGCTGAGGATGGGGCGCGCTTTCCTGCTCCCGGCCTTCCTCGTCCAGTATCTTTTCTACCTTCACTGACAGATTTCTTCCGTCCGGTTTCATGATCTCTATGGTCTCTCCCACAGAAAATTTGTTCCGCTGTTCGATCCTGCACAATCCGTCTTTCAATTCCCAGACGATTCCCAGATAGGTATAGCCCTTCTCGTAGGTATTGTTGTCATAGATCTGACTGGTCTCATCAGGCTTTCCGTAGAAGAATCCTGTGGTGAACTGACGGTAGGTACAGCTTCTGATCTGCTCCTGATACCAGGGCATATTCTCCCGGTACTTAGCCGGATCCTCCAGATAGTCGTCTATAGCCTTCCGATAGGTTCTGGCAACAGTGGCTACGTAAAGAGCCGTCTTCATCCTTCCCTCAATCTTCAGGCTGTCAATGCCGCTGGTAAGGATATCATCCATATGCTCGATCATGCACAAGTCTTTGGAGTTGAAAATATAGGTTCCTCTCTCATTTTCATAAACCGGCATATATTCTCCCGGCCTGGTTTCTTCCACAATGGAATATTTCCAGCGGCAGGGATGGGTACAGGCTCCCCTATTGGCGTCTCTGCCTGTGAAGAAATTAGAAAGGAGACATCTGCCGGAATAAGAGATACACATAGCTCCATGGATAAAAGTTTCAATCTCCATCTCATCCGGGATATGTGCCCGGATCTCCCGGATCTCTTCCAGGGAAAGTTCTCTGGCGCTGACCACTCTTTTCGCCCCTAAGTTCCACCAGAACAGATAGGTCTCATAATTGGTATTATTAGCCTGGGTACTGATATGCCGCTCGATCTCCGGACATACTTCCTTAGCGATCATATAGATCCCGGGGTCAGATATGATCAGCGCATCCGGCTTGATCTCTTTCAGCTCCTGAAAGTATTCCCGTACTCCCGGAAGATCCTGATTGTGGGCCAGGATATTGGCAGTAACATAGACCTTTACCCCATGGGAATGGGCAAAAGCGATGCCTTCCTTCATGTCCTCCATAGAAAAATTTTTTGCCTTGGCTCGAAGTCCGAAAGCTTCTCCGCCAATATACACTGCATCTGCCCCGAAAATAACTGCGATCTTCAGTACTTCCAGGCTGCTTGCAGGTATCAGCAATTCCGGTTTATCCCTCATGGTTCTCCTCCTGCTGCTTTCTTAACACTAAGGGCCACCCCGTCTCCCAGAGGGAGAATGGCCGTTTCCAGCTCTTCGCTGTTTTTCAATACGCTGAGATATTCTCTCATGCGCTTATAAATTGTCCTGTTTCTTCTCTCAACTGCAAAGTGAGATTCTATAATATCGCCGCCCTGAAGGACATTATCAGAAACCAGCAGGCCTCCCTTATCCAGAAGCCGGAGGATCTCCGGAAAAAAGTGGATATACTGGCCTTTGGCCGCATCCATAAAAATAAAATCATAAGGTCCTTCCAGAGTTTTCAAAACCTCCTGGGCATCTCCTTCTAAAAGAGTGATCCTTTTCTCAGCGCCGGCCTTTCTGAAGTTCTCCCTGGCAATAGGGATCCGCTTCTCATAATTTTCAATAGTCGTGATCTGACAGTCTTCCGGCCCGTAAGTGTACATAAGGAGTGCGGAAAAACCTACCGCAGTCCCCACCTCCAGGATCCTGGAGGGCCTTTTGAGCTGCAGAAGCATCTTCAGAAGACTCTGGGTTTCCCTGCGGATGATGGGTACATAATCTCTCAGGGCCTTCATTTCCAGTTCGTTGAGAAAAGGTGTGTTTCCCTTATCCAGAGAATTGATATAGGTAACTAAACGCTGATCTACGATCACTCTCCGGTTCCTCCTGTCTCCTCTTCCCCTTCCTGGCTGTCCTCAGGCTGGGCATCCGAGCCATTCTGGATCTCAGAGCTGCCTTCCTGGGCCGTGCCGTCTTCCTGGGTCTGGTTTGGCTGTCCCTTTACATTCTCTCTGGACAGGATCTCCAGCATTTCATCTGTAGTCATACTGGTATTCAGGATATAGGTTCCCGCCTGGATCTTACCGCTGTAGTTGGAAAGTTTTTCCTGAACCACGAAGACCTTGGCGTCCCGGATAAGTCCCCGGCTTTCCAGGGTTCTTCCTACCTGGTATACAGAATCCCCTTCGTCCACGACTACAGTAATATCTCTGCCTTCCTCTTCCGAATCCACAGGCTGCTGATAAAAAATATCATATCCGAAATCATAAGCTGACTTGCCAATATAGATCACTGCAATGGCTACAATAAGATAAAGGGCAAAACGAAAAAACCCGCCGGCTACAATAGACGACTTTTTCTGTTTTCTGATTTGTTTTCCCATAGTACTCTCCTTGGTTTACGATAATTCCGGGACATCCAGATTGATACCCTGATGAATGGCTGTGCTGATCCCCTGAAGCTGTTTACACAGTGCCAGCTCAGCCTCAAGGAACTGGTTCACCTCTTCAATTTTGCACAGTTCCTCCATTTTTGTATCTAAGTCATCAATTACCTCATACAGGTTTTTATCTTCGTATTCATTCTGTACCCTGTAGTTCATACGGCGCAGATCATCCACCTGCTCCTTCAGGCCTGGAATTTTATTCACCGCCTTAAGGGCTGTGCAGTACTGTTTATAAACACTGCCGTTTTTAATTGCCGAGATCAGCATTTCTGTACAGGTATCAATAAAGCTCATTCTCTACGCCTCCATAATAATCGGCAGGATCATAGGATTTCTCTTGGTCCGTTTCCATAAAAAGTCTCCCAGGGAATCTTTGATGATATTCTTGATCTTTCCCCAGTCTGTAATGTGCTTATCCAGGCACACATCAATAGCGTCTTCCACTACGATCCGCGCTTCGTCCATAAGGTCTTCCGATTCTCTCACATACACAAAACCTCTGGACACAATATCGGGGCCTGCCAGCAGATTGCCGCTGTGTTTCTCCAGGGTAAGGACTACGATCATAATACCGTCCTCTGCCAGATGCTGACGATCTCTAAGCACAATATTTCCTACGTCGCCCACACCCAGTCCGTCTACCAGGATAGCCCCTGTCCGGACTTTGCCGGTTACTCTGGCCGGCTCCTGCTCGTTAAGTTCCAGAACATCTCCCGAGGAAAGGATAAAAATATTCTCCTTGGGGATACCCAGATCTTTTGCGATCCCTGCCTGAGCCTTTAAGTGACGGTACTCCCCGTGGACCGGAATGGCATACTTAGGTTTCACCAGGGAATAGATCAGTTTGATCTCTTCCTGACAGGCATGTCCGGATACATGGACATCCTGGAAAATAACGTCCGCCCCTTTCCGGCTCAGTTCGTTGATAACCTTTGACACTGCCTTCTCATTGCCCGGGATGGGGTTTGAGCTGAAAATAATAGTATCATTAGGCTTAATAGTAACCTTTTTGTGGATATTGGCCGCCATACGGGAAAGAGCCGCCATAGACTCGCCCTGGCTTCCTGTGGTGATCAGAACTACCTTATCGTCCGGATAATTCTTGATCTGATCGATCTCCACAAGGGTCTTGTCCGGAATCCGCAGATATCCCAGTTCTGCCGCTGTACCGATAACATTTACCATGCTTCGGCCCTCTATGGCTACCTTTCTGCCATATTTGTAAGCAGAATTAATGATCTGCTGCACCCTGTCCACATTGGAAGCAAAGGTAGCGATAATGATCCTGTTGTTCCGGTGTTCGGAAAAAATATTATCAAAGGTCTTGCCCACGGTCCTTTCAGACATGGTAAAACCTTTTCTTTCTGCATTGGTACTGTCGCACATCAGGGCCAGCACACCCTTCTTGCCGATCTCCGCAAATCTCTGAAGATCAATAGCATCTCCGAATACAGGGGTGTAATCCACTTTAAAGTCTCCTGTATGGATAACAGTTCCCGCAGGGGAATAGATCGCCAGGGCAGAAGCGTCCTGAATACTGTGGTTTGTCTTGATAAATTCAATCCTGAAGCAGCCCAGATTGATGGACTGTCCGTGCTTGATCACTTTTCTCTTGGTAGTTCTCAGTAAATTATGCTCTTTTAATTTATTGTCAATAAGTCCCACTGTCAGCTTTGTAGCGTAAATGGGTACATTGATCTCTTTCAAAACATATGGCAGGGCACCGATATGATCCTCGTGTCCATGGGTAATTACAAATCCTTTAACCTTTTCGATATTATCTTTCAGATAAGTTACATCCGGGATGACCAGGTCGATTCCCAGCATATCGTTCTCCGGGAAAGAAAGACCGCAGTCTACCACAACAATACTGTCTTCGTACTCAAAAGCTGTAATATTCATTCCTATCTGTTCCAGTCCGCCCAAAGGAATGATCTTCAATTTTCCATTATGATTTTTTTTCAATGTTATTCCTCCAATAATTTCCGTTCCTATTCAAATTCAATGTCCTCTAACATGGCTGCAAAGACCTTGTAAACCGCGTCGTATTCCGTGTCATCTTCCACGAATACATAGCAGCCGTCTTTATCGCCGTCCTCTGAAATGTCCTTTAAAATGTACGCCGCACTTCCGTTTTCATTTTCCGCTTCATCCGGATCAATGACCAGAAGATAATCAACGCCTCCTACTCTGGTCTGTTCCAGGATACCAAATTCTAATTCAGATCCGTCCTCTCCGTCAAATACTACTGTTTCCATAGTTTCGTCCTTTCTTTTTGTTTTTCAGGCATACACAGAACCCGGAAACTCGCTGGTCTCACCCTAATCCTGTCTCTTACAGTTCAGGCCGACAATTAAAACCCCGCTGCACTGCAGCGGGGTTGTTAACCCTTGCGGCAGTCGCCAAATGGCCGTGCAAGCACGTCCGCCTGGCTCGTTGCTCGCAGAAATCAAACGGTATCCGGGTTTGCTTTTGCATCTAAATAGCCCTGCAGAATAAATACAGCCGCTATCATATCCACATATTTTTTTCTGTTCTCTCTTCGCACACCTGCTTCGATCAGTGTACGGTCCGCTTCCACGGTAGTAAGTCTTTCGTCCCACATAATAACGGGCAGACCCAGTCTGCGTTCCAGGGTCTCTTTTAGCTGCAGTGATTTCTCCGCCCGCTCACCAATGGTATTATTCATGTTTTTGGGAAAACCAAGGACTATCTCTTCCACCTGATATTCTTTTGCCAGTTCCTCGATCCTGCGCAGAGATTTTCTCAGCTTGTTTTCCTCTTCTCTCCTGATGATCTCCAATCCCTGGGCCGTCAGCCCCATAGGGTCGCTGACCGCCACCCCTATGGTCTTAGAGCCGTAATCCAGTCCCATGATCCGCATAAGCTTACTCATGTTTCCAGGATTTATTCCTGATATATTCTTTCAACAGCTCCTCTACCAGCTCGTCCCTCTCCACCTTCATAATGGTGCTTCTGGCGCCTTTATAACTGGTAATGTAAGTAGGATCTCCGGACATAATATAACCTACGATCTGGTTTACCGGATTATATCCCTTCTCTGACATCGCATTATATACCAGATCCAGAACTTCTTTCACTCTCACTTCCGGGTCTGTCTTTACATTAAAATATTGTGTATTCTCTAAATTTGCCATACTCAATTCACGCCCTTATCTCTAAAATTCGTTCTAATCTGCTATAGCCCTCTGGGATCTAAAAAAGGACATACAACTGCAACTATACCTTTATTCTAATATATCTTTCCCGGAAATTCAACTATTATATTGAGCAAATGAAGATCCCGTCTTTGAGAAAGCCTGTAATTACGGCCTTTTTTATGCAGTTTTCCAGATTTTCCCCGGTTTTAGCCACAGTCTTTATATACTCTCTGGTATGTCCGATCCAGTAGGTTTCTCCTTCTATTTCTGTGATCTCTTCAAAGAGGACTTCTACTTCTTTTCCCAGAAAACTTTCCATATAGGCTCTCTCCTGTTTCTTTCCCAGCTCAATAAGGATATGGCTCCTTCTGGTTTTTACATCTTCCGGGATCTGGCCCTCCATACGATCCGCTCTGGTTCCTTTTCTTCTGGAATATTTGAAGATATGAGTCTCATAAAACTTCACCTGTTCAATAAAACTCCGGGATTCTTCAAACTCCTCCTCTGTTTCCTGGGGGAATCCTACGATAACATCTGTGGTCAGAGCCGGATCATCAAAATATTTCCGCAGGATCCGGCAGCCTTCCATATATTCCTCTGCTGTATATTTCCGGTTCATACGCTTCAGAGTCTCATTACAGCCACTCTGAAGAGACAGATGAAAATGAGGACAGATTTTTTCCATGCTTCCCAGGGCCCGGCCGAATTCTTCTGTAACGATCCTGGGCTCCAGAGAGCCAAGACGGATCCTTTTCACCCCTTCAATTTCATGGACTGCCCGGATCAGGCCCAGGAGACTTTCTTCAATATCTATCCCGTAGGAACTCAGATGGATCCCGGTAAGGACAAATTCCTGGTAACCGTTCTTTACAAGTCTTTCCACTTCCGCCAGAACTTCTTCTTTCCTTCTGCTCCGTACCCTTCCTCTTACATAAGGGATGATACAGTAGCTGCAGAACTGGTTACAGCCGTCCTGGACTTTCAGATAAGCTCTGGTGTGTTCTCCCGTGGAAGAAAGGGTCAGATTTTCGTATTCCACCGGTTTTTCCAGGTCTGTCAGGATCTTCTCCTGCCCCTGTCCTTTCTGATAATTCGCCAGGATATCCAGCAGCTCCTGCTTCCGGTTATTTCCCAGCACGATATCTATGGCCTCATCCACCTGTTCTGCATCCTTCTGAGCCTGGACATAGCAGCCGGCTGCGATGACGATGGCTTCCGGGTTCATTTTTCTGGCCTTGTGGAGCATTTGCCTGGACTTTCGATCAGCGATATTCGTCACTGTACAGGTATTGATAATATACACATCTGCACCGGGAGCAAACGGCACGATCTCATATCCGGCTTCTCTTAATTCCTGCTCCATAGCCTCCATTTCATAGGCATTTACCTTGCAGCCTAAATTGTGCAATGCTACTCTTTTTCTTATATTCTCCATTCTGATTCTCTCCATACATTAAGCGTTTTGACGAATTGTCACCAGATTCTTTGTGTTTTATTTTTCCCTTTTTCATATTGACTTTTTCTGCCAATGACGGTAACATAATCCTTGTAAAATGCAATTACTAAAAATGAGGTAAGGGAGGATTTTTCCAATGAAAACAGTTAAAATTTCACTGAACTCTATCGACAAAGTTAAATCTTTTGTAAATGAAATCACAAAATTTGATTATGATTTTGATTTAGTTTCCGGTAGATATGTAATCGACGCTAAATCCATCATGGGTATCTTTTCTTTAGATTTATCTAAACCTATCGACTTAAATATCCATGCTTCCGATGCAGCTCTGGATGAAATCTTAGAGACATTAAAACCATACTTAGTATAATAAGGACGATCTTTTAAAAAGCTGCCGCTTTATGCGGCGGCTTTTTTTATTCCCGCGAGCAACGAGCCAAACGGACATGCTGGCATGTCCATTTGGCGGTGCTGTGTGCCGGTGGCACACGTTTAGCACCGACCGAAGTGGAACGTAGACCTGCCGCGAGTGTCAGATTCTCCGGTATCCGGCGTGATTGCCGGTTTGAATCCCTTATTTTTCTTATTCCGCCTCGCAGATTACTGTTTCTGCTGTTTCTATAGCTTCTTTCACCATATCCTCAATTTTATCCTGAAGCCGTTCTTCCGATTTGCGGATTACCTGGATATTTGGCTTTGTCACCGGATGTTTTGCCACAAAAATGGTACAGCAGTCCTCATAAGGAAGAATGGAAGTCTCATAAGTCTGGATCTTCAGAGCCACATCAACGATCTCCTGCTTGTCAAAACCGATCAGAGGACGGAATACCGGCATAGTGCAGACTTCATTGGTAGCCGCAAGGCTGTGGATGGTCTGGCTGGCCACCTGACCGATACTTTCTCCGGTTACAAGAGCCATACAGTTATCCTGTCTGGCAAAGGCTTCCGCGATCTTCATCATATACCGGCGCATGATAATGGTCAGTTCCTCATGTGGACATTTATCATAAATATAAAGCTGGATATCTGTAAAATTTACAATGTGAAGGCGGATAGGCCCTGCATATCTGGATACCAGTTTTGCCAGATCAACGACCTTCTGTTTTGCCCGTTCGCTGGTATAAGGCGGCGCATGGAAATATACAGCGTCAATGGTCACCCCTCTTTTTGCGATCATATAACCGGCTACCGGACTGTCAATACCGCCGGAAAGAAGGAGCATAGCGCTTCCGTTGGTTCCCAGAGGCATCCCTCCCGGGCCCGGGATATTTTCGGAATACAGGTATATCTTATTCCGGATCTCCACATTCACCGTAACCTGGGGATGATGGACATCTACTTTCATATTCGGGCAGGCATCCAGGATCACCCCTCCCAGTTCGCTGCTGACTTCCATGGACTGCATGGGATAAGATTTCTTATTTCTCCTGGTATTTACTTTAAACGTCAGAGTTTTCTCCCCGTAAACTTTCTTTACATAATCCGCCACATCTTTGGCAAGCTGTTCAAATCCCTGATCTTCCAAAACGACTGCCGGGCAGATCCCGTAAATGCCGAAAACCCGTTTTAATGCTTCTACAGCCTCTTCATAGTCATATTCTCCCTGGGGATATACGAAAATACGCCCCATCTCCTTGACCACCTGGAAAGTGCCCTCTACATGTCTTAACTGATATTTTATCTGCTGTACCAGAGCATCTTCAAAGATGTAACGGTTTTTTCCTTTAATGGCAATTTCCGCATACTTGATCAAAAAAGCCTTATACATACAAATTTCTCCTTATATTACTATTTTCTTGCATATCTGCGCAGCATAGGAAGCAGTTCCCGTAAAGCTTCCAGTGTATAGTCCAGTTCTTCTTTGCCGGTAAATTCACTGAAGCTGAAACGGATAGCTGATTCCTTTCTCTCCGGGCTGAGGCCAATGGCTCCAAGAGAAGCGCTTCCTGTTCTCTTATGGCTGGAACAGGCGCTTCCTGCGGAAACATAGATGCCTTTATCCTCAAGAGAATGGAGGAGCACTTCACTTCTCACGCCCAGGAAACTGGTATTTAAAATATGAGGCGCGCCTTTGGAAGGCCGGGGACCGTTGATCTCTACTCCTTCTATCTTTTTAAGCTCTCCTGCGAAGTATTCCTTCAGTTCCCTCATATGAGCAGTATTTTCCTCCAGATGTTCGTAAATGATCCTGGCAGCTTCTCCCATTCCCGCGATTCCCGGCACATTGTCGGTTCCGGAACGCATGCCTTTCTGCTGGCCTCCTCCCAGGATCAGAGGCTGGATCTTCACCTTGTCTCCTATATACAAAAATCCCACGCCTTTTGGGCCGTGTATTTTGTGGCTGCTTACAGAGAGAAGGTCGATCTTCATTTTCCTCGGGAAGATCCGGTACTTGCCGTAAGCCTGAATAGCATCCACATGAAAAAGGGTGTCAGGATTTTTTTCCTTAATGATCCGGCCCATTTCTTCCACTGGCAGAACAGCTCCCAGTTCATTATTTACATACATGGCGGATACCAGAATAGTATCCTCCCTCACTGCTTCCGACAGGTTTTCCAGAGACAGGTTTCCTTCTTCATCCACAGGGATCCTGGTAATCTCAAACCCTTGTTCCTCCAGCCAGTCTATAGGCGCGGATACAGCCGCATGTTCAAAAACCGTGGTAATAATATGTTTTCCTTTTCTCTGGTTTGCCATAGCTGTGCCTATCAGGGCCCAGTTATCTGACTCTGTTCCTCCGGAAGTAAAATAAATCTCCTTATCCTGGACTTTCAGAGTCTTGGCGATCTCTTTTGCCGCCTCCTTCACATAGTTTTCTGCCTGAACGCCTTTTAAATGCATAGCTGAAGGATTTCCATAGTCCTCCATCATGGTCCTGACCACTATATCCTTTACTTCTTCATAGCACCTGGTAGTGGCAGAATTATCCAGATACACTTCCATCTCTACTCCTCCAATGCAAACATCAGAACAGACAGCACCGCAAGACCTGCCGTCTCTGTTCTCAGTATTCTTTTCCCCAGAGTGATCACCTGGGCATTGGCGCCGGAAACCGCCAGATTTACTTCTTCTTCCTCAAATCCGCCTTCCGGCCCGATAAAAATCCCTACAGACTGTCCCGGGATGATCTTTCCCAGGATTTCTCTGGTATGTTTCATATCTTTAGCCAGCTCATAAGGCAGGAGTACCACATCCAGCTTTGCCCCGTACCGTACTGCCTCCTGAAAATTCATAACCTCTTTGATCTGAGGCACGTACATTCTCTTGGACTGCTTGGCTGCGCTTTCCGCGATAGCCTGCCATCTGGCCAGCTTTTTTTCTTCTTTCTTCTTATCCAGTTTCACAACCGACCTTCTGGAAGCCACAGGGATCACCTGATGCACTCCCAGCTCCACTGCTTTCTGGATGATCAGCTCCATCTTGTCCCCCTTAGGCAGTCCCTGAAAAAGAAACAATTTAGACGGCAGCTCATAGCCGGCCTCCTGGACATACATGATATGGGCAATGATCTCCTCTTCATGAAGGGCTTCGATATAACAGGTATATTCCAGTTTTCCCCCATCGCTGATCAGGATCTCTTCGCCCTCTCTCATCCGGAGAACATTTTTAATATGGTTTACATCACTGCCGATAATAGAAATCTGTTTTTCTCCTATCCGGGCAGGATCCGCAAAAAAACGATACATCTTTACACCTTAATTCTTTCTGGCTGTCACAGACACCCATTCTCCCTGGCGGGTAACCTCCAGTACTTCCAAACCAGCTTTCTTTACGGCTTCCGTTACTACAGATTCCTTTACGTCAAGAATACCGGAAGTAATATAGATTCCTCCCTTTTTCATCTGATGAACGATCACCGGAGTCAGAGGCACCAGTACATCCGCCAGGATATTGGCAGTTACGATATCATACTTTTCGTATCCCACTGCATCCTGGATCTCTTTGTCATCTATAATGTTTCCGATCATCATCTCAAAATCTTTATCCGGGATCTGGTTAGCCTCTTTGTTCTCCTCTACAGCCGGCACCGCACAGGGATCCAGATCGGTTCCCACTGCGTGGGCGGCCCCCAGTTTTAAAGCTACGATGGAAAGGATCCCGCTTCCGGTTCCCACATCCAGAAGGACTGTATCTTTTGTCACATATTTTTTCAGCTGGCGGATGCAAAGCTGGGTTGTCTCATGCATACCTGTTCCAAAAGCAGTGCCCGGATCAATATGGATGATCATCCGGTCCTTATCCTCTTCCTTAACAGTCTCCCAGGAAGGTATGATCAGGATATCGTCCACATAAAACTGCTTAAAGTACTGTTTCCAGTTATTGATCCAGTCAATATCTTCTGTTTCATCCACTGCAATGGAACCTTCCCCGATATCCAGAAAATCTCTGAGTCCTTCCAGTTCCTGATTTACCATGGCAAGTACCTGTTCTTCCGTAACTTCTTCTCCATTTACCAGCAGTTTTCCATCTTCTGTTTCTTCTACAAAAAAGCTAAGGTAGGCTGTACCGTCGTCCTCTCCCATCTGAGGAAGGATGTCAACAAACATCTGCTCCTTTTCCAGAGCAGTAAGCGGTACGTTATCCTCGATCTGAGCCCCTTCCAGGCCAATGTCATAAAGAGTGCTGATAATAATATCTTCCGCCTCTGTTCTTGTCTTGATCTTAAATTTCTTCCATTTCATAAAATTCACCCGGACCGTGGCATTAATCATATGTCAGGGATATTTATACATTTTATGCGAATTTGTCGAGCATAGCTTTGAGACCATAGGCTCAAAGCGGCACAGACTGAGCAATCAAATGTATAAATATCCTCGATTTTGATCAATGCCGCAGCTCCTCTCCTTTCTTTTCTATATACGTTGGGGACAAAAACCCCGACTATGATACCAGCATAAAAGTCAGAGTAATGGTAAATACCGATAAGATCGTAGTCACTACGATCCCCTCTGCAATAGGCTTGGGATCTCTTCCGTACTGTTCGCAGAGCATAGCTGAAAAATTTCCTACCGGAAGAGCAGCCATCAGGACCACCACTGCTCTTATCAACAGATCGGACAGTACTGGTCTGAGGGCCAGAGCCAACAGTATGGGAAAAACAATAAACCGGATAAACACAAAAGCAAGAAGCCTTTTATTTTTCAACGTATCTTTTGCCTTCATTCCAGCAAGGGAAATCCCGATAACGATCATAGACAAAAGAGTGCAGGCATTCCCGTAATAGCCCGCAAGGGTTTCAATCTCCTCCGGCAGCTGGATCTGAAACCAGTAAATGCCAAAAGCTGCAATACAGGCGATAAGCCCCGGGCTCAGATAATCCTTCCAGGACTGCTTTTTCCCTGGTGTATCTTTTTTCAGCAGCATGATTCCAAAAGTAAAGATGGTAAGATTAAAAAGAAAATTAAAGACTATCACATAGACCATAGATTCCGGTCCGATGATCGCCAGAGCAACAGGAATTCCTATAAACCCTGTATTTCCGAAAACTGTCATCAACACATAGGCATTTTTCAGATGTCCCGGCACTTTCAGCACCCACACGAGAAAATAGCCGAAAAAAATCAGCAGGAGATAAAAAATAACACCGATGATCCCCACAAAGATCACATTTTCTCTGGGGATCTGGGAAAGATCATTAAACATACTTACGATAATCAGTCCCGGTGAACAGACATTTACCACCAGAGCCGACAGATCCTTGGAAGCGCCGTCCGATATGATTTTCTTTTTATACAGCACAAAACCGGTAAGGATCAATATAAAGATCATTACCATCTGTTCCAGCACTACCAAACTGTTCATTTTCTTCTTCCTTTTTCATGTTTTGCGGGTCTCAAATTCATGTGTTTTCATGCAAGCATGAAACACATGACCTTTCGACTTTCTGAATATATGATATCACGGATTTCTCCGCACTTTGTGCTCCCGAAATCCTAAAAACATTCAAAATCCGCCCTGTCGGGCTACTTTTTCATGTTTTTACGGGTCTCAAATTCATGCTTTTTCATGCAAGCATGAAACGCATGACCTTTCGACCCTGATATCATGTTATTATAGAAGAAATGGGGGTAAATTGCAATATAAAAAGAAGCCCCCTCAGGGACTTCTTTAACCTTCAAACATATCTTTTAGCTTTTCACCGAATTTTTTCTTTTTTTCTCCGCCTGAAGGACGATTGCCGCAGGCTGCGTCGAATTTGCGCAGAGCCTCTTTTGCTTCTTCGTTTAGTTTGGTAGGTACCTGGACTACCAGAGTTACATAGTGGTCTCCTCTTACATTTTTATTTCTCAGAGAAGGCACGCCTTTTCCTTTCAGACGAACTTTTGTATCTGTCTGAGTTCCCGGTTTTACATCATACATCACATCGCCGTCCACGGTGCTGATCCGTACTTCACCGCCCAAAGCTGCCTGTGCAAAGGTTATAGGCGCTGTGGAGAATATGTTCATATCCTGTCTCTGGAAAATCGGATGACGGGCAACAACCACTTCTACCATCAGGTCGCCTCTTGGTCCGCCGTTAGTACCTGGCTCTCCTTTTTCCCGGATACGGATACTCTGTCCATTATCAATACCTGCCGGTATAGTCACTTTGATCTTCTTGCGGTTGGAAATAAATCCGGTACCACGGCAATCCGGACATTTCTCTTTGATCACTTTTCCGGTTCCATGGCAGTCCGGACAGGTCTGGACATTCTGGATCGTTCCAAACATAGACTGCTGGGTATACACTACCTGGCCGGTTCCATGACATTTAGAACAGGTCTCTGGTGAGGTGCCTGGTTTCGCTCCTGTACCGTGACAGGTCTCACAGGTATCTTTTAAGGTAAGGTCCAGCTCTTTCTCACAGCCAAACACGGCTTCCTCGAAAGTGATCCGCACGGAAGCATGGACATTTGCACCCTTCATAGGGCCATTATTCGGTCTCCGTCTTCCGCCTCCAAACAAGTCGCCGAAGATATCACCGAAAATATCGCCCATATCTCCGCCGCTGAAACCTCCGAAGCCGCCAAAGCCGTCAAAGCCTCCGGCTCCGCCGCCTCCCTGCTCAAAGGCCGCATGGCCGAACTGGTCATACTGTCGTCTTTTCTGAGGGTCGCTCAGTACACTGTAGGCCTCTGTGGCTTCCTTAAACTTTCTTTCAGCCTCTTTATCCCCGGGATTTACATCCGGGTGATATTTCTTGGCAAGCTTACGGTAGGCACTTTTTATTGCAGACTCATCTGCTCCCCGGTCTACGCCCAGGACTTCATAGTAATCTCTTTTATCTGCCATTGGTCTTTTCCCTTTCTACACACAAGCATGGGATGCTCCAACACACCCCATGCTTTTCTGTCCCGGATTATACTTCTCTGTAGTCTCCGTCTACCACATCATCGCCGTATGCTTCATTGCCATTGTCCTGTGAACCTGCGCCTGCTCCAGGATTTGGTCCTGCCTGCTGAGCGTTCTGTGCCTGCTCATACATCTTTGCGAACAGTTTCTGAGCACTCTGCATCAGTTTTTCTTTTCCGGCTTTCAGCTCTTCTACCTGAGCGTCTGTGATCTCGTCAGTATTGGAGCATTTTGCCAGAGTTTCCTTCAAAGCGTTCAGATCAGCTTCTACAGCGGTCTTATCGTTGGCATCAATCTTATCTCCTGCTTCTTCCATAGCCTTCTCTGTCTGGAATACCATAGCGTCTGCATCATTCTTTGTATCAACAGCCTCTTTACGTTTCTTATCCTGTGCTTCGTATTCAGCAGCTTCTCTTACAGCCTTGTTGATCTCATCATCAGACATGTTGGAACCTGCTGTAATAGTAATGTGCTGCTCTTTGCCTGTACCCAGGTCTTTTGCAGAAACATTAACGATACCGTTGGCATCGATATCAAAGGTAACTTCGATCTGAGGAACACCTCTTCTTGCTGGCGGGATACCATCCAGACGGAACTGTCCAAGGGACTTGTTGTCTCTTGCGAACTGTCTTTCACCCTGTACCACGTTGATATCTACGGCAGTCTGGTTATCAGCTGCTGTGGAGAAGATCTGGCTCTTCTTGGTAGGAATAGTTGTGTTTCTCTCGATCAGTCTTGTAGCGATACCGCCCATAGTCTCGATAGACAGTGACAGCGGAGTAACATCCAGAAGAAGGATATCCCCTGCGCCTGCGTCTCCGGCCAGTTTACCACCCTGTACGGCAGCACCCAGAGCAACACACTCATCCGGGTTCAGGCTCTTGCTTGGCTCTTTGCCTGTCAGCTGTTTTACCTTATCCTGTACAGCAGGAACACGGGTAGAACCGCCTACTAACAGTACCTGGCCCAGTTCAGAAGCTGTCAGACCTGCGTCGGAAAGTGCACGTCTTACAGGTTCAGCTGTTTTCTCTACCAGATCATGTGTCAGTTCATCAAATTTTGCTCTTGTCAGATCCATATCGAAATGAAGAGGTCCGTTAGCGTTCATGCTGATAAATGGCAGGTTGATATTTGTAGTAGTAGCGGAAGACAACTCTTTCTTCGCTTTTTCTGCTGCTTCTTTAATACGCTGCATAGCCATCTTATCTGTAGAAAGGTCAACCCCTTCTTTCTTCTTAAACTCAGAGATCATGTAGTCTGCAACTTTCTGGTCGAAATCATCACCGCCCAGATGGTTGTTACCGGCTGTAGCCAGAACTTCGATAACGCCGTCACCGATCTCGATGATAGAAACATCAAAAGTACCGCCGCCTAAGTCATATACCATGATCTTCTGCTCTTTTTCATTATCCAGTCCATAAGCCAGAGCTGCTGCTGTAGGCTCGTTGATGATACGTTTTACTTCCAGACCTGCGATCTTACCTGCATCCTTGGTTGCCTGTCTCTGCGCGTCGTTGAAATATGCCGGTACGGTGATAACCGCTTCGCTGACCTTCTCGCCCAGATAGTTCTCCGCGTCGCTTTTCAGCTTCTGAAGAATCATCGCGGAAATCTCCTGGGGCGTATACTGCTTTCCATCGATATTTACCTTATAGTTCGTTCCCATCTCCCTCTTAATGGAAGAAATGGTTTTCTCGGAGTTTGTAACCGCCTGACGCTTTGCAGGCTCTCCTACCAGTCTTTCTCCTGTCTTCGTGAAGGCTACTACAGACGGTGTAGTTCTCGCGCCTTCTGTATTGGCGATAACCACTGGTTTACCGCCTTCCATTACTGCTACGCAGCTGTTCGTTGTTCCCAAGTCGATACCAATAATTTTGCTCATAATAGAGACCTCCTCATTTATTTTCTGTGTATAAACCTAATTTCATGAATTTATCTATATGGAAATGAGCTTTCACTCACTGCCTTCTTTTAATTGGCCACCTTTACCATACTGTGGCGGATGACCGTATCCCTGTACATATAGCCCTTCTGGAATTCCTCGGCTACCACATTTTCACCGAGCTCCTCATCCTCCACATGCATCACTGCATTGTGGTAATTCGGGTCGAACTCCTCACCAACGGCTTCAATGGGCGTCACGCCCAGGTCCGTCAGAATCGTCATCAGCTGGCGGTATACCTTTTCCATCCCGTCAATCACCGGATCAGATTTCTGATCCTCCGGCACGGATGCCAGGCCGCGCTCAAAGTTATCTACCACCGGAAGGATTTTCTCAATCACATCTTTCGCTCCCACTTCATACATATGGGATTTTTCCTTTTCGGTGCGCTTGCGGAAGTTATCGAATTCAGCCATCTGCCGCTTTACACGGTCCTCCAGCTCTTCGATCCGTTCTTCCCATTTCT
>DXIQ01000047.1 GCA_019112785.1 Candidatus Blautia stercorigallinarum
CTTTAAATTATTTTTTTATCAAATCAGAAGTCTCCGCTTCTGTATGATACGGTTTAAAAAAGTTCTTTGATCCAGACGGCCATCTCTCCCGTCTCTCTGTTTCCCCAGTTGCAATAGGGGACTGCTTTTAATATCACGTCTTCCAGCTGGATTTCCTGTTCTTTATACAATTCATCCTCGTTCCAGCCAGTATTGGAAATCCGCTTACCTTTAGCGGTTACGGTTACCACTCCGCCTAAAAGTTCATCTTCATAGGCTTCGGTCAGCTCTGCTTTTGTATCTACATATAAAGAAGAAAGATTTCTGCCGTTATCTGTTTCTTCCAGGCAGTATACCAGAGGTCCTCTCATAATAGCTGTTCTGCCCTCGTCTGCCCGCACCTCCGGATTGGCATGAATAAATCTCGCTTTCATGTCGCAGGAAACGGTGATCATTTCCTCCGCCTTCAGATCCTCCAGGATCAGATAGCCTTTCTCTGTCCTGGGGCTGTCAATCTCTTTCCCATTTCTGGAGACCTGAAATCTCCGGGAATATCCGGGAATCCTCAGGGCCAGCTTTCCGCTGGAATCTTGTCCGGATCTCAGGCTGATCTTTACATTTCCATTTTTCAGGAAATCGCTGTCCATGGTCAGTTTACAGGAAACCCCGTTGATCTGAGTCTCTGTTTCATTGGATACATACAGATTCACAAAAATGGAATCTTCATCTCTTCCATATATATACTGTCCCAGAGAAGCCAGTGTCCTTGCAATATTCGGAGGACAGCAGGCCACCCCGAACCATTTCTGCCGCACCGGCTTCACATGTTCCATAGATGTGCGTTTCAGGCAGTTCTCGGGCCATACTTCCAATGGATTTACATAAAAGAACCCTTTTCCATCCATGGCTATTCCCGCCAGAACAGTGTTATACAGAGCCTTTTCCACAATATCCGCATATTTTGCATCTCTGGTGATCTGTCCCATCCGTTTGCCGAACATGGCAAGCCCGATAGATGCACAGGACTCTGCATAGTTTCTGTCATTGGGAAGATCATAGTCTACAGTAAATCTCTCTAACAGTCCTGAGGAACCAATGCCTCCTGTTATATACATCCTCTTTGTAACCATGTTTTTCCAGAGGGTTTCGCAGGCCTTCAGAAGAGATTCATCCTGGTATTCATAAGCCAGGTCTGCCATAGCACTGTAAAGGTACACAGCTCTTACCGCATGTCCTTCTGCAGTTTTCTGTTCTCTGACGGGCTTGTGGGATTGGGAGTACTCCGGTTCATATCCGGTAAACTCAGGAAATATCTGCTGATATCTCTCACCTTTTTCTTCCTGGAAGAAATAATTTTCCCCCACGCCTCTGGCATCCACAAAAAATTTGGCAGTTTCCAGATAGTTCTTCTTTCCTGTCACCCGGTAAAGCTTTACCAGGGCCAGTTCAATCTCCGGATGTCCCGGATACCCATGGCATTTACCGTCTTCCGGGCCGAATCTCTCGCTGATCAGATCTGCAAATCTCATCACAATATCCAGGAACTTTCTTTTCCCTGTAGCCTGATAGTAAGCTACTGCAGCCTCGATCATATGTCCTGCGGTATAAAGTTCATGGCCTTCTCTCAGGTTTGTCCATCGTCTTTCCGGCTCTTTGATGGTAAAATATGTATTCAGATAGCCGTCAGATCCCTGGGCCTTTCCGATCAGGTCAATGGTCTCATCTGCAAGCTTTTCCAGTTCTTCGTCTCGTCCCTGGGAGTCCAGCACATATGCTACTGCTTCCAGCCATTTAGCTACATCTGTATCCTGGAATACTGCCCCGTAAAATTCTCCGTTTTTCTCCCCTGCGGCGATACGGAAATTTTCAATGCAATGGCTTGGCTCTGCGTCCGGCACATTATCATTCAGCGTATCCCACTGGTAGGGAATGATCACATCTTTCACCAGGTTTCTGTATTTATTCCAGAATCCATCGGTAATGGCTATGTTTTTCAGAGAAATATCTGCAAGCCTGTCTTTTCCCATCCTTCACTGCGCTCCTTCAACTGTGTTCAAAACCGCCAACTTGTCTGTTTTTTCAATTAATCGTTTAATCGAAAATGCTCCATTTTTACTTATTTTTCCATATATCTGTTCCATTTATTTTTGTAATATGTAGCACTTTCCACCTTAATAATCCGTTGTTTTGTGCAAGTTTCCCTCGGTTTTCTTATTTATACCATACCCCCCATAAATAAAACGCATATATGTACGTATATATTTCTGTATCTCATTTTATCTCGTTTTTTCTATGTTTTTCTCTTGTTTTTTAACTTTTTATTTTTTTACACAACTTATTGATAATTTAAATCGTTTAAGTATATATAAATTGCACAAATTTTTCCCTTTGATTTCTTCTCATTTCCTTGATTTCTTGTACTTTTATTTGTGCAAAACATCAAAAAAAGAGCCCCTTGGCTCTCTTTGCAAAGAAGAGATTTTCGGGCTCTTTTTTCTTACTTGTACCATATTTTCAACTTGTACCATTGTATTTTTGTCTCAGACTCTGACCATTCCCACGGACTGACGGATCAGTTGATTACAGGAAACCTGGTAGACCAATTCTCTGGTTCCTGTCTTTATTTTACCTGTTAAAAGCTCCATCATCACCTCTGCTGCCCGATAACCAATGTCATGAAGAGGAAGCTCTACAGTCGTAAGGGGAGGTTTATAATAACTGGAAAGTTCCCGGTTGTCGTATCCCACCACGGAAAGCTCCTGGGGAACTTTTATTCCCAGTTCATCTGCCCGGTCATATACACCTCCGGCCATCAGGTCATTCATACAGAAGACTGCTGTCACATTCTGTTCCAGCAGCTTTTCCACACACTGATAACCGGACTCTCTTGTCCAGTCGCCGTAACATACCAGCTCAGGATCATAGATAAGCTGATTATCCCTCAATGCTTTCTGATAGCCCAGAAGTCTGTCCTGAGCATGGATACTGTCTGGCTTTCCGCTGATCACGCCAATCTTCCGGTGTCCCTTTTCTATCAGATATCCGATCAACTCATAGGCGCCCTTCTGATCGTTCACCACAACGGACGGAATCTTTTTGCTCTCCGTATAACCGTAAGCCATTACTGCAGGAATCGACAGATTTTCCGGTATGCAGTGCATCACCCTTTCATGGGCAGTTACATAAATGATCCCTTCTGTCTGCATCGCCACAAACTTCTTAATCTCTTGTTTTACCATACTGTAGTAGTCATCCCGATGATAGTATCTGTCATTGTATTTCTTAAACAGTCTCAAATTTGTCAGAAATATCTTATAGTCCACTTTCTCACAGTATTCTGTAATCCCGTCAATGATATCCGGAATACTGAAAATGGTCATATCTTCCGCAATAACTCCGATGTTTCTGGTATTTCTGGTCTTCAGGCTCTTAGCAACATAGCTGGGCATGTATTCCATCTTTTCCGCTGTTTTCAGCACCAGCTCTCTGGTGGCTTCACTGGCTCCCGGCTTCCCATTCAGTATATTGGAAACTGTGGCAACCGATACGCCGCATTTTTTTGCAATTTCTTTAATTGTGGCCATTCTTCTCTTCCGTTTCCTTTCTATTGATTTGTGAAGCCTGTAAATATTACTTGTCTATATTAAACCCCGACTTGTATGCACTTGTCAACCTCTTTCTTTCATGCTAGGATAAAGGAACTCTTATTTTCCATATATCGCTGAAAGGAGACAACATGAACAAAATGCATACCCTCCCTCAGGAGGATATCCTATGCAAAAAAGGTCAAACCCGGGCATTTCTGCGCCCCTATACCAAGAACTGGGACAATCCGGAATCCGACAGTCTTCATCTGGAATACAGCTACAACGGCAAAAACTGGTATGCTCTAAACGGGAATAACGGAATCTGGTTTCCGGACTATGGCTCTAAGCAGCTTACAAGTCCTTCGGTTTATCAGCTGAAAAACGGGAGCTATCTCATCACTGCCGGAGACGCCAAAGATCCTTACCATATGTATTTTACAGAGACGAAAGATTTTTGTTCCTTTACCGGATCCGGCTATACCGGCGCAGACTGGGATTTCAAAAAAGAAAAAGGCATTTCAGGCTTTCCGGATCAGGAAAACCGCCTGGAAATTCCCGTCTCTCTTTTGGAAGATCTGTTTCCCGTATATGGAAAACCGGAGCCTGTCCTCCTGACGAAAACAGAAGATGTTTCACTTAAGACAGAAGTCGGGAAGCCGCCTGCCCTTCCCCTAAAAATTTCAGTGGAATATTCTAATGGGGGAACCGAAAAGCTTTCTGTAGAATGGGATACGATACCGGAAGATATGCTGCAAAATCCGGGTACATATACAGTTGAAGGAAAGCTTCATCAGACATTATTTAAAAAACCTCTGATCTACCATCGTGCAGATCCTTATATCTACAAGCATACAGATGGAAAATATTATTTCACTGCCTCCTATACAGACATGGATCACAACCTGGAGGGAAAATATCAATACCTCTATATTGTTCTCCGGCGGGCGGACACTTTAGAAGGACTTGCAGACGGTTCCAACGCTTACGAAGAGAAAGTCATATATGAAAGAAAGCCAATCAACAACGGAACTATGAGCCCCCATATCTGGGCTCCGGAAATCCACTATATCCGTGGAAACTGGTATGTTTACTATACCACTACCATTTCCGATGAATCTCCCTGGAGGATCCGTCCCCACTGCCTCGAGTGCAAAGATCAGGATCCCCTGGCCGGAAAATGGGAGGAGAAGGGCCCTCTTGTATCCACTGTAGCAGGAGATATTGCCTTTACGGATTTCTCTCTGGATCATACTTATTTCAATCACAAAGGAAAAGACTATATCCTCTGGGCGCAGAAGACCAACAATATTTCTGATATTTTCATTGCTCAGCTTTCCAATCCCTGGACTCTGTGCACTCCCGCTGTCCGGCTGACTCATCCGGAATACAACTGGGAACTCCACGGCTTTCCTGTCGATGAAGGCCCAGGCGTGATCAAACATGGCAGGAAAATATTTATCACCTTCTCTGCCAGCGGTACGGACGCCATGTACTGTGTAGGACTTTTATACGCAGATGAGGACGCAGATCTGTTAAGCGCCTCTTCCTGGACAAAGCTGCCTTATCCGGTATTCCAGAGCAGTAAAGAAACCGGCCAGTACGGCCTTGGCCACAACAGCTTTACCAAATCTGACGATGATTCCGAAGATCTGATCATTTATCACGGAAGACAGGAAGAGCGGTATCTTGTGGAAGAGGACTACCAGCCTCTTTATGACGCAGGCCGGAATGCTTCTGTGGGAAAAATTTACTGGAATAAAGACGGCATGCCGGATTTCTCTGTGCCTGCAATGGGAATTGTTCACAGGGAAGAAGAACTGAAGGTGAAGGCTGAGATTATTGTAGAATAGCCCCAGGAAAATCCCCGGCTGATGTAGGCAAAATTTTTACATCAGCCGGGGGATTTGGGAGGCTTTTATTCACAAAATTTCATTAATTCCGGATATCGCCGAAGTTTTTCCTGCCCCATTCTTCCCTGTAAGAAGCAGATGCTGTCTTTTATTCTTATTCAGTTTAATTTTTATAGGTATTTTTCCAGCAGGTTTTCCACCGCCCCATAATACCCCTCCGGATCCTTGTCCTGGCATTGAGCATGCCCCGCCCCTTCCACAATGAGCAGTTCTTTGGGACAGGCCGCCGCCTGGTAAAGTTTTTCGGACATCTCCACAGAGATCATTTCGTCCTGATCCCCATGTATAAAAAGTGTAGGGGTACTGCTTTTTTTCACTGCTTCTGAAGCAGAGGCATCTTTCAGATCATAGCCTCCTCTGAGCTGGAGCATAAGATTCGCCGTATCCAGAATGGGAAAAGCAGGAAGATGGAACCACTGGACAATCTTCTCCTGGAACATGGTGTAGGCGTCTGTATATGCGCAGTCTGAAACCACTGCCTTTACATTTTCCGGAAGATCGTCTCTTCCGGTCATCATCAGAGCGCAGGCAGCGCCCATAGACTGTCCGTGGATGACAATCTCCGCCTCCGGATCCTGGTCCAGAATATAGTTGATCCACAGCATATTGTCCTCACTGTCTGTCAAGCCCATTCCGATAAAATCTCCCTCACTCTCTCCCTGACACCGCATGTCCGGAGCGATCTCATGGTATCCTCTCTGATTATACCACATGGCAAAGGGGTACATAGCCTCCTTCCAGCCTGTATAGCCATGAAGGAGAAGAACCCACTTATGGCTGTCTTCTTCTGCGTAGACTTCCTGTGCAACCAGCTTATAGCCGTCTTCTGTCTTCTTTGTCAGCTTCTGTCCGTGGGCGTTCCGGGCCCACTCCTGAGTATCCTCCCAGGATTTCTCATACTGCTGCTGTATATCATCTGTATGTACCAGAGCATCCACACTTTCCTGGGTGATCCTGGAAAATGCCTCCAGCCGTTCCATAAAGGAAGGCACCAGGGCCGCACTTACCAGGATATTGGCAAGACCTATGTACAGAAGGAACAGCACCACTAAAACCACAAGGAAAATTCTCTTAAGTTTCTTTCTTTTCTTCATTTTCTCCGTCCTGTCATTTTATGTCTTTTTACACTTTAACACAAAAAAGCATCTTTGTATACCGAAGATAGCTGGTAATTTCTTTGGACATTAAAAATGCCTCCCCAGTGGCTGAAAGCTGATACCACATCATACTTTAACAGCTCACCGGGGAGGCTTAATATTACTGCAATATTTTCCAGTAGCCTTTTCTGTCCGAGCCTATACGTTTAACAACGCCTTTTTCTTTTAAGCTTTTCAATCGGGTAGCTACAGTTTTTCTGCTAATCTTCAATTTATCAGCCAATTGGGGCATTGTATAGCCCGGATCTTCCAGCAATAGCCCTAAAAGTTCCTGTTCTTTTTCAGTCACCTTTTCAGTCACTTTTTCAGTCACCTTTTCAGTCACTTTTCTGGCGGTAGGACCAACAATTCTGTCCTCCGGAGCAGTAAATTTGATCATAATATCTCCGGGATAAATCGTGTATTCCGGTTGAGGCACCCCATCTTTTTCACAAGCAGAACACATTTTTTCAATTCCCCGGCCCCAGCTTTCAATAAAACCTGCCAGATAAAACACATGCGCAATATTAGGATTGTATGGACTTGAAGCATGCTTTTTCATCAAATTTTCCAGTGTCCAGTTTTCCGGAAGACAGCCGCAATTAGCTATATATAATTTATCTTCATACACACTGATCTGGATAGGCACCCCAGATTGATACTGTTTATGGCATATTGCATTTAACAGGGCTTCTCTCAAAGCCTCCTCCGGTACAAAGTATCTCTCAATCCTCTGCATACCCTCATATGTGATTTTTGCCTTCATATACTTCAAGTACAATAATTCCACCGTCTTGTCAATCTGCTCTAATATAGATCCATGAATCTCGTCCTGATAAAGTAAATCCGCATCTGTTTCAAAATATCCGATTTTAATATAAGCTCCTAGCTGCCATTTTTCCGGATCTTGGCTGAAAAGCAACATAGCTGCATTGGTCAGATAAGAACCATTCTTCAGATGTAGCTTTTCCAAAAGAACCTCTTTAGGTTCTTCCAGCACATCCTGATCTATCCGTCCTTTTCTTGCTGCCCATTGTTTAAAGTGTTCAACAACTGTATCGTCTACATTCTCCATAGAAAATGCTGGAAATGGAAGATTATCCCATGTAACGCCTCGTTTTCTCATCAGAAATGCTTCCAGTGCGGGTCCGGACAGTATCTGGCGTGTACTGCCGCTACGATAGTAATACACACCTTTGCAGGAAATACCAATGGGGTAAGAAGGTACATCAATTTCAATATACTCTTTACCTTCATCCACATGCAGATTAACGCCTACAATGATTCCCATTGTATCTCTGATTTTATTAGGAATGTCTTCCAACAGCTAATGCGCATTTAGTAAGCCAATAACTTTTCCATGATCATCACAGCCAATATAAATCTTTCCTCCCTGCGCATTGGCAAAACCACAAATCCACCCCAGATATTCATCTTTCCATTTAGCTTTCCATTCCACATTTTGATTTTCCGGCATTACAATTGCTCAACTCCTTTTCTTTCTGAAGGTACGCACCAGCACGCCTGCTTACCACAAACAACGAAGCCTTCTCCATTGGTGTTCTACATCTGCAAAAGTTTTTAACTTGGATTTGATTATAGCATTTCCTATTTTTACAGTAAATTGCTATTTTCACGAAATATTATTCTTCTCTTCCCACTGGAAAAGCTGCCGCAAATCTCTCAAGATGCGACAGCTTTTCTCAGGTTTTCTTTAATTTTTAATGACCCTTCATCTTACTGTAAATGCCAGATATCCTCGTTGTACTGTTTAATGGTTCTGTCTGAGGAAAAGAATCCAGCTTTTGCAATGTTGATCAGGGCTTTTTTCTGCCATGCTTTCTGATCTTCATAGTCTGCATAGATTTTTTCTTTTGTCTCAATATATTCTCTGGTGTCCAGAAGAGTCATGAACCAGTCTTTGCCTACCAGCTCTTTGTGAAGTCTTGTAAGGCTTTCCTTATCTCCGATAGCCAGCAGTTCCTCTCCTACGATAAAGTCTACCAGCTTGTGGATCAGCTTATCTTTCTTGTAGATGTCTTTTGCACAGTAAGCTTCCTCTGCATACAGATCGATCACTTCCTGAGGGCGTTTTCCGAAGATATAGATGTTTTCATCCCCAACCAGGTCACGGATCTCTACGTTGGCTCCATCCTCTGTTCCCAGAGTCAGGGCGCCGTTGAGCATGAACTTCATATTTCCTGTTCCGGAAGCCTCTTTGGAAGCCAGAGAAATCTGCTCGGAAATATCTGCTGCTGGAATTACCTTGGCAGCTTTAGAGACATTGTAATTCTCGATCATCAGCACACGGAAATATGGTTTCACCTCCGGATCATTTTCAATCAGGTCGTGGAGGCAGAGGATCAGGTGGATGATATCCTTTGCGATCACGTAAGCAGGAGCAGCCTTAGCTCCAAAAATCATAGTAATCGGAGTTTTCGGCTTATTTCCAGCTTTGATATCCAGATATTTATAGATTGCATATAAAGCGTTCATCTGCTGGCGTTTGTACTCATGGAGACGTTTTACCTGAACATCGAAGATAGAGTTCTCGTCCAGATCCATGTCCTGGGTCTCTTTCATAAATTTCTTAAACTCCAGCTTTTTCTCCACTTTGATCTGGGCCAGTTTCTCTAATACTTTCTCGTCATCCTTATAATCCAGCAGCTTTTCCAGCTCATCTGCATTCTTCTTGAATCCAGGTCCGATAAGAGACTCAATATAGGCGCTCAGCTCTCTGTTGCAGTGGAGGAGCCAACGGCGGAAAGTAATGCCGTTTGTCTTGTTGTTAAACTTCTCCGGATAGATTTTGTAGAAGTTGTTCAGCTCTGTATTTTTCAGAATCTCTGTGTGAAGAGCTGCCACACCGTTTACAGAAAATCCATAGTGGATATCCATGTGGGCCATATGGACTCTCTCGTCT
>DXIQ01000048.1 GCA_019112785.1 Candidatus Blautia stercorigallinarum
ATCCATCTTTTTTTCATTCCTTTTTCCATTTTCCCGTCCTCCTAACAATCCATAATCATATCTTCTAAGGTTCCGCCCGGTTTGATCATAGGATATACCATTTCCTCCGGGTCGATGATAAATTCAATGATAGTAGGCGCCTTGGTGTTCTTTTTCGCCTCTTCAAAGGCCGGCGCGATCTCATCTTTACTCATAACCCGGATGCCTTTGGCTCCGTAGCTCTCCGCCAGTTTCACAAAATCAGGAACATATTCTGATGGAAATTCTTCCCCGTTTGTACGGCGGGAGAGGGCGCCTGCTTTCAGATTGGTCATGGAGTAGCGTTTGCCGTAGAACAGTTTCTGCCACTGGCGGACCATACCCAGATACTCATTGTTAAAGATACACAGTATTACAGGAAGCTCCTCCAGAACCGCAGTAGCCATTTCCTGGATATTCATCTGCATGCCTCCGTCTCCGGAGATGGCGATTACCGGCACGTCCGGATTGCCGATCTTGGCGCCGATGGCCCCCGGAAGTCCGTATCCCATGGTTCCCAGACCGCCGGACATGATCAGATGTTTTTTGGGAGTAAGTTCCGCGTACTGGGCAACCAGCATCTGATGCTGGCCTACATCTGTAACAATGATGGCTTCGTCAAACTGACGGTTGATCTCATTTATGATATCCAGAGGACTCATAAGCTTTCTGTCTTTCATAGTCAAAGGATGTTCTTCCTTCCATCCCTGGATCTGATCCAGCCATTTCTGGGTGTTCTGCTCCGTTACATATTCCGCCATTTTTGTGATCGCTTCTTTTGCGTCAGCTACAATGGGGATATCAACCTGGATATTTCTGGAGATAGAAGCGGTATCAATATCTATATGGATGATCTTGGCATTGGGAGCGAAAGCGTGGAGCTTTCCGGTAATACGGTCGTTAAATCTGGTCCCGATGGAAAACAGTACATCGCAGTTGCTTACTGCCATATTAGCGGCATAAGCTCCGTGCATTCCCAGATTTCCCACAAACAGGGGGTGATTGGTAGGAATGGCTCCACGGCCCATAACAGTAGTTACTACCGGTACATGGGTCTTTTCTACTACCTGAGTAAAGATTTCTCCTGCTCTGGCGATGTTTACTCCGCCGCCTGCCAGAAACAGAGGACGTTTTGCTTTTTCAAGAACCTTGATAGCCTTTTTCAGCTGGCCGATATGAACGCTGGTGTTAGGCTTATAACCTCTGATGTTGACGGTTTTGGGATATTCCGGACTTCCCAGTTCACCCATTACGTCTTTGGGCAGGTCCACCAGTACCGGTCCCGGCCGTCCTGTACGGGCGATATAAAAGGCCTCTTTGATGATACGTCCCAGATCCTCACGCCTTCTTACAGTAACCCCGTATTTGGTAATGCTTCTGGTGATGCCGACGATATCCACCTCCTGGAATGCGTCATTTCCGATCAGATATCTTGCCACCTGGCCGGTAAAGCATACAAGAGGCACACTGTCATAGTTAGCTGTAGCAAGACCGGTGACTACATTGGTCGCACCTGGGCCGCTGGTAACAAGACATACCCCGACCTTTCCTGTAGTCCTTGCGTAGGCATCCGCTTCATGGACCAGAGCCTGTTCATGACGGGGAAGGACAATGTCGATATTATTCTGTTTATATAGTTCATCACTGATGTCGATCGTGGTGGCTCCGGGATAGCCGAAGAGAACTTCCACCCCTTCTTCCTTTAAGGCTTTTACCAACAATTTGTTTCCTGTGATCTGTTTCATATGAGATACCTCCTGTCTCTTTTTTCAAGAACGCCTTCTGATATTATTTATCCTATAGGAAAGTCTGGAAAATTTTCCTGTAGAATAAAAATACCCTAAGCATAAAGCTTAGGGCGAATTGATCCGTGTTACCACCTAATTTCAGAGAATCACTCTCTGCACTCAGCCAGTACAGAAGAAACTATACTGCTTTCCTGTAACGTGGAAATTACGTTGGAGCTTACTGCATGATACCTTATGTACCATGGTTCGGTCCACTGCTCGAAGGCTACCTTCCATAATCCCTTCACAAAGACTTCCACCAGCCGTCTCTTCTCTGGACATCCGGCGATTATGTACTCCTCCTTGTCACTGCATTTCATACATGTGATAAAGTTATTAAAAGTATTATATGTGCAAAAACACCAGTTTGTCAACAAAAATAAAATAAATTTGTGAACTTTTTACTTTATCTGGAAAAAGGTTGACATTATTTTCCGGAGAATATATACTAAAAGCCAACTGATCGTGATCATATTATGATTTCAGGTTAGTTCAGTTTAATATTAAGCATGCTGGTTCTGGGCCAGCCGTTACAAGTTCCGAAAGGATTCATAGAGAAACCGGTGGGAATCCGGTACGATCCCGTCACTGTATTAGGGAGTTTCAAGATATTATGTCACTGGATGGAGGAGTCTGGGAAGGCGTCTTGAGGCGATGATCTTAAGTCAGGAGAACTGCTTGTAATGATATTTTGCATGATTCTTACGGATGATAAGAAGGTGCTTTTTTGTATGCATAAATTTATCTTATAGTGTGGCTTTTTAGACGCCTCCGGATTTTGTGCTGCAAGTCCTTTCACACAGGGATGTTCTGTTCCTGTTTTTTTCCCGCAAGATTCATTATAGAAACTTTGTACACAGCAGATAATAGGAAGGAGTGAAAAGTAAAGTGGATGAAAAACAGAAGAAGGGGGAAAGCGGATGAAGAAATATAATTTCTTAAACCGGATCCTGCAGATCATGATTGTTCTTTTGGGGATCAGTTTCCTGACTTTTCTCCTGACTTACATGGCGCCGGGTGATCCGGTCCGGGCTATGTATGCAGCCAGCGGCACGATACCCGGCGAACAGATCCTGGAACAGACCAGGGAATCTCTGGGACTGAATGAGCCTTTCCTTACACAATATGTAAACTGGATGGCGAACTGCTTTCACGGAGATTTCGGGGCTTCATATTCTTACAGCAGGCCGGTCCTTGACCTGATGCTGGCCAGACTGTGGCCTACGCTGCAGCTTGCCCTGGGGTCGCTGGTTCTGATGCTGGCAGTGGCAGTGCCTATCGGGATCCTTTCTGCCACCCATAAAGGCGGAGTGGCAGACTATATTGTCAGAGGCTTCACCTTCCTGGGAGTCTCTATGCCGAATTTCTGGGTGGGGCTTCTGCTGCTGTATGTATTTGCTGTGCAGCTGGATCTGCTGCCAGTGGTATCCAATGGGCAGGGGATTGAAAAGATGATCCTGCCCACAATTACCCTGGCCTTTGCTATGGCGGCAAAGTATACCAGACAGGTGCGGACAGCTTTTCTGGAGGAACTGAACCAGGATTATGTTACCGGTGCCAGATGCAGGGGAATACCGGAACATGTGATCTTATGGAAACATGTGCTGCCCAATTCCATTCTTCCCCTTATTACTATGCTGGGCCTGTCCTTCGGATCTTTGCTGGGAGGAACGGCAGTGGTAGAGGTGATCTTTTCCTATCCGGGACTTGGCAATCTGGCAGTAGATGCTATCACAGCCATGGATTATCCATTGATACAGGCGTATGTTCTCTGGATCGCTTTGATCTATATGGTCCTGAACCTGCTGGTAGATCTTTCCTACAGCCGGCTGGATCCCAGAATGAAGAAGGGAGGAGAGCGGAGATGAGAAAAATAAAGACATTTATAAAGAAAAATCCGGCTTTTACGGTCTTTTTTATCCTGGCAGTCCTGCTGGTGGGAACAGCAGTCTTTGCCCCTTTGCTGGCTCCCTATGATCCCTATGAGGCAGTGCTGGCAGATGCAGTCCAGCCGCCAAGTTCTGAGCATTGGTTCGGCACAGACCGGATGGGCAGAGATCTTTTTTCCCGTGTGATCTACGGATCCAGGACTTCTCTTGCGGCGGCTTTATCCCTGGTGGGGATCATTGTAGCCGCAGGAACTTTCCTGGGAATCATAGCCGGATATTTCGGCGGTATTCTGGATGCTGTCATTATGCGCATTTCTGATATGATGATCTCTTTTCCGGGCATGGTCCTTGCCATTGCGGTGGCTGGGATCCTGGGGGCAAGCATTGGCAATGCAGTGATCGCCATTGCCATTGTCAGCTGGACGAAATATGCCCGGCTTGCAAGAAGTCTGGTACTGAAGATCTATCATCAGGATTATATTGCTGCGGCCAGAGTGACAGGTTCCAAAACCTTTCATATTCTGCGTAAGTATATGCTGCCCAACGCACTGCCCACCATCCTGATCACAGGAGCTACGGATATCGGAAGTATGATGCTGGAGATTGCCGGCCTGTCTTTTCTGGGGTTCGGAGCCCAGCCCCCTGCAGCTGAATGGGGCTATATGCTTAATGAAGGCAGAGCCTACATAACCGCAGCCCCCTGGCTCATGATCTTTCCGGGACTTGCCATCTTTATCACAGTAGTGATCTTTAATCTTCTGGGTGACAGCCTGCGGGATGTACTGGATCCAAGAGATGAGTAGAAAACGGCAGAAAAATTTTAGAATATAGATTTTGAAAAGGAGTTATCAACTTATGAAAAAAACAAAGAAAATCACAGCCCTTGTACTTGCGGTTATGATGGCAGGGTCGCTGGGAGCCTGCGGCGGTTCCGGAAGTTCTTCAGAGAAGGGAGGGGGATCTGGTCCTTCGGGAGAGGGGACTCATCTGAATTTTTCCTGTTATAATTATTCCAATTCTATGGATCCTATCACCAATGTAAATTCCAGCTGGTGCTTTCTCAGATATGGGATCGGAGAATGTCTTTTCCGCTTTGATGAAAATGTGGTGGTGGAAGAAGCTCTCTGCGATTCTTATGAGACAGAGGACTACACTACCTGGATCCTTCATATCCGGGATGGTGTTCAGTTCTCCAACGGAAATCAGCTCACTCCCGGTGTGGTGAAAGAATCTCTGGAACGTGTGTATCAGGCAGAGGCTGATGGGACGGGAAATTCTACTCCTTCCCAGTATGTGACTTTTTCCAGTATAGAAGCTGATGATGAAGCAGGCACTGTGACCCTGGTATGTGATAATCAGACGGTTAATCTGCCGGGGATCCTGGCTTATCCCTGGTACGGGATAGTGGACACCAGTGTGATTGACAGCGAAGTGATCGGAACCGGTCCTTATGCGGTAACGGCAGTGGCAGAGAATTCCACGGTGGACCTGGAAAAAAATACGTATTACTGGGATGGAGAAGTTCCTTATGATACGATCACCATTTATCTGACAGAGGACAGTTCTACAAAGGCCATGGCCTTAAAGAGCGGAGATGTGGATCTGGTGGAAAATATCACAACAACCAGTGATCTGGAAGAACTGAAAGAGGACCCTGCATACTATGTTTCAACCACAGCAGGAGTAAGACTGGGAAATTCTTACTTTAATTTTAAAGGAGCCCTGGGAAACGATGCTCTGCGCCAGGCGATCCTTTATGCTGTTGATGATGAGACCATGTGCGATGTGACTGTAGGAGGCATGTATACCCCAGGCTGTTCGGTACTTCCTTCTTCACTGTCCTACGGTTATGACCAGCTGACGGACACATATGCCTACAATCTGGATAAAGCAGTGGAGGTCCTGGATGAGGCCGGTATTGTAGATACAGACGGAGACGGATACCGGGAACTGGAGGGGGAAAATATCAACCTGAATTATATCGCCTATTCCAGCCGTAATCTGGACGAATTCGCCCAGGCAGTGTCTATAACACTGGAGTCTATAGGGATCGGCTGTACCGTGACTGTCCAGGACTATGATACTGCTCTGGCAAATCAGAGCGCAGGAAGCTTTGATCTGATCACTTCAAATGCTATCGTGGTGCCTACAGGAGACCCTACCGGATTCCTGGGAAACTTTTATTCAAAAAATTCTGCTACCTACGGATACTATGCAAATGCGGAATATGACGCACTGTATGAGCAGCTGCTGGCTGAGACAGATCCGGATCAGCAGCAGGAGCTGATTGTTGAGCTTCAGCAGATCCTTATTGATGACGGGGCTACTTTAGTCCACGGATATTATAACAGCACCTTTGCCAGCAGAGCAGAAACTGTTACCGGGGCGGATATCACTCCTATGGATTACTACTGGATCACTACCAAGATCCGGCCGGCCGAGTAAAAGATGAAAAGGGAGAAAGGAGGAGATGGGATGCTGAGGATACAGGATGTTTCAGTTACATATGGAAAGAATCCGGCTCCCGCGGTACAGGATATAAACCTGGAGATGAAAAAAGGAGAGATTATCAGTATCGTAGGAGAAAGCGGCAGCGGGAAGACCACGGTGATCCGGGCAGTGCTGGGCTGTCTTCCAGGGGGAGGACACGTAAGCAGAGGAGATATCCGGTTTGAGGGAAAATCTCTCCTTCAGTATTCCAAAGACCAGTGGAGAAAGCTTAGGGGGACGGAGATTTCCATGATCTTTCAGGATTCCGGAGCCATGATCAATCCCATCCGGAAGATCGGCGCCCAGTATGTGGAGTATATCCGCACCCACCAAAAAATCCCCAAAAAAGAAGCTTATGAAAAATGCCTGGAAATGTTGGAGAAAATGGGACTTCCGGAAGCGGATAACATAATGAAAAGCTATCCTTTTCAGCTTTCCGGGGGAATGCGCCAGAGAGTGGGCATTGCCATGGCCATGACTTTTCAGCCCAGACTGCTGCTGGCAGACGAGCCTACCAGCGCCCTGGATGTGACTACCCAGGCCCAGATCGTCCGGCAGATGATGGAGCTGCGGGAGAAATATGACACCAGTATTCTTGTAGTTACCCATAATCTGGGAGTGGCCACCTATATGGCAGATAAGATCCTTGTTATGAAAGACGGCCGTGTGGTGGATACCGGTACCAGAGAGGAACTCCTCCGTCATACAGGAAATACTTATACTAAGAAACTGCTTGACAGTGTTCCTTCGATAGGAGGTTATCGATTTGTCTGAAACTCATGAATTGATATTGGAAGCAAAACATGTTACAAAAAAATATCCGGCTTCGGGAGGAAGGACTCTGGTGGCAAACCGGGATATCAGCCTGAATATGTACCGGGGCCGTACCTTGGGAATCGTAGGGGAAAGCGGCTGTGGAAAGAGCACCTTTATGCGTATGGTGGCCTCTCTGGAGAAACCTGACCAGGGGGAAATCCTCTATCGGGGAAAGGATATGGGGAAATTAAAAGGAGAGGCTCTCAGGCAGCACAGGCAGAATATCCAGATGGTATTCCAGGATCCTTCTGCGGCTTTCAGTCCCAGGATGAGAGTTATGGACATTGTCTGTGAACCTCTGCTGAATTTTAAGCGTATCCGGAAAAAGGAAAAAGAGGCTGCGGCCAGAAAGCTGTTGGAAATGGTGGAACTTCCAGATGACTTTATCTGGCGGTATCCCCATAATATGAGCGGAGGCCAGCGGCAGCGGTTAGGAATTGCCAGGGCACTGGCTCTGGAACCGGAGATCATTATCTGTGACGAAGCTACTTCTGCTCTGGATGTTTCCGTTCAGAAGACTGTGATAGAACTGCTGGTCCGGCTTCAGAAAGAAAAAAATATTGCCTATGGTTTTATTTGTCATGATATTGCCCTGGTCCAGTCAGTGGCTCATCAGGTGGCAGTTATGTATCTGGGAAACATTATGGAAGTCCTTCCGGGAGAGCGGATTGGCAAAGAAAGCCTTCACCCTTATACACAGGCTTTGATGGGAGCTGTCTTTGATCTGCATATGGACTTTGGCAAACCTATTAAAAATATAGAAGGGGAAGCACCCAGTCCCTTGAATATACCGGAGGGCTGTCCTTTCCAGAACCGGTGCAGGCAGTGTATGGAAATCTGCCGGAAGATAAAACCGGCCCTGAAGAACATATCGGAGGATCATCAGGTAGCCTGTCATTTATATGAGAGAAAGAATTGCTTTTTTCACAGGAATCCCCTATAATGGAACGGAAACGGAACCAGCCCCAAAGGGGCAGTTCACGAAAAAAGGAAAAGGGGTAAAATTATGCTGAAAGGTAAAACAGTTGTGCTGGCAGTGACAGGAAGCATTGCCGCATACAAGATCGCTTCCCTTGCCAGCGCCCTGAAAAAGCTTCATGCAGACGTACATGTGCTGATGACAGAAAACGCAGAGAACTTTATCAATCCTATTACTTTTGAGACTCTGACGGGAAATAAGTGCCTGATCGACACTTTCGACAGGAACTTTCAGTACAATGTGGAGCATGTGGCGCTGGCAAAAAAAGCAGATGTCGTTATGGTAGCGCCTGCTTCGGCCAATGTGATCGGAAAGATCGCCCACGGTATTGCCGATGATATGCTGACTACCACAGTGATGGCCTGCCGCTGCAAAAAGATCGTTGCGCCGGCTATGAACACCCAGATGTTTGAAAATCCCATTGTCCAGGATAATCTGAAAACACTGGAACATTACGGCTATGAGGTGATCAGCCCGGCCTCCGGTTATCTGGCCTGCGGAGACACCGGCCAGGGAAAAATGCCGGAACCGGAGCTTCTCCTCCAGTATATCTTAAAGGAAATCGCCTTTCCAAAAGACCTGGAGGGAAAAAAGATCCTGGTCACTGCAGGACCTACTCAGGAATCCATTGATCCGGTACGGTATATTACCAACCACTCTTCCGGAAAAATGGGTTATGCCCTGGCAAAAATGGCAATGTTAAGAGGGGCCCAGGTTACGCTGGTATCCGGACCTGTCGCCATTGAACCGCCGGAATTTGTTCAGACTGTTCCGGTAGTGACGGCAGAGGAGATGTTCCAGGAAGTGACCAGCCGGGAAGGAGAACAGGACATTATCATCAAAGCGGCGGCAGTGGCGGATTACCGGCCAAAAACTGTCAGCCGGGAAAAGGTGAAGAAACAGGGAGAGGATCTTTCCCTGGAAATGGAAAGGACCAGGGATATTCTTAAATATCTGGGAGAGCATAAGAAACAGGGGCAATTCCTGTGCGGGTTTTCCATGGAGACAGAGAATATGCTGGAAAATTCCAGGAAAAAACTGAAAAGCAAAAATCTGGACATGATCGTGGCGAATAATCTTAAGGTAGAAGGGGCAGGATTTGCCGGAAATACCAATGTGATCACCATGATCACAGAAAATGAGGAAGTTTCACTTGAAAAGATGTTAAAAGAGGAGGCAGCCTTAAAAATTCTGGACCAGATCTTAAAGAGCATGGCTCAGGCAGAAGATCAGGCCTGAACCTTTAAGAACTAAAGCAGAAAGAAATTTCTGTGCCAAAAGTATTGTATCTCAGAAAAGAACGATAACAAGGAGGCAATTATGAAAAATTATCAGAACACAGCAGCCAGGCGGATGCCTGGAGATAACAGAAGACAGATCAGAAGTATGGTGCAGACCGCTATTTTCGGGGCGATCATTGTGATCATGGCTTTTACCCCTTTTCTCGGATATATCCCGCTGGGATTTACAAGAGCCACTATTATCCACATCCCCGTTATACTGGCGTCCCTGCTCCTGGGGCCCAAAAAGGGAGCGGGCCTGGGATTTCTTTTTGGTCTTACCAGTTTCATTAACAATACCATGAATCCGACAGTCACATCCTTTGTTTTTACTCCCTTTTATAATCTGGGGGAATTCAGCGGCGGGATCGGAAGTATCATTATCTGCTTCGTTCCCAGGATATTGGTGGGAGTTGTTCCCTATTTTGTTTACAAGGGAGTGAAAAAATTCGGGACAGGCAAAGGCGTTTCCAACTTGGGACTGATCCTGGCAGGAATTTCAGGAGCCCTGGTCAATACTCTGCTGGTCATGAATATGATCTTTCTGTTTTTCAGAGAGGCTTATGCGGCGGCCAATGAGGTGGCGGTACAGGCCGTATACGGATTCATCTTATCTGTTATCGGGATCAACGGGGTTCCGGAAGCCATTGTGGCAGGAATCCTGACCTTCTTTATCGGCCGTGTGCTGATGAAAAAAAGTATCAGGGAAAGATTAGGTTTTACTTATGATTTTAGCGATTGATATTGGAAACACAAATATCGTCATTGGATGTATCCAGAAGGGAGAGTGTATTTTCGTAGAGAGGCTCTCTACTGTCCACACCAAGACAGAGCTGGAATATGCCATTGATATTAAGAATGTCCTGGACCTTTATCATATCCGCAAGGACCAGTTAGAAGGAGGGATCATTTCCTCCGTGGTTCCCCAGGTAACCAGGGCGGCAAAGCTGGCAGTGGAAAAAATACTGAAAAAGGAAGTCCTGATCGTAGGAGCAGGTATTAAGACCGGCCTGAATATCCGGATCGACAACCCGGCCCAGCTGGGCAGTGATCTGGTGGTGGACTCTGTGGCAGGGATCGCTGAATATCCGGTGCCCCTGCTGATCTTTGATATGGGTACTGCCAATACGGTCTGCGTCATTGACCGGAATAAGAATTACGTAGGCGGAATGATCTATCCGGGGATCGGGGTATCTCTGGATTCTCTCACTGCCCATGCCTCTCAGCTTGGAGGTATCAGCCTGGAGGCGCCGGAGCATATTATCGGGAAGAACACAGTGGAATGTATGAAAAGCGGTGTGATCTACAGCGCTGCGGCAGCCATGGACGGGATCATTGACCGGCTGGAAGAAGAACTTGGAGAGAAGGCCACAGTCATCGCCACAGGAGGGCTGGCCAAAAGGATCGTTCCCTACTGCAGAAGAAAAGTAATCTTAGACGATAATCTGCTGTTAAAGGGGCTGTATATCATTTATCAGAAAAACCGGAAATAACCGGGAACTGACAAAGGCTGCTTAGGGAAAAATAATAGTTTTATAAATTTCTGCTGATAAGAACATATATCGGGTGAGTACCGCCGGAAATTGAATTATCAAATTTCCGGCGGCATTTTTTCAGCCGCTTCTACCGCTATTTTAGCGATTTTTTGGTTTCCTGCTGTAGTCGCAAGGGTGTTTCTACCCCCTATTCCGTGATTTTTTGCTTTTCTGCCGTAGTCATCTGGCTGTTTCTACCCCCAATTTAGCGATTTCTTGATTTTTTGCCGTAGTCACCTGGCTGTTTCTACCCCCAATTTAGCGATTTTTTGGTTTTTTGCCGTAGTCACCCGGCCGCTTCTACCTCCTATTTAGCGATTTCTTGATTTCCTGCCGTAGCCACCCGGCCGCTTCTACCCCCAATTTAGCGATTTCTTAATTTTCTGCCGTAGTCGCCTGGCCGCTACTACCTCCCATTTTTAATTTCCTCACTTTCAGGCCGAAATGAGGGGAAATTTCTATTGCCCCGCTTCTGATTTCCTCCATTCCGGGCCGTAGTTGGCGGGTAGTGAATCGCAGTCTTAGATGTACATTCTGAAATTCCGCTAAATAATTCTTGACTTCCTGTGTCAGGAATGTTATCCTACAAATAGGTTAGCAACAACTAACTCATGTGAATAATCATTTTAAAACAGGTTCTTCTGGGAAAAGACTGGACACCTTTTGGCAGAAGGACCTTGCCGGAATCTGGCTGCCTGGCAGGCGGATAAAAGATATAGAAAGGATGGTATTTCAGAGATGAAGAATAATCTGACCATTGAAAAAGTAATCGGAAGGGAGATCATTGACTCCAGAGGAAATCCTACTGTGGAAGCCCAGGTATATCTGGCAGACGGGACCGTTGCTCTGGCTGCAGCTCCAAGCGGCGCCTCTACAGGAGAGTTTGAGGCTCTGGAGCTGAGAGATAAGGACAAAGACCGTTTCCAGGGAAAGGGAGTCTTAAAGGTGGTAGAAAATATCAATACGGCAATCTGCCAGACCCTTACAGGGATGGATGCTTCAGACACCTATGGTATAGATAATGCTATGATTAGGTTAGATGGAACTAACGATAAATCTGATCTGGGAGCCAACGCTATCCTGGCAGTTTCTATTGCATGCGCCAGAGCTGCGGCAGCGTCTCTTCAGATCCCGCTTTACCGTTTCCTTGGCGGTATTTCAGGAAACAAGCTGCCGGTTCCCATGATGAATATCTTAAATGGCGGCGCTCATGCAGCAAATACAGTAGATGTCCAGGAGTTTATGATTATGCCGGCAGGAGCCCCCAGCTTTAAGGAAGGCCTTCGCTGGTGTACAGAGGTTTTCCACAGCCTTCAGGCTCTTCTGAAGTCAAAAGGACTGGCTACTTCTGTAGGAGATGAGGGCGGTTTTGCGCCGGATCTTGCCAGCGACGAAGAAGCCATCCAGTATATCCTGGAGGCTGTAAAGATGGCAGGATATGAGCCTGGGAAAGACTTTGTCCTGGCTATGGACGCGGCTTCCAGCGAGTGGAAAGGGGAGAAGAAAGGCGAGTATATTCTTCCGAAATGCGGAAAAAAATTCACTTCCGCGGAATTGGTAGAGCACTGGAAAGGACTTTGTGAGAAATATCCTATCTACTCTATCGAAGACGGCCTGGATGAGGAAGACTGGGAAGGCTGGCAGATGCTGACAAAAGAGCTGGGAGACAAGGTACAGCTGGTAGGAGACGATCTTTTTGTTACCAATACCCAGAGACTTTCCAAAGGAATTTCTATGGGCTGCGGCAATTCCATCCTGATCAAGCTGAATCAGATCGGTTCCGTATCAGAGACCCTGGAAGCCATTAAAATGGCACATAAGGCAGGGTACACCGCTATTTCCTCCCACCGCTCCGGAGAGACAGAAGATACTACCATCGCTGACCTGGCTGTAGCTTTAAATACCTGTCAGATCAAGACCGGAGCCCCCAGCAGAAGCGAAAGAGTTGCCAAATACAATCGCCTGCTGAGGATTGAGGAAGAGCTGAAAGAAGCAGCCTGCTATCCGGGTTTTGACGCATTTAATATCAAAAAATAAGGAGGACAACAGATGTCATTAATCGGTAAAAAAGTAAGTGATTTTAAAGTACAGGCCTATGTAAATGGAGAATTTAAGGAAGTGACACAGGAAGATATCCTGGGACGGTGGAGTGTATTTTTCTTCTATCCCGCAGATTTTACCTTTGTTTGCCCTACAGAGCTGGAAGACCTGGCCAATAAATATGAAGAATTCCAGAAGATCGGCTGTGATGTTTATTCCGTTTCCTGTGACACTCATTACGTGCATAAAGCATGGCATGACGCTTCTGAGCGGATCCGGAAGATCCAGTATCCTATGCTGGCAGATCCTACAGGAAAACTGGCCAGAGACTTTGACGTGATGATCGAAGAAGACGGGCTGGCAGAAAGAGGAGATTTTATCGTGAATCCCCAGGGAGAGATCGTGGCTTACGAGGTGACTGCAGGAAATGTAGGAAGAAACGCAGACGAGATCTTCCGCAGAGTCCAGGCTTCTCAGTTCGTAGCAGAACATGGAGATGAGGTTTGCCCGGCAAAATGGCAGCCTGGAGCAGAGACACTGAAACCAAGTCTTGATTTAGTAGGATTGTTATAATGTCAGATAAATTTTATGACGGCGTGATCATCGGCGGCGGCCCGGCAGGGCTTGCCGCTGCCATTTATCTGGCCAGAGCCCGGTATCGGGTCCTGGTCATTGAAAAAGAGACCATGGGAGGACAGATCACCATTACCTCAGAGGTGGTCAACTACCCCGGAGTCCTTCATACAGACGGGAAAAAACTAACAGAAGAGATGAGAAAACAGGCTCAGAACTTTGGCGCTGAATTTTTGAAAGCCCAGGTAACCGGTCTTGTTCTGGAAGGAGATAAGAAAAAAATCCTGACAGATAAAGGTGAGCTCCAGGCCCTGGGAGTGGTCCTTGCCACAGGAGCAAGCCCCAGAAAGGCGGGATTTACGGGAGAAGAAGAATTCCGGGGCAGAGGAGTGGCTTACTGCGCCACCTGTGACGGAGAGTTCTTTACAGGGAAAGACATTTTTGTAGTGGGCGGCGGATTTGCAGCGGTGGAGGAAGCCCTTTTCCTTACCAGATATGCCAGAAAGATCACTGTAGTGGTAAGAGGAAAACAATTCAGCTGCGCCGGACCTGCTGTAGAGGAACTTCTGGCCCATCCGGATATTTCCGTATCCTTTGAAACGGAGATCACAGAAGCCGGAGGAAGGGACATGCTGGAATATGTGGTCCTCAGAAAGAAAGACACCGGGGAAACCTTCACTGTTCAGGCAGAGGCGGGAGAAAACCTGGGGATCTTTGTTTTTGCAGGCTATGTTCCGGCCACAGAATTGTTCCGGGATCAGGTAAAGGTCAGTGGTAATGGCTACCTTCTGGTAAACCGGAAGCAGGAGACTAATGTGCCCGGAGTTTACGGCGCAGGAGACGTCTGCGAGAAGGAACTGCGTCAGGTAGTCACAGCCGTATCCGACGGGGCAGTAGCTGCCGCCTCCATGGAAAAATATCTTTTCTCCATGTATCAGAAGCTGGGGATCAAAAGAGAGAGAAGAAACATAACAGAGATAAAAAAGCCGATCCAGGGGGAAGAAAAGAAAAAAACATCTGCCGGTGAGGAAGGCTTTCTTACAGGAGAGATGAAAGAATCTCTGGCTCCGGTATTTGCCAGGTTTGAAAAGGAAATCCTGGTAAAGGTTTATCTGGATGCGTCTTCTTTGTCCCGGGAGGTGGAAGGATTTGTCCGGGAAATGGAACCTTTAAGTGGAAAGGTCCGTTATGAGATACAGAGGGCCGGAGCAGAAGAAATAACCTGCCCTTCTCTGCGGATCTGCGACAGCCAGGGAAATTATCTTGGGGCAGAATTCCACGGAGTTCCCGGAGGCCATGAATTTAATTCTTTTATTATCGCTCTTTATAATGGAGCAGGCCCCGGCCAGCCTATGGGAGAGGATATCCGGCAGCGGATCCGGAAGATCACCAGAAAGACGGATCTGAAGATCGCAGTTTCCCTGTCCTGTACCATGTGTCCGGATGTGGTCATGGCGGCCCAGAAGATCGCTCTGGAAAATCCTATGGTCACAGCGGAAATGTTTGATCTGGCTCATTATCCGGATCTGAAAGAAAAGTATCAGATCATGAGCGTTCCCTGCCTGATCATAAACGACAGCCGGATTTCTTTTGGGAAAAAAGGGATCGGACAAATCTTAGATCTGCTGGAAGAAACAGCAGAAGAGGTATGAAAACAGAACCATAAAAATTCCCCTGGGAGTTTCTGGCGTACTGTATCATTATGGAAAATGCCAGTGATACAGTACACTGGGGCAGACGGTTGTCCGGGTAACTTCCAGGGGATTTTTCCAGGATTATTTTTTTCTATAGGTCAGCAGCAGGCTGGAATTAATGATCACCAGCACAGATCCTGCATTATGGACCAGAGCGCCTACCACCGGGTTCAGGATTCCGGTGATGGCCAGGATAATGGCTATGAAATTCAGAGTCATAGAAAAGGTCAGATTACATTTTATAGTAGTCATCATTCTTCTGGATAGTGACACCAGGTGAGGCAGTTCTTTGATATCATCATTGACCAGAGCAATATCTGCCGCGTCTACGGCAATATCGCTTCCAACTCCGCCCATGGCAATGCTGACATGGGCTTTTTTCAGCGCAGGCGCGTCATTAATTCCGTCTCCGATCATACATACCATTTCTTTTTTCTCCTGGGAGGCGGCTATGTAATTCAGCTTATCCTCCGGGAGACAGCCGGCATGGACTTCATCAATATGCAGCTGATCTGCAATGTTCCTGGCAGCGTTTTCATGATCCCCGGTCATCAGTACAGGGGTAAGATCCAGCTGCTTCAGCCGGGAGATCATTTCCGGTGCCGTTTCTCTTAAGGTATCCCAAAGTGCGGTAAATCCTCCAAAGTTCTTTTCAATTCCCAGATAGATCAGGGTACAGCCTTTTTGTATATAGGAGGCTGCACAACTCAGGGCTTTTTCTGGTATGGAGATATGGTTTTCCTCCAGAAGAGAGGCATTTCCTGCCAGTATCTCCATATGATCTGCCACAGCCTTTACGCCTTTACCGGGAAGCATGGAAAAGGCCTCCGGCGTATTCAGATTTTTTTTGGGATAGGTCTCTTTATATCCCTGGACCACTGCTTTGCCAAGAGGATGTTCCGAGCGGAGCTCTGTTTCTGCGGCAAGGCGGTACAGCTTTTCTTCAGAGATATCCGGTAAGAAACTTTCCACGGCGGCAACCTGAGGTTTGCCGTATGTGAGGGTTCCGGTCTTGTCAAAGGCAACCTTGGATATCTGAGCCAGACGTTCCAGGGCGTCTCCTTCTCTTACCAGGAAACCATGCTTTGTGGCATTTCCGATAGCTGCCATGATGGCAGTGGGAGTTGCCAGCACCAGGGCGCAGGGGCAGAAGACTACCAGTATGGTCACAGCCCGGATGATCTGGCCGGATATGAGCCAGGTAAGGGCCCCGGCAGTTAAGGCAATGACAACGATCCAGGTGGCCCACCGGTCTGTCAGCCTTACGATCCTGGCCTTTCCTGCGTCAGCAGACTGTACTAGACGGATCATCCGCCAGATAGAACTGTCTTCTCCAACTCTGGATGCTTTCATATCAAAGGATCCGAACTGATTGACAGTTCCGCTGGATACTTCGTCTCCCGGCCCTTTGTCTACAGGAAGAGATTCCCCTGTCATAACTGCCTGATTTACAGAGGTCTCCCCGGAGAGGATCATCCCGTCTACAGGGATGGTTTCCCCGGGCAGGACCCGGAGTATATCATTTACAGCAACCTCTTTAGCCGGCAGGATGATCTCTTGGCCGTTCAGGATCTTTCGGGCAGTTAATGGGGTAAGATGCACCAGTTTTTCAATACCTGCCCTGGCTCTGGCTACGGTAAGTTCCTCTAAGAGAGAACCGATCTGCATGATAAAAGCTACCTCGCCGGCGGCAAAGATCTCTCCGATGATCACCGAAGCGATGAGAGCCAGAGATACCAGTACATCCGCTTTAATATCAAACCGTGTGACAAGGCCTTCTATAGCTTCTTTGATAATAGGAATGCCACAAAGGAGAATAGCGATCCAGGCTGTGTCGAAAACAACGCCTTCCGGTTCCAGGAAACTGACCAGCAGGGAAATACCGGAGACAATAAGGAATAAGATACTTCTTTTTGTTTCATTGAGAAATAGATTCTTCATAGATGTGATCATAGGTCACCTTCTTTCTTTTTATAATATACATATAGGGGTATATGTATATTATACCCATAGGGGTATAAAGGTCAAGAGGATTTTCATTGAAAAAGGATACCCTCAGTGTACAAGGGACCAAACGCCTCTGCCATGTAATTTTGTTCATTTTCGGCGTTATCCTCAGTCGGCGTACGTCCAGTACGCCTCTTTCGTCTGCCTTGAAAATGGGCAAAATTCCTATGGCA
>DXIQ01000049.1 GCA_019112785.1 Candidatus Blautia stercorigallinarum
CGGGGAAAAGTAACCAGTCATCCCTGTGCTTACGGAGTTTTCTGCTGTGCCGCCGGGATCCCTCTGGAGGATTCTATGGCAGCCTTTCTTTATGCCCAGACCTCTGCTATGGTCACAAACTGTGTAAAGACCATTCCTCTGAGCCAGTCAGAGGGACAGAAGATCCTTCTCTCCCTCCACCAGGTTCTGGAAGAAGTTCTTTTTCTTGTGACTACAGCGGGAGAAGAAATGTTCTGCGCTTCTGCCCCCGGCTTTGACCTGCGGGCGATCCAGCATGAAAGTCTGTATTCCCGGCTGTATATGTCCTGATACAGGGATATTCCTGTGTCAGACTTTCCTGTCCGCCTCTGCGGACTCCTTTATGCATGAAAGACCCGGACCTCTTCTCCTTTCGGCCGGGCTCTCATAGTAAACATAGAAAGAAGGAACACAATTATGTCTTATGTAAAAATCGGCGTAGCCGGCCCTGTCGGTTCCGGTAAGACCGCTCTCATAGAAGCCCTTACCCGGCGCATGGCCAAAGATTACAGTATCGGTGTTATCACCAATGATATCTATACCAAAGAGGATGCGGAATTCCTGGCGAAAAACAGTATCATGCCTCTGGAAAGGATCACCGGCGTGGAAACCGGCGGCTGTCCTCACACAGCGATCCGGGAAGACGCTTCCATGAATCTGGAAGCTGTAGAAGAAATGGCGGAAAAATTTCCGGATATTGAGCTGTTTTTCATAGAAAGCGGCGGAGACAACCTTTCCGCTACCTTCTCCCCGGAACTGGCTGACGCCACCATCTTTGTCATTGATGTGGCAGAAGGCGACAAGATCCCCAGAAAAGGAGGTCCCGGGATCACCCGTTCCGATCTGCTGGTGATCAATAAGATCGACCTGGCTCCCTATGTAGGGGCAAGCCTGGAAGTTATGGAAAGAGATTCCAAAAAAATGCGTGGCGACCGTCCTTTCCTGTTCACGAACATCCGCAGCGGCGAACATGTGGATCAGGTAGTGGAATGGATCAAGAAAAACGTACTTTTGGAGGGAATGTAATGCCAGAAGAAAAAAATCCCTATGGAAAAGTCTCCCGCTTTTCCATTACCGCCGGTACCCGGGAGGGCCAGACCATACTGGAAGACTTTTCCTATACTTCTCCCTTTAAGATCATGCAGCCCTTTCCCCTGAAAGGCGGCGGGATCCAGGTCATGATGCTGGCTGCTTCTCCCGGGATCATGGCGGGAGATCTCCAGGAATTTTCTTTTCATATAAAAGAAGGCGCCAGGACCGAATTTATCTCCCAGTCCTACGATAAGGTCCATTATATGGAAGAAGGAAAGGCCGGCAGACATACCTCTGTTTTCGTAGAGAAAGGGGGCACCTTTTTCTTCCATCCTCAGCCTATGATCCCTTTTAAAGGCTCTGCCTTTGAAAATACCATGGAGATCCGGCTGGAGGATGAAAGCTCCCGGTTCTTTATGAGTGAGATCCTTTCCTGCGGACGATACGCCAGAGGAGAAAAATTTGCCTATCGTTTCTACCACAATCTGGTCCGGATCTACAGAAAAGGAAAACTGATCTACCGGGACAATACCCGGTATGATCCTGTACTTTTCTCTATGGACAGTATGGGAATGTATGAGTCCTATACTCATCTGGCCTGTATCTTCCTTACTCCGCCAGAAGATCCTGAAAGCTTTGTATCCAAAGTTACAGATTTTCTGGAAAATACTTCGGATATCACCGGAGGTATTACCCGGCTGCCCCAGGGAGACCTGGCAGTCCGCATCCTGGGAAGACGTGGACAGGTGCTGGAAGAATTATCTCAAAAAATCCTGCTGTGCAGCGGCCTATAAAGGCTGAGGCACAGCATTTTTTCTTTTTCTCTTGACATCCCTTCTATACCTTCATATAATTATCTCAAATAATTACTAAAGATAATTATTTATGGTAATCAAATTCAGAAAGGAGGAATAACACATGGAAATATCTGATGTAAAGGAGTTTCTCTCTGCCTGCCAGGAAGCCAAGCGCATTACGGAACTGATGCCTCCTCTTCCCAAAGGGATGTCTCCCAGGCATATCTATGTGATCGACGCAGTGTTTCAGTTAAGTCAGTGCCAGGAACAGGTGATGGTCAGCGATGTAAGTAAACTGCTGGGCGTTACCAGGCCAAGTATCACCAAAGTGATCCAGGAACTGGAAAAGCTGAAGGTTCTCACCAAAATTCCTGACCAGGAAGACAAAAGGATCGTTCACATAGCTCTGACGCCTTTAGGGCAGAAATACTATGATTTTTATGTAGGAGGATATCACTCCTGGCTGGCGAGTAATTTCCAGAACATTTCTCCGGAAGATCTCTCTGCAGCCGCAAATACCATTCACCGGGTACTGGAGATCATGAAAAATCTGGATATTACCGCCCACAAGGAAAAAAGAAAGGAAATAGAAGAAAATGAATGAATCAGAAAAGAAAATTGATGCGAAGCTGATCTTTTCCATCATTGCCGCAGGGATCATGTCCTTCTCCGGCGTAGTAGTGGAAACTGCCATGAATGTTACCTTCCCTACTCTGATGGAAGAATTCGGCATCGGAACTTCTACCGTGCAGTGGATCACTACCGGATACCTTCTTATTCTGGCTATGATCATACCTGCATCTTCTTATTTGAAAAAACGCTTTACCTTAAAGAAATTATTTGTCACTGCCATCTGCCTGTTCCTGATCGGAACCATAATGGCTGCTGTTACCCCGGTATTTTCCCTCCTGCTTCTGGGCCGTCTGATCCAGGGTGTGGGAACAGGTATCGCCCTGCCTCTGATGTTTAATATCGTACTGGAACAGGTTCCTGCCGAAAAACTGGGACTGATGATGGGAATTGCCTCCCTGATCACAGCCATGGCTCCTGCTGTAGGACCTTCCGTTGGAGGTATGTTAGTAAGCAATTTCGGATGGAGAATGATCTTCATCTCTCTGATCCCATTGCTCCTGCTCTCCTTTTTCCTGGGAGTTTTTTCTATCCGTCAGGTAACAGAAACAGAAAAAATTTCTTTCCAGTGGCTGGACTACATATTTCTGGCTGCAGGCTTCGCCTGCTTTATCTTTGCCACCAGTACAGCCTCAGGCGCAGGATGGATCAGCGTCCAGGTACTGGGACTTCTGGCAGCCAGCATTATCTGTATCGCGATATTCTGTCTGAAATGTAAAAAAAGCGAAACACCCCTGATCGATATCCGGGTATTTTGCTGCATTCCTTTCAGCCTCAGTGTACTGGTCCTTGTTTTCATTCAGTTTATCTGTCTGGGACTTGGATTCCTGATCCCCAACTATGCCCAGCTTGTACTTGGTGAAGAAGCCTTCCTGGCAGGGTGCCTTCTCCTTCCCGGCTGTATCATCGGCGCTATCCTCTCTCCTATAAGCGGCAGGATCCTGGACCGTTTCGGAGCAAAGAAGCCTATCCTTTCCGGTAACTTCTGTATTATCCTGGCAACGGTATGCTTCAGTATCTTTGCTTTACGGCTGAACATTGGAACCTTTATCGTATTCTATATATTCTTTGCCTTCGGTCAGGGCTTCTCTGTAGGAAACACCATGACCAACGGCTTAAAACAGCTGACTCCGGAGTTAAATCCTGACGGAAACGCAGTGATCAATACCCTTCAGCAGCTGGCAGGCGCCATTGGCACCTCCATTATCACCACCATAGTAGCGGCCTCCCAGGCAAAGCTTCCTGACGATCTGGCAACAGCCACTGCCCAGGGTACTCAGTATTCCTTCTATCTTCTGGCAGTGCTAGCTGTAGCTGTGATCTGCTGCTCTTTAGGCGTCTTTGCACTTACCGGAAAAAAGAAGAAGCTGTCGCATTAATCATGATTGAGAATATTTAGTGCAACAGCTCCGTAGCTTTGTCTGATCATTCTGAGATTACAGAAAGAATGAGGACAATAAGATACAGATTCCCATGAGAATGGGCTGATGAAGTACATATACCCAGATGGTTTTCCTTCCGATAACTGACAGTAAAGGGATCCGGACGCTTAGTAAGCTCCGGATTCCTTTGCTTTTCATAAGAACAGGATACAAAAACCATCCTGTCCAGTACAGGAAGATCCAGGGCAGCACAGGAAAGTAATCACTGGAATAAAATCCCGGTCCCGGAAATCCCAGAATTGTGAAAATACCGGAGTACAATCCATCCGGGAGACGCAAGATTTCTCCCCCTATCTGGAGATAGCCGTTCTGAATATGATAAGTCAGAGCAAACAGTATCAGACAGATCCCGGCTCCCAGAAGAGGCGGGATCTTTTCTCCTGATTTTGAAAAAGGAATGGTCAGTAACACCCCGCATCCAATAAAATTAAGGATACCGAAAAGGATCACTTCATCCGGGATAGCCAGCCAGGTCACAGCGGTGATCAGCAGGCCCAGACCATTAAGGAGCAGACCTCTTTTCAGACTGTTGGCAGCTCCGAATCTCCAGGAAAAACCGGAGATCAGGATAAAACTCCAGCAGATCCCCTGCTGCCAGAGGAAAGAAGCGGTCGATCCCAGCCAGTCAGGGTTCTGCCCGTATATAACAAAAATATCATAAGAAAAATGATAAAGGACCATGTTGATCAGGGCAAGACCCCGCAGAGCATCTACAAGGTAATATCTGGTCTTGGTTTTTCCCGTTACAGACTCTGTCATTTTTTCACTCCTATACCAAACTGTTTTTCAAAAACTGGTTTCCCGCTCAAATAGATTTTCTCTTCAGCCTCTGTATCCCCTTCTCTATCTGATATAAACAGCTGCTTCCCAGGGAGCAAAAGCCCGGCTCTCCAATGGCTTCTCCGGATAGTTTCCGATGAGGAATTTTGTCTTTTCTTTCTCCCATTCTTCCGGCATTGTAAAAGCAGCTTCCTGGTCCGAAAAATTCAGCACTACAAACATTTTCTGGTCCTGATCATTCCTCTCGTAAATATATAGCTGCTGATTATCCGGCTCATATTCTTTAAAATCCCCGTATACCGCAATAAGATTCTCTTTTCTCATACGGATCAGCTTCTGCATGTAATGAAAGATAGAATCCTCGTCTGCCAGAGCTTCTTTTACATTGATCTCTTTGTAGTTGGGATTTACCTTCAACCAGGGAGTTCCGGTGGTAAAACCGCCGTTTTCCTCATCACTCCACTGCATAGGAGTTCTGGCATTGTCTCTTGCCCGGTAGCGGATACCGTCTAAGAGTTTCTCGGGATCTTCCCCGCCCTTTATGACTCTTTCTTTCCAGCAGTTGTGGATCTCCACATCATCATAGTCTTCAATAGAGTCAAAAGAAACATTGGTCATGCCAATCTCTTCTCCCTGATAGATGTAAGGAGTCCCCTGCATAGTCATCAGCATAGTATAAAGGAGCTTCTGGCTCTCTTTCCGGTATTCCCTGTCATTGCCTCTTCTGGAAACGGTTCTTGGCTGGTCATGATTGGTCCAGTAAAGGCTGTTCCATGCCTTTCCGTTCATGGCCACCTGCCATTTACTGAGGACTGCCTTTAATTCCGGCAGAGGCACTTTCCGATAAGCCCATCTCTCCCCGTCTACGGTATCCAGGTCATCATGCTCAAACTGGAAGACCATGTTCAGCTCATGGGTATCCTTCCCTGCATATTTGAGAGCCTCATCCAGAGGGACATCGGACATTTCCCCTACGGTCATAATATCGTATCTGGAAAGGACCTCCCGGTTCATCTCATGGAAAAACTCGTGGATCCTGGGTCCGTTCTGATAATTTTCCGCTCCGATCCTTCCCTTCCTGGGGATCCCGTCAGGAAGTCCCGGAACCTTGGAGTAAAGGTTTGCCACGTCCATTCGGAATCCGTCGCAGCCCATATCCAGCCAGAACTTCATCATATCATAGATCTCATAGCGCACCTTCTCATTTTCCCAGTTCAGATCCGGCTGCTTTCTGGTAAACAGATGAAGATAATACTGTCCTGTAGTCTCATCAAATTCCCAGGCAGGGCCGGAAAAATAAGAAGTCCAGTTGTTAGGCTCCTTACCATCTTTGGGATCTCTCCAGATGTAATAGTCCCTGTAAGGATTGTCCTTGGATTTTCTGGACTCCACAAACCAGGGATGCTCATCTGAAGTATGATTTACCACCAGGTCCATGACCAGCTTCATACCTCTTTCGTGAATCCCCGTCAGCAGAGTTTTAAAATCCTCCATAGTGCCGAACTCATCCATGATATCCCGGTAGTCGGAAATATCATAGCCATTGTCGTCATTAGGGGATTTGTAACAGGGAGACAGCCAGATCACATCAATGCCCAGTTCCTTCAGATAGTCCAGCTTACTGATGATCCCGGGCAGATCTCCGATCCCGTCTCCGTTGGAATCCATAAAGCTGCGGGGGTAAATCTGATATACCACCGCCTCTTTCCACCATGCTCTTTCCATAGTGTTGTACCTCCGTTGTCATTAATATGATGTCAGGGTAGACCTTTTGACCCTGATATCATAAATTTTGTATAAACTCTTTGAGTGCCTGCTCTTCTCCGTGGAGAGACCCCTGTATCATAGGGGGCCGTCCGCCGCCCTTTCCCTGGAAACGGGCGTTCAGTTTCTTTCCGGCGTCCTGTATATCCCGGGATCTGCTTCCCAGCACATACTGGTAGCCTTCTTCATCACTTCCAACAAAAACTCCGGCAAATCCTTCTGTCATATCCATAGCCGCATTGACAAAATTTCTTCTGGCCCCTGCATCCAGCTCTTCAACAAAAAGAAAGATACTTTTTCCCGGATCTGTCTTAGCCTGGTTTCCTGCTTCTTCCAGGCAGAGATCCACATACCTCTGCTGAAGGTTTTTGATCTTTTCTTTCTGACGGTTTACTTCCTGTCCCAGGCGTTCCACCGCCTGAGCTGTGTCCTCCTGCTTTGCAGAAAGCAGATTGGAGATCTTCACCACATTTCGTTCTTTCATCCGGTAATCCGAAAGAGCCCGGAATCCGCAGAGCATAGATACCCGCATGCCGCCTTTATAATGGATAGCGCCTACGATCTTGATCAGGCCTATGCTCCCGGTTTCTTTTACATGGGGAGCACAGCAGGCGCAGCTGTCATACCCGGGGATCTGAACGATCCGCACCTGGCCTTCAATCTCGATCTTGCTTCTGTATGTAATATTTTTTAATTCTTCTTCACTTGGATACAGGACCACTACCGGGATATTCTCCGCCACCGCCTGGTTGGCTTCCATCTCGATCTGTTCCAGATCCTCCTGGGTGAGAACCCCGTCATAGTCCATAGTAACTTCTTCGGCTCCCAGATGAAAGCCTACGTTATGATATCCGAAATGCCGGTTTACCAGCCCGGATACGATATGCTCTCCCGTATGCTGCTGCATCTTGGAAAACCGTTCCTCAAAGTCCAGTTTCCCTTTGATCTCCTCTCCTTCTTTTACGGGAGAAGTAATATAGTGAAAAACTATCCCATCCTTTTCCTGGACATCTGTCACAGGGATCTCTCGGCCGTCTTCTGTATAAAAAAAGCCAGTATCGGCGCTCTGTCCTCCTCCTTCGGGGAAAAAGGCAGTTCTCGTAAGAACTGCCTGATAACTTTCCCCTGATCCGGTACAGGACAATACCCTGGCCTGAAATTCTTTTGTATAACTGTCTTTATAAAAAAGTTTTTCTGTCATCTTTCGCCTCCGTATACCCGGATCACAGAAGATACTTTATGTACCGCATTCAATCCTTCCACGATCATCATAGCGTCATTAAAGTTTCCTTCTCTTACCTTGGATGTTACGACTACGATCTCCGCCAGATCCCCGTCTTTGTGCTTCTGGATCATCTGGGCAATGCTTACATTATTATTTCCCAGCACACTGGCGATCCCCGCCAGCACACCGGGGCGGTCATCTACATGAAGGCGCATAAAGAAACGGCTTTCAATATCTTCCGCCTCTTTCACAGGGATGTTCTTATAGCAGGTGCAGCTGATCCTTCCGGTACAGTTGAAGAGAATATTCCGCACAATATCGAATACATCTCCCACTATGGCGCTGGCCGTGGGCATCTCCCCGGCTCCTCTTCCATAGAACATGGCATCTCCTACTGCGTCGCCTTTCACGAAAACCGCGTTATAAGAATCATTTACCGTAGCCAGAGGATGATCCTGAGGAACCAGCATAGGCTGGACCCGCACCTCAATACCGGAGTCTGTATTTCTTGCCAGACCCATAAGTTTGATCACACAGCCCAGCTCTCTGGCATAGCGGATGTCCTTTGCGGAAATATGCGTGATCCCCTCTGTGATCACAGCCTCAAAAGTCACTCTGGAATTAAAGGCAATGGAGGCCAGGATGGCCATCTTTCTTCCTGCATCCAGTCCCTGGATATCCGCAGTAGGATCTGCCTCTGCATAGCCCAGTCTGGTAGCCAGAGCCAGAGCCTCCGCAAATTCCATGCCCTCCTGAGTCATTTTCGTAAGGATAAAGTTGGTAGTACCGTTGACGATACCCACCACCTCTGACAGATGATTTCCTGCCAGACACTGTTTCAGAGGCCGGATAATAGGGATGCCGCCGGCTACCGCTGCCTCAAATAAAAAGTCCCGGCCATTTTCAGCCGCACAGTCCAACACTTCCTGTCCATGGGAAGCCACCAGGTCTTTGTTGGCTGTCACCACATGCTTTCCGGATTTTAATGCCTCCAGCATATAAGTTTTGGCCGGTTCGATACCGCCCATAACTTCTATTACGATCTCAATGGATTCGTCCTCCAGGATTTCTTTCCAGTTATTGGTCAGAAGTTCCGGCTCTTCGATCTTGGCCGCTGCCTTTTTCAGATTCCGGACCAGGATCTTTTTGATCTCCACCCTGGCTCCGATCTTGTCTTCCATGTCCTCCTGCTGCATTTTCAGGACTTTGTACACGCCGGTACCTACTGTTCCAAGACCCAGAAGGGCCACATTAATCACTTTTTTGCTCATTCTTTTCTTCCTTTTTTACTTCTACTCTTTCTACATACCCCTTCTTCAGCTTATTGCTCCTGCTCAGGGCTTTGCTCCAGCCCCCTACTTTGTTATACACCCAGAAGGAACGGGAAAAAAGTCCCTTTGCCTTTCCCATTTTTTCTTTGGTAGTATTGGTATAGATCGAACCGCCGCACTCCATAGGAGTTCCCTTTATGATATGGGCGATCAGATCAGACTCACAGGTCACATCATCAGGGATCTCTGTATAAGCCAGACCGATGCAGTCTGACTTATGGGCATCGCTTCCTCCGGTTCCCGGAAGGCCGTACTGTTTGGCTATGGCTTTCGCTTTATCATTTACTGACTGTGGCTCACAGGCATTAAAAATCTCCATAAAATCAAATTCCTTCAGGATATCCGGATTCCGCTGATAGGCCTTGGCATTCATAAAACTCATGTATTTTTCCCCGCAGGGATGGGCCGGTCCCAGAATGCCGCCGTAATTGTGGACGATAGGGATCAGCATCTGCACCGGGATCCCCCGAAGCTCCAGAAGACGGAGCTTTATGGTCTCCGGCATGATCACCAGGATATGTCCGGCGTCCAGAGTATCATACTCGATCCCTTTCAGTACCAGAAAATCCTGATACTTGTCACCTTTAATATTTTTCTTCCAATACCGGTATCCCCCATAAGAATCGTGATCTGTCACCAGCATACCGCCGAATCCCTGATTCCGCAGCATACGGATATACTGTTCAATAGGTACTTTTCCATCCGGGGAACCCTCCCGTGTATGGCAATGCATATCAATCTTCACGACAACCTCTCCTTTCCTGATCAGATACTCAGAAAATGTCCGGCTACTTGCCGAATCGCTGTCTCAGTCCCTGGATCTTTTCTTTTGGGATGATCAGATTAAATCCCTGTGGATTGATGATGACCCCTTTTGCCACGGGGATCAGCACCTTCTCCAGGTTATCAAAGCCTACCAGCAGGGCCTGAAGCTTTTTCTCTTTATCAAATTTCCGAAATTCTTCCGCATCTGTAAATAAAGGCTGATAGATATCTCCCTGATTATTTTTAATATAGGGCACCTGGACATTTTTCGGATCCTGTCCGTTTTCCGGTCTCTGCACCGCCATCAGATATCTGCTCCTGACGGTATTTGCGGCTACCTCTTCCTCCAGCTCCGGAAGATTCTGTTTTTCTTCATTTGCCCCTCCTCTGCGCAGCTCCTGCATAAAATAAATGCCGGATAACTGAAGCTGAGGATTGAATAACGGCTGTTTCTCTTTAGGCAGGGAGGAAAAATCCGGTTTCTTTACAATTTCTTCCAGCTCCAGCTCTGTCCCTTCCCGGTCCTTTTCATAGAATACCACAGCATTTACCCCCAGGGTATACAAAGTGGTATAGAAGCTTAAATAGCTTTTATTTTCAACTTTGATAGCGGCAACAGGATTTTTCTTGTCTGTAAGAGGTTTTACCGCCTTCTCCAGATCTTCCTTGCTCTCGAAGACCCATACCTGGTCATTAAAGCTTTCCGGATCACAGACCACATAGGGCAGCCTGGTAGCCCTGGAAAGAATGGTATAAACTTCTCCCAGCGTCTGTATTTTTCTGATCAGTTCTTTTCTGTTATCATCCATTTTGTTTCTCCTAATATGTTCATCTTTCTTACGTGTCTAGTATACACCTTTTTCCCTTATTTGTCCCTGGAAATCAGGAAAAAAACAGAAGGCTGAAAAAGGCCACTTCTCCCTGGCACCAGTAGGGCATGCTGCATTCTTCGGCCAGTTTATCCACCTGAACACAGTAGGCGGAAAGGCAGGAGGCCACTCTCTTTGGAAAGCGGCAGGGGTTTCCTTCCTTCTTTTCACATCTCTCGCAGATCTGGCAGGGCCCCGCCATAGCCGGGAGAAAATCTTCCAGCTTGCCGGAAAGCTGATCGATCAGTCCCCAGGTCATCTGATTATGCCGGTGCTTGATAACTCTGGTCTCCCGGTCATCTGTAATATCTTTTACAGGAGTAACCGTCTGGAGTACCAGCACCCGTTTAAATTTTCTGGTCTTCTCTTCCATTTCCTCAGGAGTCCCGCATTCCGGTGGACATGAATAGTTATTCCCATAATTTCCGCAATAATTTATCTCACAGTACTTTCTCAGAGAATGATCAAACTGGATCTTCTTAGCAGAAAGTATTTCGCAATTGTCAAATCCTGCTTCTTTTGCTTCTCTTAACAGATCTTCTTCCTGTATCATTTTCTGTTTCCTCCCTGAATTATTAAGCTGCCGTCTGAATATCTCAGAACTGTTCCATCAGCATGTTCCCCATCTTAATTAACGGAACAGTTCTAGCATTCTATAATGTTTATTGCGACAGCCCTACACGAAATCCGTATTCTACAGTTCCCTGTTCCCACTGGCCCTGCACCAGATATACAGAGCCGGGCTTGGCGGTAAACTCCAGATTTCCTTTTTCATTTTTTGTCACTTCCACATCTGTTCCATCCGGAATCTGGTCAGTACTGTCCTGGTACTGTCCCAGAAGGGTCTCATCCCATACCAGAAGTTTTACATTCCCGGGCACTTCATCAAACTCCAGTTCCATGGTCATAGGTTCTGAAATTTTCTTCACTTCCACCGGCTCTGTCTGGAGAACATGGGCCGCGTCTGTAGTAACCGACTGGCTTTCCCCGCTTTCATCTGTATAGGTCCAGGTATAGCCAAGAGGATCCGGGATCATCACCGTCGCAGCTGCCAGTTCATCGGTATAACACACATTCAGATGAGGCAGCTCTGCGGGATCCTTTTCTACAAAAAGTTCCTCCAGATAGTGTCCGTATTTATCAATATATTCCTGGTTGGACTGCTGGGTTCTTTCCATTTTTGTGATCCCGTTGTACTGGGCAGGATAAGACTCAGCGATAACGCCGTTTCCCCAGATATTCAGCACATCTCCGCTGTTCAGGTCTTCCTGGGTGATCTTTTTCCCATCCTCATCATAGAGTTCTCCCTCCGGTATATTTCCGTCAAAAGGGTATTCATCTGTTAAATTTACAAAAATACTGTTTCCATCCTCTTTCTTTAAATAAACGGCCTTCAGGGCATATTCCCCCTGGATCTGGGTCTCCTCCTGGGGCTTCTCTGAAGAAAATTGATTTTTCAGCATATTGGCCGCCACCAAAATGACCAGTGTCACCAGCAGTACGCCAATATAGACAATAGGACTTGTATTATTATTTCTCATAAGACCTGCCACTCAAAATATGTTTAAATATACTTAAACGCATCGAGAAATTGAAGCCCTTGCGGATGCTTCTTACTGTTTCAATGTGTATGCTTTGACGATTGCAGGCAATACGCTACTCACAAGTTCTTGTACACTCCACAGTCGTAAATTCCCGAAATAGCCTTCGGTACACACTTACGTTTGCTTGATTATGCAACCTCGTAAGTTACAGCATCTCTAAGATTAAGACTTGAATTAAAATCCCTATCTTCCATGTAGCCACATGAACAGCGATATATTCTGTCGGAAAGTTTTAAGTCTTTCTTGATACTTCCACAACAATGGCACATCTTAGAAGATGGATACCATCTATTTACAATTCTTAATCCAATACCATTATCATCACATTTTGCTTTTAACTTTGTTCTAAATTCATAAAATTTCTGTGACGCAACAGCTTTCGACAGATGTCTGTTCTTCATCATGCCTGATACATTCAAATCTTCAATTGCTATATAAGACGGTTTGGTTTTCACTATCTCTGCTATAGTCTTATTGATGTAATCAGTACGGATGCTGTCTATCTTATGATAAAGTCTCTGTACTTTCAGCTTTTGTTTTTGTATATTCTTCTGAGTGGACTCTCCTTTCTTTAAATTCTCATACTTGCGTGAAAGACGTCTTTGTTCTCTACGCAGTTGTTTTTCCAATCTCCTTACTCTTACCGACTTATTGATGTTCTTATAGGTTTTACCATTTGAAACAATCGCAAAATCTTTTAGACCTAAGTCTATTCCAATGCCCTCATTGTTATTCTTAGTAATTTGAATATTGGGAATTTCAACAAGGACAGATACGTAATATCTTCCTGCTTTAATGGATACCGTACCACTTTTAATTTTCCATCCATCCTTAGTCGTTGGGATATAGCCTTTTTCTTTCAGGCGTACCCATCCCAAAGCCGGAATCTTAATTCTATGTCTTTCACAATAACAATCCTTTGGGTTATTTTTAACGAAATACATTCTTACATCAGACTTGCCTTTCTTTTTGAACTTCGGAAAAGCGCTTTGATGTTTGAAAAACCTTATGAATGCTGTACATCCATTTTCAATAGATTTCTTTACAGCTTTTGAATACACTTCTTTTATCCATGCTTTATCAGGATGATTGGGGATATATTCACGATTAAGCCATACGCTGAAACTCTTACCAGTCATAAATTTCTTACCTTCATCATACAATGCTTTGTTATGACTAAGATAGAAATTATAAACGTATCTACAAGTACCAATCGTCTTATCAATCTTGATTTTTGCTCGACTGTCGGATTGATTTCCGTCTTGAAGTTCTTTAGCAATTTCCTCATCTCCTACTCATTTTCTGCCTTTAAGGATACCATAATCTTCTGCCTGACACAACGGGAAGAATTCTTCCAAAAGCAGATATACATATAAAAAAGATGAATGGCTAAATTCCTTAAATCCCAAATCCAGCTATACCTTTTTAGAGTAGATACGGTTGATTTCATAATTTTCTAAATTCAACCGTTTGCGGGCTATTAAAAAACAGCCTCGAAAGAAGCTGTTTTTTAATCTGACTTTTCAAGAAACCTGTTAAAATTGTCAAAAAGCCTTTTGGGCTCTATTTTTTTAAAACTTCTTCATATAAATTATTTCCCTGGGGATCGATGACCACGATCACCGGAAGATTTTCCACCTCCAGTTTCCGGATAGCCTCTGTTCCCAGATCCTCATAAGCGATCACTTCCGCCTTTTTTATACACTTAGAAAGAAGTGCGCCTGCACCTCCCACAGCGGCAAAAAAGACAGCGCCGTTGCGGACAATGGCCTCTGTGACCTCCGGTTTTCTCTTGCCTTTTCCGATCATCCCCGTAAGGCCCAGATCCAGAAGTCTGGGCGTATATTTGTCCATACGGCTGGCTGTGGTAGGTCCTGCTGAACCGATAGGCCTGCCCTCTCTTGCCGGGGTGGGGCCCATATAATAGATCACATTGCCCTCCAGCTCAATAGGAAGCTTTTCTCCCCGGTCCAGAGCCTGGGACATCCGCAGATGGGCCGCATCTCTGGCTGTATAAATGGTTCCTGTAATATAAACATAATCCCCTGCTCTCAGAGTCTTAACCTCTTCCCGATCTAAAGGGGCTTTCAGATATCTGTCCATGTTCCTTCCTCCTGTTCATCTTTAGATGGTCCGCACAATATGGCGATTTACATGGCAGCACATATTTACTGCTACCGGAAGTCCCGCAATATGAGTGGCATAAGTATTGATGTTCACTGCCAGGGCAGTTGTGTCTCCGCCCAGGCCGGCAGGTCCCAGACCGATCTCATTGATCTTTGCAAGGAGTTCCTCCTCCATCTCTCTGATATGAGGCAGGGGAGAATGGACGCCGATCTCTCTGGTCAGGGCTTTTTTCGCCAGGATAGCAGCTTTTTCAAAAGTGCCCCCGATACCAACGCCTACTACTACAGGAGGACAGGCATTTGGCCCGGCTTCCTTTACGGTATTGATAATAGCCTCTTTCACCCCTTCTGCGCCGTCTGCCGGCTTCAGCATCCATATCTTACTCATATTCTCGCTTCCGAATCCCTTTGGAGCCAGTGTGATCTCCACCTGATCTCCGGGAACGATCTCATAATGGATCACTGCAGGAGTATTATCTTTGGTATTTACTCTTAAAAGAGGATCGCCTACCACGGATTTTCTCAGATATCCTTCTTCATATCCCTGACGTACCCCTTCATTTACAGCCTCTTCTACACTGCCGCCCGCAAAGTGTACCTCCTGGCCGATCTTCAAAAATACTACCGCCATACCTGTATCCTGACAGATAGGGATCATGTCCTTTCCCGCAATATCCAGGTTTTCCAGCAGCTGCCCCAATATCTGTTTTGCCAGGGGTTTGGACTCCTTCTCATAAGCCTCCCTCATAGCCTTTTCCATATCCGGAGCCAGATAATGATTGGCCTGGATACACATTTCTTTAATGTTTTCTGTAAGCAGACGGGTGTTTACGTCTCTAACCATGTCTCTTCTTTCCTCCATTTTTCTAACTTCTGTGAAGCTGACGGTTCAGGTCGATCCGGTTCAGATCATGGATATCCTCTGTCCGGTTGCTTCCGATCAGACCGATCAGCATATAATATCCCGTGGCAGGATCCTGGGGATAATCTTTGATCAAAGTAAACTCTTCAATCTTTCCCGTACTGGATATATGCATTCTGGGTCCCAGACATTCCATAACATGATCTCCGATCTGTACATGATTCTCGTCATAGTAAGAAACCGGAAGGTCTTTTTTTACCGCTTCACGTACCTGCTCTTCAAGCCAGTGCAGATCCACCGAAGGCTTTTCTTCAAAAAGCAGCACAAAACCATGGCGCACATCTGAACGGGGACCGTCCTGGGCATATCCTTCTCCCATAAAATAAACACACAGATCCTCCAGGGTGTGGGCCATCTTTCTGTATGCCACAGATTTATGCACGATCCTGGCAATATTCTCCGGTAAAGGTCCGAACATATTTGGTCTGGTGATAATGATCTCCTCACCGATCCCTACCAGGAGATCTGCGTTTCTTTTCAGAAAGGGATGGATCAGTTCAAAATGTTCCACGATCACCATTTTACCATATCCGGCAGCCTCCAGGATCGCTTCTGCCAGCACATGCATCTGGGTAAAAGCAGATTCAAAACGGATATCCAGATGATAGGTATGGGGAGAAAAAGGATCTGACAGATCTTCATGAAGCAGAGGCAGGGGGCGGATATTTACCCCCTCATCATCATTGGTCAGATCCAGACCCGGAAACATTCCTTTGATCAGCAGGCTTTTTCCTGCTCCCGCATCACCGATGATCCCGATGATATGATCAAAAGGACTGAGATACATCTGGCTCAGCTGCATTCCCAGATCTGCCATACGGCGGTTTCCTCTGGGGGCAAAATAAAAACTGTACAGGTTGCTGTCCTGCATTTGTCTTGAATATGCCATAAATTTTTCCTTTCAGATTAAAGTTCAGAAGACCAGACACGCTTTTAGGATCCTTCTGCAAGCGGTCTGGCCTTCCATATTTCAGGAATGCCAAAGCATCCCTGCTACAGTGCATATGTCAGTTTTACCGGCATTTTCCTGCTTTTCTCAGAGCAAGTATCCTCTCCATCTCATTGTAAACAATCATGTAGCCTTCGTCAACACCCATGCCCGGCTTTGCCAGGATCTGGTCCGGCTTTGTAGCCATAGCACAGTTTACGCATACCTGGGCGGAACGGTCTGTCTCATTGCAGGTTCCTCCCTGATAAGCGCCGAATCCCTTTTCCTTGCAGTAAAGAACAGCTTCCACAATATTATTGATTCCTCCCAGGTCAGGAGTCTTGATCTGGGCCATATGCCCTGCCTTATTGTCTGCAAAATATTTTACATCTTCCAGAGTATTGCACCACTCATCGGCAACCAGTTCTACATGAATACCTCTTCTGTCTACTTCTTCTCTCAGACCTTTCAGACAGAGCATCTGTTTTTCTCTTTCCTCTGCATCCATGGGGCCTTCGATCCTTAAATGGAAAGGCTTGGCCGCTTCCTCCAGCTCTGCCAGATAATCCGCCATAGCCGGGTAATTGTCTACGCCGAAGATTGCCCCGATAGTTCCATATACATCAATATGGAAAATCGGCATATAGCTCTCGTCATGACGAAGTTTCAGCACACGGTCCCTAAGCCAGCCCACATAATCTTTCAGGATCTCTCCATGCTCTCCCAGCTTGGTCTGCACATTATTGATCAGGGCATGAGGCATAACAGCCGCGCCTTTTAAGATCATCTTATCCGCATTATCATAGCGGCTGTCTCCGGACTGGGTGAAGATAGGAATAGGCTCTTCTGAAACTGTTGTGCCGTACTCATCTGCCACCACTTCACACATAAGACGCTTTGTGGATTTTGCCACAGCATCCAGGATCGCCTGGCTCACGCCATAGCGGATAGCTGTATGGAGCCTCTTACCGTCTACCTGGATATTCTCCAGCATTTCACACAGGCCCTTAAAGCTGTCCGCTTCCCGGCCCACTAGCTCCGGTTTAATATATTTTTCAATAATAGGAATAAAATCTTCTGCCAGAAACAGCGGGTCGCGGCCCCCTGCTCCTGAATACTGGACAGCCGCACAGTCACCCCAGGCAATCTGTCCGTCTTCCAGGATCAGCATAACAGAAATGGCTTCTCCGGCCTGCCTTACAGACTTAAATCCGGGAGTCACCGTTTCTCCAAAATAAGCCGCCCCGTCAGATACGGCACCTTTTTTAATAGCTCTCTGATCGTCAAAGAAAAATCCGGTTCTGGCTTTAGAACACACAAGATCTACTATTTTCATTTTTTTCTCCTTTTTTGGGGAGCCGGAAGGGGATTTGGAGGGGAATGAGTGAGCAGTCCCTCGGAAAAAGGTTGGAAGCCTTCGAAGACGCCAGGGCCTTTTCTTGCTCAAAACCGTTTTCCATTCGCAGAAAAGACCCTGGTGTCTTCTTCAGCGGTTCTCAGTGCTTAAAGAGGGACTGGGATTCAGGTGTGCTTCCCATGGCTCCTCAGGCCTCCAACTAGGTTCCGGCGGCTCCGCAAAAGATTGCCGCCTGCCCATCCTGCCGGTGCTTTCCGGCTCCGGTAAGTTACAGTTGATTAAATTTACGATATTTAAATGGATATTGTTCAAATTTTTCAGTTTTTTAATTGTGCTCTGGCGCTTTATGCGCTGCCTGTTTCGCTTTTACAAAATGTTTTGGAGAGAGGGAAAATAAATGTTCAGTTCCTCTGAAAGATATCGTAAGCCTCCGAAGACACCAGGGTCTTTTCTTGCTCAAAACCGTTTTTAATTCTCAGAAAAGACCCTGATGTCTTCTCCTGCTTTTCCAAGTGCTTGAAAAGGAACTGGGATTCAGGTACTTTTCTCAAGCTCCTCAGATCTCCAAAAGCGGCTCCAGCAGCTTCTCAAAAGATTGCCGCCTACCCCACCCAACCAAAACTTATTCAGCTCTGGTTAAGCTACAGTTGATTAAATCTGCACTCCTGCAGATCTGAAGCCGCAATTTCTTCCTGTTTGACTCACACCGGAGCAAAACCTATATCCCAGCCCCGGGGGGCCTGGTGGTGGAGATCAGGCGAATTTTAAAACGCTTTTGAGCCTGAACCCACCGTCTGGCACCCCAGGGCTGAACACAGCACTTCCAGCCGTAAGTCAGTCCCCAGGAAACTGCCCCCTCAGACTCACTTCGGCTTACCTACCAGCCTTCCTTTGCTGATAGCATACACATCATCAATAACCATCTGGAAGGAGGCTTTTCTCTTTTCCATTTTCGCTCTGTGCTCGATCTTATTTCTGTTATAATTGATCAGTTCTTTTGGCAGCGGCACATGAGCAGGATTCAGATACCGCACTGCGCCTTCAAAGTCACGGGCAGGAAGCATCTTTCCATAATTGTATTTGCTTGGGGCAAATGGAATGTCGATGACTCCAGCCTTTACTGCACGGATGGCTCCAAGGGCCAGATCCCCTTTGCCCAGTTCAAAACTCTTGTCTACAATCGCTCTGGTCTCTTCTTTGATAATAGCTTTCTCCAGCTCCAGAGCAGAGCTTTTCAGCTCCTGGTCTGCCAGCAGAGAAATTGCCTGTTTTGTACAGCGAAGTCCCTGGGCGTTGGCCTCCATGGTAGGCACGCCAATAGCCTCGTGAGGTGTTTTTACAATAACCTTTGTGGCTTTTGCCAGAGCTGCCACAGAACTTCCCCAGGAAATTACTGCGAAGGCTTTTGCCTCGTCCTGGGGGAATCCGCCCATCCACTGATGAAGAACAGTAGTCACTGTCACATCTTCATAGCCGTACTGTTCCAGATATTCTTCTGTCAGTTCTTCCAGAACACGGAGTGCTGCTACATCCTGTACCAGATTTCCGCACTGTCCGTATCCCACGGTAATGTTTTTTACCCCCTGCTCTGCTGCCAGCATGGCCTCTATGATAGCCACCGCATTAGACATCGACGGGGGAACCAGAGTTCCCGTAAGAGGCCCGTAAGGCTCCCGGTTAATGGATACTCCTGCCTCTTCATAGATCCCGGTAAGACGGTCTACGTACTGCCAGTCATAGATCGTCCTTTCCAGGGGAACGTCTTTGGCATAAGGGATATTATAGGAGATCCCCCCGCCTTCATAGCTGGTAAATCCTCCTGCATAACAGATCTCTGTTAAAAGCCGGGCGTCCGGAGTGCCGTGGCGGACCTGTACGGGAATATCCAGATTTTCAATGATCTGACGGCAGCCGTAGACTCCATGGTTTACCGCCGGGAAACCATTGAGCATAGACTTCCTGGTATGTATGGACTCTTTGATCCCGTTTTCCGCTTCTTCATAGCGGTTCTGCCTGGTATAAGAATCAATTGTAGTAGGAAGCAGATCTGCTTCCCCTTTATCCTGGAGATACTGGAGCAGCTTAATATGCTCATCGATGAGAGCCACTCCGGCTCTTGGCTGTATCAGGGTCTTCCGTTCTTTTTTCGCCGCAGCCAGTTTTCTTGAAAAACTTTTTGATTCTGGCATACTTTTGTGATACTCAATAGATTCGTCAAAATCTACATCTTTGCCCGTAGGCCATTGTCCCAGAATTTCTTTTCGGATTTCGTAAAATTCGTCATCCGACAGCTTCTTATTCATTATGTCCATAATCAGCGATCTCCTTCTTCATTATTTCCAGGGCAGCCACAGGGTAATACTGAGAAAGCAGACCCATGGCTGCCAGAATATACTTTTCATCAACCAGTATCTTCGCTCTTTCCGGTCTTAAAGAATTTGGCATCTGAGGATCATAAAGAGCCTTTGCGGCAATCTCCCTGACCTTCTCCCCGTGGATCAAGGCGCCTCCTGTAGCCACCACATATTTTACCTTCCTTAAATCCTTTCCGGACTGAAGGAAGGTCAGACCGGCAGGAGTATAGACCTGTTCCAGAATTCCTGCATGGCGGGAAACCGCCGTCTGTACTGCCCCGCAGGCCAGAGCAAAGTCCATATGCCGCATCTCTTCATTGTCCGGTATATAATCTGTATGACTGCCGAGGAAATCCACCAGTTCCGGTATCCGTTTCCGGGGAATTCCTGAGAGAAGGGAAAGTTTCCGGTCTCCCACAGCTTCCAGGATCCCGTGAACGCTGTAGCGCATTCCGATATCCCCTTCTACGCTTCTTTTTGCATAGGGTTCCTGAAGCCCTTTCATCACAGTTCCCACATTCGCCGGATTTCCTTCCGCAACCGAATACACATCTGTAGTAGCTCCTCCCAGATCTACCCCGACCAGTTCTCCCAGACCCGGATGATCCTCCCATCCCTCTGCCAGAAGCTCCATTGCCTCCATCATAGCGGAAGGAGTAGGCATGATGATCCCCGATACCAGATCCGCGGCTTTGGAAAGTCCTTTGCCCTGTACGATCCTTTTTAAAAAGATCTCCCGGATCTGTTTCTGAGCAGGGATCACATTCAGCTCTCCCAGTCTGGGCATTACGTTCTCACATACAAAAGTACTCCGGCCTTTCAGGATCTCCTGGCACTGATCCGCGGCATTGCGGTTTCCTGCGATCACAATGGGGCAGTCGTAACTCAAAGCAGACAGCACCTGGGCGTTATACAGGATATTTTCTGTATTTCCTCCGTCAGTGCCTCCTGTAAGAAGGATAATATCCGGATGATATTCTTCAATTTCTTTGAAGTCACCTTTTGTCAGTTGAAAGGAATAGGTCTTCCACACCTTGGCTCCGGCGCCCAGGGAAGCCTCCCTGGAGGCCTGAGCGGTAAGATCCGGCACCAGACCGATAGAGATCATCTTCAGTCCCCCCGCCGCGCTGGAACAGGCATACCGCTCTTCAAAATCTAGAGGACCTGTTTCTTTTTCCAGGATCTCCAGCCCATGGTCCAGGCCTTCGTTAATATCTGTCTCCACTGTAGTATAGACAGCAGCCGTACCCAGGATCCTGCAGTCTTCCACATCTACAGCCGTCACTTTTGTATTGGTACTTCCAAAATCCACCAACAGGATTGGTTTCATTTTCTTCACCGCCTTGCTTATCCTTCTTCTGCTTCCGGTTTCTGTATCCCAAAGTCTTCATATAAAGCCGCGATAGTAGTTTCCGGAGCGGTTCCCGGTCCGAATACCCGGTCAAAGCCCATAGCTTTAAAACGCTTTTCCACCTCATTAAAGGGCTGCTTTCCTACAACAATATTACCTCCCACGTAGAGAAGGATCCCTTTTAATCCGGCCTCATCACATTTATCCCGCAGTCCCCGGCAATCCAGTTCTCCGTGTCCGTACAGAGAAGATACCAGGATCGCATCTGCCGCGGTCTCAATGGCGGCGGAAATATATTCTTCCTGGGACACCATAACTCCCAGATTGATCACTTCAAATCCTGCGTCTTCAAAAGCATGCTGGAGTATGGTGTTTCCCACCGCATGGACATCTGCGCCTATGACGCCGATCACCAGTTTTTTCTTATCCACTGTAAAACCTCTCCCTTCACATTTCCTGTTTTTTATGTTTCTGCCACATGATATTCCTTTTACCCTGGTATCACATTATTGATCGTATCCAGCAAAGTACCGTCACGGTATAGGACCTTAGCCACGACTCTGTCCCCCATTTTCACAGAGCGGGGAACACCGGCGATCTCCTCCGCCATTTCCTTCAATTCCCGGATATCCCGGACAGGAAGACCTGCTTTTATCAATTTTTCTCTCAGTTCCTTCTGTCTGGGATTCACGGCAATACCTCTCTGGGTAACGATCACGTCCACCGTCTCTCCGGGAGTGGATTTACAGAGGACCTGATCTACGATAAGCGGCAGCCTGGCTCTTATCAGCGGCGCCACGATAATAGCAAGTTTGGAACCTGCCGCCGTGTCGCTGTGTCCTCCCGATCCTCCCATTATGTAGCCGTTGGAATCTGTATGCACATTTACATGAAAGTCCAGATCCACCTGAGTAGCTCCCAGGATCACCACATCCAGACTGTCCACCGCCGCGCTTTTTGCCGCCGGCGAAGCATAACGCATAGCCGAGATTTCCCGGTGTTTCGGGTTCTCCCGGATAGATTCGATTGCTTTCAGGTCAAAACACTGAACGTCCAGAATTGTGTCAAAGAATCCTTTATTTGCCATATCCACCATATATCCGGTAATGCCGCCCATGCAGAAACTGCCTTTAATGCGGTCCCGTTCCATCATCTCTTCCACATATTTTGCCACAGCCAGAGAAGCACCCCCTGCTCCTGTCTGGAAAGAAAAGCCATCTTTTAAATAACCGGAAGACCGCACCACCTGAGCTGCCAATCCTGCGATCCGCAGGCCTACCGGATCTCTGGTGATCTTTGTGGTTCCGGAAACAATCCTGGCTGGATCTCCGATCTGAGGCACCTGGACTACATAGTCCACATAGCCTTCTTCAATGGACACGTCCCTGAGAGGATAGGGAACCAGATAGTCTGTGACTGCCACTACCTTTTTTGCATACATAGCATCCGAAAAGGCATAACCAAGAGATCCGCAGGCAGAAGGTCCGTACTTTCCGCTGAGATTTCCCATAGGATCTGCACAGGGCGCCGCCAGAAAAGCAATGTCGATCTTGGACGCTCCCCTTTCCATATCTCCTGCCCGGCCTCCATGGGTGCGGAAGATCACCGGTTTTTCCATGATCCCCTGAGAAATGGCTTTTCCTACCTTTCCTCCCATATAGTTACATTCGATCTGGGTCACCACCCCGTTTTTAATGTGTTCAATGAGAGGTTCATGAATATCAAAAATCGAGCTGGCATTTACGGTCAGATCCCGGACTCCCATTTCTGCCGCAGCTTCCAGCACCATATTCAGTACATAATCTCCGTTGCGCATATGATGATGGAAAGAGATAGTCATCCCGTCTTTCAATCCGGCCTTTTCTACCGCTTCCCGGATGGTTCCGATCAGTTTACTCATCTGCAGCCACCTCCATATATCGCCTTTTCCATTTCCAGCACCTGCATAGCCCGCTTTACAATAGGCGCATCGATCATCTTCCCCCGAAGAGAAATGACCCCTTTGCCCTGACGTTTGCCTTCTTCAATGGCCTCCATGACGTCGTGAGCATATTCGATCTCTGCCTCTGTAGGAGAAAATACTTCATTGACAATGTCCACATGCCGGGGGGAGATCACTGCTTTCCCGGCAAATCCCAGACTCTTGGCAAACTCCGTATCCTTTCTCAGGCCTTCCATATCCTCCACATCGGTAAAAGGCGTGTCATAAGCCTCTATGCCCCAGGCTCTGGCCGCGCATACCAGGCGGGTCCTGGCATAGAAGATCTCCTGTCCTTCTTTTGTTCTCTTACAGTGAAGATCTGCGGTAAGATCTTCGCCTCCCAGAAACAGTCCCGCCACCCGGGGATCTGCGGAAGCGATCTCAAAGGCTTTTTCTACCCCAAGAGCAGTCTCGATCAGAGGAAGGATCTTCACACTGCCCTGGCAAAGACCATTCTGCTCTTCCACCTGGGCCATATAAGCGGAAACCTCCCGGATCATCTGGCCGCCGCTTACTTTCGCGGGCATGATCATATCCGGCTTCAGAGGGATCACAGCTTCCAGGTCTTCTTTCCAGAACTCTGTATCTGTAGGATTGATCCGGACCACCACCTGGCACTGAGTGTAAGACTGATATTTCAGGGCATTTCGCACCAGGATCCTGGCAGCATCTTTCTCATCAGGAGATACGGCGTCTTCCAGGTCAAAGATGATGGTATCTGCCCCCAGAGTATCTCCGTTTATCAGCATATTCGGGGTATTCCCCGGCAAAAACAACATGGTCCTCCTCATTCTTTTACCACGCCCCCTCTTTTCAGCGCGGTCTCCATACGGGCCCGTATCACACAGTCTAAAGCGCCTTTGTCCTGAATAAAAATTTTCCCTGTAGAAACCCCAAATTCCTTTAACGTATCCAGGACGGTTCCCCGGATGGCGTCCATATACTGATTTGCTACCACGGAATCGATCTCCAGTATCAGTTCCGTATCCTCCGGCTCTACCTGGATAAACAGGTCGCTGGACTCCAGAGTCCCTGCTACTGCATTTTTTAGAATCTTCACAGGTCTCCTCCTTTCCTTCCCCAAAACTTATCTGGCCGCGCTTCTGGAAACCTGGGCCTGTGCCAGGATCTTCCTTTCCATCTCTATTGCCTTATCTTCCAGTTCGGCCACTTCTTTCCCAATACTTTCTACATATTCCGGATCCTTTATAGATTCCAGATTGATCTTTACATTAAATCCGGCCCCAAGAACAGCCGTTCTGGCCATCATAGTCGCTACAAGAGCATCTGTCACCGCAGTTTTATTTCCTTTTGCCACCATAATCTCCGCATAAGGCAGGATACCGCAGGCAGCCTTTGCCACAGACAAAGGTACTGCTACCGCTGCCTTCAGCCCATTCTGCATAGCCTCTGTTCTGGCGGCTTTTTCCTCCTCTGTATCCTTTGGAAGAGTCAGGGCCTGCATATACTGGTCGAAAGATTCACTGTCTCTTTTAATATCATCCAGAAGCTGATCCCGGACCGGCCTCATAGCTTCAATGGCCGCCTTCATCTCCTCTTCCGCATCTGCGTATTTTTTCTTTCCGATAGTCAGACCTGCCACCATCTCCGTAAGGGCTGCCGCCAGAGAACCAGCGAGGGCGGAAATACTTCCGCCCCCTGGTACTGGTTCATTAGAGGCTGTCTGCATGGCAAACTGTTGAATTGTCATATTTTTCATGGCATATACCTCTTATTTATTTTTTCATACATATATTACAGTCTTGTCTCTAATACCTGTTTGGATTCAAAACCTTCCAGTCCTAAATAGTATTCCGCACAGTCTACCAGGGCCTGAAGGGGGATCAGTCCTACCACTTCACTTCCCAGTACATTGACGCCGTAGCGTCTTGCTTCCATACGTACTGTTTCAAATACTGTATAAACAGAAGTCTTGGTATAATCTGTCAGATTCATGGATACCTGAGCAATATTCCGGTCTTCCAGCATAACGCCCATAGCCTTGCAGTAACGGAAGCCGCCTTTGATGTGACGGATCTTATCTGCGATCTTCTTTGCGATCTCCAGATTGGAGGTATCCAGGTTGATATTGTAAGCGATCAGAGGCATTCTGGCGCCGATGGCTGTAACGCCTCCTGTAGGATGGATAGTATCCGGACCAAAATCCGGTTTCCACATAGGATCTTTCATCTTCTCTGCCATGCCTTCAAACTGGCCCTGGCGGATTTTTGCCAGATTTTCTCTGTGAGGAGCTGTAGCAGATTTTTCATAGAGGAAGAATGGCTGTCCGAATTTTTCAGAAGCTTCCTTGGCAACTGCTTTTGCCAGGGCATCTGCCTCTTCAACTGTTGCGTTCCGAATAGGAATAAAAGGAACTACGTCCACACAGCCCATACGCGGGTGCTGTCCCTGGTGTTTTGTCATATCGATAAGCTCTACTGCCTTTCCGATAGCCGCAACCATCGCCTGTCCCAAAGGCTCCGGCTCTCCGATAACGGTTACAACACTTCTGTTATGGTCTTCGTCAGAGCTGTAGTCCAGAAGCTTTACCCCTTCTACATTCCGGAAGCAATCGACGATCTTCTCGATTTTTTCTTTGTCTCTTCCTTCACTGAAATTTGGTACGCATTCAATAATCTTATCCATGGTCCTGTTCTCCTTTATCTCTTATGCTATTCCATATTTTATATCCATTCTTTGTGGTAAACGGTTTCACCCTTCTTTATTACAGTTTCAACCAGATTGATCCCTGTATGGTAAGGCAGATAATAGATGGAGGGATATTTGAGGAATACAATATCCGCCTGTTTTCCCGGTTCAATACTGCCGATCCTGTCTGCCCGGTCCACAGCTGCCGCCCCGTTAATGGTCAGAGCTGTGATCACTTCTTCTACAGACATGTTCATGTAAATACAGCCCAGAGCGACCAGCAGAGGGATAGAATTGGTAAAGCAGCTTCCCGGGTTCAGATCAGAAGCAAGGGCTACCGCGCAGCCTTCATCGATCATTTTTCTTCCCGGAGCATATTCCTCTTTCAGGCAGAAAGCCGTAGCTGGAAGGAGTGTACTGATCACTCCCGCTTCCTTCATCTGCCGGATCCCTTCCTCAGAGGCCTTCAACAGATGGTCTGCAGACACCGCACCCACTCTGGCGGCCAGCTGGGCGCCTCCCAGAGGATACATCTCATCTGCATGGATCTTCAGCTTAAATCCCATCTCTTTTGCCTTTGTCAGATAATATTCTGAGTCTTCAATATTAAAAACTCCCTGCTCCGTAAAAATATCTGCAAATTCCGCCAGATCTTCTTCCCGGACTTTCGGCATGACATTGCGGAGCATCTCATCCAGGAACTCCCGCTCTTTCCCCTTCCACTGGGGAAGGACACTGTGAGGTCCCAGAAAGGTCCTTACAATGTCTACCGGATGTTCTTCGTCCAGTTTTTTCATAACACGAAGCTGTTTCAGCTCTGTGTCACAATCCATACCGTAGCCGCTTTTTCCTTCTACGGTAGTAACTCCAAACTCCAGCATACGGTTCAGACGATCCCGTCCGGCTTCTTTCAGCTCCTCTTCTGAAGCATTCCGGGTGGGAGTCACGGTAGCGTTAATGCCCCCGCCTCTTTCCATAATGGACATGTAGCTGTCCCCTTTTAATCTCCAGGAAAATTCATCTGCCCGATATCCTCCGAAGATAAAGTGGGTATGAGAATCTACAAACCCGGGAAGGACAGTTTTCCCAGAAGCGTCCAGGACTTCATATTCTTCCATGTTGATCTTCTGATCCAATTCTTCCGTGGTCCCTGTTTCTACGATCTTATCCCCATGGATCAGCACTCCCCCGTCCCGGATCAGTCCGATATCTGCCATTTCCTTTCCGAATTTCGGTGCCTTTCCCCGGCAGGTAACCAGTTCAGAGGCATGACGTATATATCTTTTTTTCATTTTCCGACTCCTGTTATGCAGCAACAGCTTAGTGATGTTTGTGATGGTGAACTTCCGGAACTACATCTTTGCATACTCTCTCGATCAGCTCTTCGCTGGCCAGATAAGGCATGGTGATATAATCCTGTCCGTTTCTCTTCTGATTGTATTCAGCCACAGTCTCGATGGAATGTTCACATCTGCCCCAGCTTCTTCTGGAAACGCCGATCATTGTATCCCATGGGATAGCGGCATTGATGATCTCATCTACTCTCTCGCTGCCGTCCAGTACCAGTCCGAATCCGCCGTTGATAGCTTTGCTGATACCTACGCCGCCGCCGTTATGGAGAGCTACCAGGCTCATGCCTCTGGCTGCGTTTCCTGCATAGCACTGTACAGCCATATCAGCGGTAATGTTAGAGCCATCATAAATATTGGAAGTCTCTCTGTATGGAGAATCTGTTCCGCCGGTATCGTGATGATCCCGTCCCAGCATAACCGGTCCGATCTCTCCGTTTCTCACCATTTCATTAAATTTCAGGGCGATATCTCTTCTTCCTAAAGCATCCTGATACAAGATACGGCACTGGGTTCCCACAACCAGTTTATTTTTCTCTGCGTCACGGATCCAGATATAGTTATCTCTGTCCTGACTTCTTCTGTTAGGATCGATCACTTCCATAGCCGCATGGTCGGTCTTTCTCAGATCCTCCGGTTTACCGCTTAAGCAGCACCAGCGGAAAGGTCCGTATCCGTAATCAAAAAGTTCCGGTCCAAGGATATCCTCTACATAAGACGGGAAGATAAATCCTTCACTGGTATCTTCACCGTTCTTGGCGATATCTTTTGCTCCTGCGTCAAATACGGCCTTCATAAAGCTGTTGCCGTAATCAAAGAAGTAAGCGCCTCTCTCTACCAGCGTTTTGATCAGATGATAATGTTTGATCAGTGTCTGGTCTACCAGTTCGCAGAAACGATCCTTGTCATTTGCCAGCATTTCGGTTCTCTCTTCAAAGGTAAGTCCCTGTGGGCAGTAACCGCCGTCATAAGGCACATGACAGGAGGTCTGGTCAGACAGCAGTTCGATCTTAATATTGTTATCCACTGCATACTGAAGGAGATCCACAATATTGCCATGGTAGGCAATAGAGATTGTCTCTTTCCTGTCCATATATTCTTTCGCTACCCGGAAAGCCTCTGCCGCGTCTTCGATCACCAGACTTACCCAGCCCTGATCATGACGGGTCTTGATCCTGGAAGCGTCTACTTCCGCAATGATACCTACGCCGCCGGCAATCTCAACAGCTTTTGGCTGAGCGCCGCTCATGCCGCCAAGTCCGCTGGTAACAAAAAGATGCCCTGCCAGATCTCCGTCCTGAGGTACGCCCAGGAACTTACGTCCTGCATTCAGGATAGTATTGAAAGTGCCATGAACGATTCCCTGGGGACCGATATACATCCATCCGCCGGCTGTCATCTGTCCGTAGGAAGAACAGCCCATAGCGGTAGCTTTTGCCCAGTCTTCCGGATTGTCAAACATACCCACCATAAGGCCGTTAGTAACAATAACTCTGGGGCTGGACTCATGAGATTTAAACAGTCCCATAGGATGTCCGCTCATCATAACCAGTGTATGATGATGGGTCAGCTTCTCCAGATATTTCTTGATCAGCTGATACTGCATCCAGTTCTGGCATACCTGTCCGGTCTCCCCATAGGTAACCAGTTCATAAGGATAAAGGGCCACTTCATGATCCAGATTATTATCGATCATAACCTGGAAAGCCTTTCCTTCGATACATTCTCCCTTATATTCATCAATAGGTTTTCCGTAAATCCTCTCCTTTGGCATGAAACGGTATCCGTAAATACGGCCTCTTGTCAAAAGCTCATCTAAAAATTCGGGAGCCAACTGTTCGTGAAGTTCTTCCGGCACATATCTCAAAGCATTTGCTACTGCAAGTTTAATTTCTCTTTTATTCAGTGTCAGTTCTCTCTTCGGTGCTCTTCTTACGCCCTCTTTAAAAGTAGGGTACTCCGGAAGCACCGGATCCAGCTTAATTACCATTGCTTTTCCGATTTCCGCATTGTTCATTTTTCATCGTCTCCTTTACTTTTTTACGATTGTACCATTGAGACAGTCTAAAAAACGTCTATTCCTTGTCTATTTTTTCAATCGCCCCTTGTTTTTTTAGTGATTTTTACTTATTTTTCTTCTTTAATCTACCATAATAAAGTGATTTTACACAAAATTCTCAAAAAAGCAGCCATAACTCCTTTCTTGGATATATGGCTGCTTTAGATTTTGTCATAATATAGATTCACTGTTTTTTAGCGTTATGCTTATTTTTGATTTTTCAGAAGCTCTGCGTATCGGGAACGTTCCTCTTCTAAGACCTTCTTTTTCTCCTCTGCTTTAATCTCTGATGAAAACAACACAGTTTTTCTCCCTGGAAATCCAGGCCGAATCCATAGTCATAGCAGTTTCCTTCTTCATCTATATAAGCTTCCATATCAAAGGCCACATCTTCCTGATGCTTTTCCACTGTCTCCATATCCCTGGGAAGCTGGACCGGAAGTCTCCCCTTAGGCACAGATATACCTGCAGCCATATCCAGTACAGCTCTGGTGCTGACTCCGAATTCTGCCAGCACAGCATCTGCATAAGGTTCAAATTCCCCGCACACCGTAGGATTATGCATTGTCAGGCAGACGATCACCGGCTTTTCTCCCATAGCCTTTTTCGTATGGAGCACCAGATCCAGATCTTCCTCATTGGCTGTATGTCCGGTTTTCCCCTGATAGGAACGGTTCCGGTCATTTTCCCGCCAGGTACTTCCGGCAATACTGGTCTCTCTGGCATACTTCGCTGTATAGGGGCGGTACTGAAGACTTATGGGCACATAAGTCCCATTCTCATATCCTCCCTCTGTAAGAGGACTCTCGATAAACACCAGGGCAGCGTCGGCCTCTTCGGGACTGTCTGCCCAGATAAAATGCTTTTCCAGAAGCTCCTTGGAAACCGGCTGGATCTCCTGTTCCGGCAGCATGCCTCTGAAAAATCCCTTTCTCCCCCGGATATGCCGTTTTGGCACATAGACTCTGGTCTTTTCTTTCAGCGGCAAAACTCTTCCTTTATTCTTCAGGAGAACGATAGAATCCAGCTGGGCCTGGTAGCCGGCTTTTACATATTCCTCTGCGCCTACAGTTTTTTTACTCTCTTCCTCCTCCAGATAAGGATTTTCAAAAAGCCCTGTGCGGAAAATATTCATCAGGATCCGCACAGCAGATTCTTCCATCCGTCTGCGCATGGTTTCTTCTCCGTACAGTTCACAGCCCATCTGATAAGCTTCCATCACCGGCTCCTTATCCTGGTTGCCGCCGAACTGGTCTACGCCGTTCATGATGATCCGCAGATGTCTCTGGGCTACTGTCAGATCCTCCACGCCATAGCAGCGGCTTCCGAAAGCATCCAGATCCGGATCCGGGTCTCCCGTAATGTCCCAGTCCGTGCAGACCACCCCTTCATAACCATACTTTTCCCGGAGAAGATCTTTGATCATATATTCACTGTAAGAATTTCCCACATTCTCATGATTTTTCTTATCCTGATCCCAGGAAACCGTATAGTAAGGCATCACCGAAGCCGCTTTTCCGGTAGGCCCATCCAGGTGAAAAGCGCCTTCTGTAAATGGCTTCAGATGTTCCTCAAATTTTCCTCCCGGGTAAACGGCAAACTGTCCAAATGCGTAGTGGGCGTCTCTGCCTCCTTCTCCTGTTCCTCCTCCCGGCCAGTGCTTGACCATGGCGTTGACGCTGTATTTTCCCCAGCCGTCTTCTGTGCCTTCCGTTGTCTGGAGACCGTCGCAGTAGGCTCTTGTCATCTCAACTGTCTTTTCCCGGTCCATACCCATAGTATCCTGGAAACGCATCCACCTGGGATCCGTAGCCAGATCGATCTGAGGACCAAGGGCGGTAGTGATCCCCAGGGCCCGATATTCTCTGGAAGCGATTCCGGCAAATTCTTTTACTCGCTCCGGGTCAAAAAGAGCCGCCATTCCGATCCCCTCCGGCCATTTGGAAACTTCTCCCGCACCGCTTTTATACTCTGCCTCGCTATCTGCGGCTCCATGGCGGGGATCTGAAGAAAAATTCACCGGGATCCCGAAAGGCAGAGCTTCTGCATAAGCCTGAACAGAATTCTGCCACCGCACAGCTGTCTCTGTATCCTGATAAGTACTGACCAGCACATGGCGGATATGATCCTCTTTCAGGAATTTCTTCTGTTCATCGCTCATTTCCCAGGGATCACAGCCGCTGTCCGGGAAGTCTGTCCCTTTATAAGTTCCGGGGAAAGGACTCCCCGGCAGTCCCGGCACCATCTGATGGGAAGAATAAAGCATCAGGCCGGCGATCATCTCCACAGGAAGTCTTGCCGCCAGATCTCTGGCCCGCTCCTCATAAGGCAGTCTCCAGTCTTCGTAAGGAAGGAGCTCTCCGGTTCCCGCCAGATCCTTGAAAACACAGCCTTCCACTACAAGTACTTTATCCTCCGCGGTACCGATCCCGGGGCCCTTTTCATTTTCATATAATACATATCCCTTTTTTACTTTTCTGCTGTACATAAAAACCTCCTTGGCGCCATGATAAAACCTTCTGTCTATCATGTTACCAAGGAGGAAACTATCCGTCAACAGCGGCGGTAGACTTTTGTCTCATAACCTTTCAGCACTGCCTGTCCCTGTACTTTTTCTTCTGTATCCATATCTTCCACAGGTACTTTTAACACGATCCTCTGCTCTTTCGGAGAATAATTCAGTACCATAAGATACTGTTTTCCATCTTTTTCTCTCACGGAAAGTTCACAATCTTCAGGAAGTTCTGCCAGATCCTTAAAGGCTGATAAAACTCCTGTATAGGCCAGGAAATCCCTGATATTTTCTCTGGTAAAAGTTCCTCCGAAGTGGAGAACTTTTCCCTTTCCTGCCTGATGTTCCACCAAAGCCGGACGGCCCTGATAGTAATTGGAGGAATAGGAAGCCAGCACTTTTGTCTCCGGTCCTGCTGCCAGGATATCGTTAAAGATTCCTGTTTCCACCTGTTTTCCATCCCAGTCCATGGAAACCCCATCATCAGCCGGCCCCACAAAGGTAAACTCCTCCACTGTACTTCCTGTGATATCTTTTAAAAGCCCGGGCATAACGTCCATGACACATTTTCCTGTCTCGTCTTTCAGGCCGGTACGGGCTCCCAGGATCAGGCAGCCTCCCTGCTCCACATAGCTCCGTAAAAGCTGGACTTTTTTCTCAGATAAGATCATGGGATGAGGATAAATAAGCACCGGATATTTCAGGAGTTCTTCTGTTTCCGTAGAATCCAGGAGATATACATAATCCATAGGTGTGTGGCTTAACTGGGCGCCGATAAAGATCTCCTCTTCACTGTTCCACGCCAGTCTCTGGTGCCATTTGTCCACCTGAGCGTCCCAGACATTGCTGTAGTCTCTTACCACACCGAAAGCAGCCTTGTACTCCGCTCCTGTGATCTCCCTGATCTTTTCTACCCGGTCATAGATTTTCTTTACCTCTGCCAGTTTCCGGTTGTCCCGGTTATCATAGTCCAGGATACCATGCCAGTAGATCTCTGTTCCCATAGTACAGGTACGCCATCTGAAAAAGCTTACATAATCAGCTCCATGGGCAATACTCTGCATGGCCCAGAGCATCATCTGCCCCGGTTTTGGAGCCGGAGCTTCCATACGGGTATTCCATCCATTGGCTCCGGACTGCTGCTCCATGATCCCGAAATGGGGGCAGATAGAACGTACTTCTGTCAGCTTATCGCTCCATCTCCTGTCATTGAGATTTTTTGAATGTTTCGGATCCTCAATGAGACAGTAGGCAAAATTAGGATAAGAATCATAAGTATAAACATCCAGGGCCGTATCCGTCATTTCATGGTTGTCCAAATTCTGGAACATACCGTTGGTGGTAATGAAATCTCCCGGCTTGATATATTTTCTTAAAATATCGCTCTGCATTTTGCAGAAGCTGATGGCGCTGTCTGATACGAAACGGATATAATCCAGCATTTCGTGAGGATTGGTAGAATTATGTATGGTCAGTCTGGGAACATAGATCTGTTCCCACTGAGTATATTCCTGATTCCAGAACACAGCGCCCCAGGCCTTATTCAGTTCTTCTAAAGTACCATATTTCTTTTTCAGAAATTCCCGGAATGCCAGAGTATCGCTGTCTGAATAAAACTCTGCGGTTTCACAGTTGATCTCATTGTCAATCTGCCAGCCAATAACACTTTTATGGGGCGCATAATGTTCCCCGAACTTTTCTACGATCCTGGCGCTAAGCTCCCGGTATACCTTGGAATTATAATTATAGTGACGGCGCATGCCGTGACGGTACTTGGCGCCGTCGATCCGGCAGTTTAATACTTCCGGATACTTGTCTGTCAGCCAGGCAGGCGGCGTAGCCGTAGGGGTTCCGAAGATCACTTTCATTTCCGTCTGAGCCACGACCTCCAGGAAATCATCAAAAAAATCAAAGGTAAACTCCCCTTCTCTCGGCTCCACCTTATTCCAGGCAAACTCCCCGATGCGGATAGTATGAATGCCGTTTGCCAGCATCCTGTCCAGATCTTCCCTCCATAGTTTTCTGTCCCAGTGTTCCGGATAATAGCAGGTCCCCAGGGACATTTCCTTCCATTGATAGTTTTGTGCTTTTCTCATAATACCTCCCTGTCTGTTTCCCTGTTTCCTTCTTTAAGAGGAATGGAAAACTGATTGCTTTCTTCACCATAACATAAAATAAGTCTTCTGTATACATTTTTTATTCCGATAGATTTACTTGTATCATTGCTTATTATGACAGTTTTTCTTAAAGTTTCCGATTCTGCTTATTATTTATTGTCCCTTTGATTACATTAATTAAAGTCCCGCCCTGCAGATCCCCAATCTGCTTTGCTTACGTGCTGCAACTTTAATTTCTGCTTTCGTATTCCACTGCCTAATCACTCCCAATTCATGTGGACCTAACTCAACATCCCCGATCAATACCGATCCCTCTCTGACGTAAATTGCCAGGAAATTTTCGTCTTTCTCCGGCGTAACTTTCCATTCCTGCCCGATCTCCAGACACAGCGCTTCCATCCTGCCCCTAGCCCCGTTTTTCAGCATAAGATTAAAATCTACCACTTTTCCATAGCTGACCGTAGGTACTCCGCCGTCAAAGTGATCCACCTCATAGGGTTCAAGGGAAACTTTTTCTTTCGCTCCGTGGATCATATCCAGATGTCCCTGAAAGATCATCAGATACCGATCTACTCCAGGCAGACTGGTAAATTCTGATCGATCCGCTTCCACTGTGGCACTGCTGATCCGCAGCTGAAAATTTCCGGATCTGTAATCTCCATTCTCCGGATACAGATACAATTCTGTGGTATCCCCGCCGGACCATCTGGACACCTTATAGTCTTTTTCACTTCTTACCAGGATTTTCCCATTCATCTATACGCTCCTTCTACTCACTCTATCTCTGAGTTCTTTTATTAACCTGTTAGTCTTCCAGATAAAAACCCAATACCTTATTCAGATATGGACTCAATATATCATTTCCGCATCTGTAGATCTCATGTTTTGCTCCGGGTACCCGGATGAGTTTTCCCTTTGTAAGCCGGCGGATCAGTTTCTCCTGAGCTTTATTGTAGACCAGCGTATCCCTCTCTGCCTGGAAAAGCCTTACCGGCACTGCGATCTTTTTCCAGGAGCGCCCGAATATTTCCCGGGTCATCCGGTAAGCCTCCAGCCCCCACTGATAGCTGGCCCCATTGTTCTGAAATTCAGGAGTACTCCGTCTTTTCTCATAATAATAATCAAATCTTGCTCTGGAAAGGCTGGAGCTATCCTCAAAGGTTTCATCATCCCGGAATCCATGCTGTCCCAGGGCATAGTCTTCTCCCCGTCCCAGGGAACACATAAGAAAGGAAGCTCCGTAGGCGATCACCGGAGGGATGTTTCCGGTACGGTGGAGGATCATAGGCGCATTCAGGATCCCTTTCTGAAATTTTCCGGGATTTTCCGCCAGGGTCACGGCGGCAATGGCTCCGCCCATAGAATGTCCGAAAAGCAGCAGAGGCAGCCCCGGGTTCTCTTCCCGGACTCTTTCTGCCACATAGCTAAGGTCTTTTACATATCGCCAGAAACTATCTATATGCACTTTGCATGGGTCTTTCGTCAGACGATAAGAACGCCCATGGCCGCAGTGTTCCGGAATATATACAGAAAATCCTGCCTGATAGAAATACCAGGCCAGCTCCTTATATTTTTCCGCGCTCTCGCAGAAGCCATGAGAGATCAGGACCACTCCCCTGGCTTCTTTCTGATGAAGAGAAAGGCAGAAGATCTCCCTGCCTTTCTCCCTGGCGTACCAGCTTTCTCTCCCCCAGGCATCAAAGCAGGGTTCTACAAAGTTTTTCATTTCTTCCGGAAAATTCTTTTCATTTAAAAGTTTCAAATCATTCTCCCCTTTCTATATCAAAAGTCTCGAAGGGACAGGGTATATTTCTAAGGAAATACAGGAAATAGGTCAGAGCCAGCATATCTGCGCTTCCCCCCGGGCTTATATTCTTCTTTACAAAATATGCATCTAAGTCGGGAAGCATTTCTAACTGCTTCTCATATCCTGCGGTTATTAAAAATTCTTTCAGCCTTTCCTGTATCTTCAAAACAGTGCCATAATCAGACCGTATGATCATATTGGTATCCTCTGCAGCAGAGATATATCTGAGCAGAGTAAGAAGGCCCGCCTGGTTCATGGTACGTCCCCCCTGGCGCAGCTTCTCAAAATAAAAGATTCCCTCTTTCAGAACATGGGGAAAGCCCCTGGCCGCTTCTCCCCGGATTCCTTCTATCCCGTAACGGATATACAGTTTTTCTCCGTGAGTTTCAGGAGCTCTTTTCTTCAGTTTCTTATAGTCTTCCATCAGATTTTCCGTCATTTTCCGGGATACTTCGCCCAGGATTTCCGGAAAATCCTCATCTGCAAAATCGTTTTCCGGCCTTCCGGCCAGATATCCCGCACAACAGCAAAGGATTCCTCCGGAAAAGATCATCCCTTTATGAGGGTTAACCCCCTTTGCGGCTTCTTTCATGATCTTCTCCCCTTCCATGCCCAGGGACCTCAGTCTTTTAAAAAGCCTCGGCAGCTCTTCTCTTTCCTCTGAAAATTCTAATCCTTCTCTGGCGCAGGAAATAAAATAGGGTGTCAGCGCATAGGCGCTGTCCACAAAGGTCATCAGATCCATGTCCCGGTGAGCCCCATTATGGATCCTGTCCACAAGTCCCGGCTTTAATGTGGTGTTTACCTCATAAAGAAGGCTTTTCTGCATCAGCAGACCAATATGGGAGGCCATTCTTTCTATATAGAAGTCTTCTATCATCCGGATCTCCCGGTCAAAAACTTCTTTTGCACTGTGCCTCCTGGAACGGCTGCACAAAAAAGCAGGGCCGCCGCAGATGAGACACTTTCTTTCCGGAAATCCCAGCTCCTGTCTGGAAACTTTTCTTCCCCATCTATCCAGTACGTCAAAGTCAAAAAGTCTTCCCAAAGGATGCTTTTCTTCCGCTATGGTAAGATTTCTCTTAACTTTTTCCGGAGGCAGATTCAGCAGATAAAAGCCTTCCAGCCCTGTGTTCCCCCGGTTTTCCCTGCTTTGGAGGATTTCCCCCTGTTCTGCCTTCACCATCTGCCGGATCAGCCGGTCCCCTGTTTCAAAAAGCCATATTGCAAAAGGAAAGACCTTTACCGGTCCCGGGATATTCAGAGTAAAACTTACCAGAGAATCGCCTTTTCTGGTCAAAAGTTCTCCCTGGATCTCTCCCCTCCGTTCTCTTCCATCTAAGATTTCTTCCAGGGAAGCTTCCTGCCCCTTAATCCAAAGTTCAAGTCTCATCTGTTTTCTCCCTGTTTCTCAGTTTTTCTCTCAGCTCTTTTCCCTCACTGGAGATCAGATAGGCATAGGTGGTTTCCGGCACCAGTTCTTTCAGCCCTTTCCAGTCTCCTTCCAGAAATTTTTTGCGAACAAAGGTAGCGCTGATCACCTGATCCCCGTTCCTGCGCCGGGGAATCTCTCTTACTTCTATTCCGTACTGAGGAAGGATCTTCTTCATCTCTTCATTATATACTCTTGTAATTTCTGAAAAAGGCTCCTCCCCCACATAACGACAGTCAATATGAAAAGCTTCTTTAAAATATTTTCCGAAGATCTTCAGATCCAGCAGCACCGCCTCGCCGGAAGCTTTTGCTTTATCTTTCAGGAAATAATCCGGAAAAGTGGCATGGGAGATAAGATAATCAGAGCTTCCGTGAACGTAGACATTTTTCAGATCCCCACAGCCTTTTTTTACCAGTTCCAGTCTTACCTCTGCTGGAAATTCTGAAGCATCCTCAGTCAGCACAAAGACATGAAGGATCTCGCACTGCTTGGCCCCATGCCTGATCAGATACCGGTGGCCTTTAGTAAAGGGATTGGCATTCATGACAATAGCGCCTGTTTTTAACGAAAAACGATCTTTATAAGGAGCGGCTTCTTTTTCCAGGTACTCTCTGATCCCGTCTTTTTTGTTTTCCATAAGGAGCATATCCCGGGTATCCATAATCGGCCAGAATCCCAGATCCTGAAAATATCCCTGATTCTCCGGCTTTGTAAACACAAACAGATGGGTGATCCCTTCTTCCCATGCATTTTTTATAAGAGAAGACACCAGTTTCACCATCAGGCCTTCCCCCTGAAACAGAGGATCCACAGCGATGCATTTCAATACATTGCCCTGCCGGGATCCGCAGGCTGCAATTTTTCCTTCCCCGGTACCCAGTATCACAGAATACTGAACCTTTTCCTCCAGATCCAGCCCCTGCTGTGTGAGAAAGGATCTCATTTTCTCCAGTTTTCTTCCCCGAAAGGGCCGTCCTTCCTCCTGATAAAAGGTAAATTCTTCCATGTCTTTCTCCTTTCATCTAAACTAATATGATTCTACCATATCCTGTTCCAAACAGCCAAGCCCATATTGCCATTGCAAAGTCTTCTCTTCTGAGAAAAGCCCGGATCATACTTTTAACTTTTTGTATATGGAAAATTTTTGTGGACAAGACTATCTTATTAGGATATTATAGGAAGGCAACTCTATAAAAATATGAAAGAAAGAGAGACTGATAATCATGCTGACTGATCTTATCAATGGCCTGAGCGACCTGCTCTACAGCTATATCCTGATCATCCTTCTTCTGGGAACAGGAATTTATTTTACCTTTAGAACACGTTTCGTACAGTTCCGTCTTTTTATTGAATCCATCCGTGTAGTAGCCCAGCCCGGTGATGATGAAAACGGACTCTCCTCCTTCCAGGCCCTGATGGTATCCACCGCCTCCCGGGTGGGGACCGGAAATATAGCCGGGATCTCAACTGCCATCTGTCTGGGAGGACCAGGCGCTGTATTCTGGATGTGGCTCACCGCCATTTTAGGAAGCGCCTCTGCCTTTATTGAGAGTACGCTGGCACAGATCTATAAAAAACGGGCGGAAGACGGAAGTTCTTACGGCGGCCCTGCATACTATATCCAGGCTGCTCTCAAAAAACACTGGATCGGCGTCTTATTTGCACTGTTCCTGATCCTGACCTATATGGGCGGCTTCAACCTGGTAGCTTCTTTCAATATTGCAGACTCCTTCCGGGCTTACAGCTTTTTTGATGAATCCTCCACCCCTCTGCTTGTAGGTGTGATCCTGGCTCTGATCTTTGCTCTGTGCATCTTTGGGGGAAGCAAACAGATTTCCAAGATCACAGAGGTGCTGGTTCCTTTTATGGGAATCTTCTATCTGGCTGTAGCTCTTTTTGTGACAGTGACCCACTATACCCTGATTCCTAAAATGTTCTCCGACATTTTCTCTAATGCCTTTGACATCCGTGCCATCTTCGGAGGATTTGCAGGTTCCTGTGTCATGAATGGTATCAAAAGAGGGCTTTTTTCCAATGAGGCCGGTGTGGGATCTGCCCCTAATGCGGCGGCCAGCGCCGCTGTATCTCATCCTGTAAAACAGGGACTGGTACAGATGCTGTCCGTATTTATTGACACCATACTGATCTGTTCCGCCACCGCCTGCCTGCTGCTGTGCTCCGGCGTAGCTCCAAGCGAGGAGCTGAAAGGCATGCCCTGGGTCCAGGCAGCCGCTTCTGAGTCTCTGGGCAGCTTCGGTACGATCTTTATCACTGTGGCCCTGTGCCTTTTCGCCTTTACCACACTGATCGGAAACTTCTATTATGCGGAAATGGGGCTGAAATACCTCTGCGGCAAAACTCCCGGAAAGACTCTTCTTAATCTTTTCCGCATCATTGCCGCCCTGATCGTACTGGCAGGATCTGTTATGGAATTCGGTCTGGTATGGAGTACTGCCGATGTGCTCATGGGCTTTATGGCCCTCATCAATCTGCCGGTTATCCTGCTCCTGGGCGGTACTGCCATCCGGTGTATGAAGGACTACATGCGACAGAAAAAAGAAGGACGTGATCCGGTATTCAAGGCTGCGGACATCGGACTGAAAGAAAAAACAGACTTCTGGGATTAAAGGAAAGACTTCCGTTTTTCTCATTCCAAGTCAAAGACCCTCGCGGAAATAAAAGAGCTGCTTACAGGAAATCCCACAAAACTTCAATTCCTGTAAACAGCTCTTCTTTTTAAAACAACAGATTCAGCAGTCCGATCACAAAGCCGATAACAGCTCCAAGATTTACCACTGCATTTAATTCTTTTTTCATTATGCCAAGAAGCACTTCTTCCACTTCCAGCACATCCATCTGATTTACCTTTTCCTCTACGATCTGGTCGATATGGAAGCTCTCTGCCAGTTCTCCCGCTTTTTCCTCCGCCAGGCGGATATAGATCCTTTCCGCCAGCTGACGGATCCGCTCTTCTCCCAGAGGAATATTCTCAAACCATTGGCAGATGGGGCGGCTTTCTGCCGCAGCGATCTCTCCCACCACAATAGGATGTATCTTATCTCTTCCGTTTTCCCGGATATATTCTCCTACTTTGTCGCCGATAGGCTCCGCAACTGATTTGATCAGATCATCTTTTAAAAACATGGATACCATCGTACCCTGGAACTTTTCCCTGATCTCCTTTGCTCCTTCTTCGGCAATAATCTTACCCACATCCAGCTGTTCCAGGCCATGGCTGATCTTCTCTGTAATAAAATCTTCCAAATGCCCCCGCATAGCTTCATAATCTTCCACCGTCATATACTGTTCCAGAAAAGTTTCCAGAGAGTCCTGGCTATGCTGAACCTCCTGGATGCCTTTTACCACTCCGTCCAGGATCTTATCTTTCACTTCCCCGGACAGGAGCATTTTCCGGATATCTTCTCTGGTAAGGAGCTTTTCTCCTACCGCCTTTCCCAGAGCTTTTGCCAGCCTGGGCTTCCCTTTAGGAATGATACCCGGGGTAAAAGGAAGGGTCCGTCCTCCGATCTTCACCGGTTTTAAAGGACGGAACAACATCTTAACTGCTATATAATTGGTAAAATAACCGATCACCCCGCCGATAACCGGTCCTGCTAATATTTCGATCACACTCATCTATCGTCCTTCTTATCTTCTGCCGAAAAGCTTTTCCCTAACTTGTTCCCACAGCCGGATCAGAAAATAATCATAGGCCTGGTCAAATAAAAAAAGCGCTACCTGTCCGCCGACAACAAATACCAGCAGCAGTATGCCGGATATTTCTCCCGCAAAAAGCAGCTTTGGAAAAAGGAAAAGTGCAGGCAGATACATCAGATTAAAAATAATCAGTTTTCCAAGGATCAGCAGCAGTCTGCGGTTCTTCCAGCCTGGATGATCTCCCAGGAAATGCCAGAGAAATTCCACACCCAGCACATAGATCCCCATCATAGCGTAAGTAATGCAGTAAAGTTTCTGAGGTGCCAGCAGCCCTCCCAGGATCAGACATCCCAGGAAAAAGGCCAGACCGTAACGGAGATCAAACTCCCGTACGATGACACCGATGAGGAAGGCGGCTGCCGCCAGGAAAAACAGGGTATTAAAATCCAGGATGCCGCTTAGTATGATCAGCACAACGGCAAAAGCCATAAGCAGCCCGGACACCGCCATTTTTCTTGTATTTACATGCATGAACAAAGATCTCCTCCCATACACTCACAGAGCTGATCCGCAATACAAAGATCACAGCACATATTTCCGGTACCGCAGGAAGATCCTCCGGCCCCGCCTCCGTAATAGCCGCCGCCCTGATACCGGTTGCTGTTCCACTGAAGCCGGTTTACCAGATTCGCATATTCCGGGTTTCCCGGATCCATGCTCTGGGCCTGGCGGGCCAGATTTAAAGCATTGACATTATTTCCCATTCCCATATTTGCGCAGGCGCTGAGATAATACCACTGGGCATTCCGGTTCTGCATTCTGGAAAGCACATTCAGCGCCTGCTGATACTGCCGTGCATTAATATAATTATAGACAGCCTGGAACTGGAGATTATCTTCACTGGAAGCTGTGTTCTGGTAACTGCTGCTGTTTCCGTAGCCTTCATAGCCGCTCTGGTAGCCGCCGTCCCTTTCTTTCATGATCTGATCATAGGCTTCCTGGACTTCTTTAAACTTTTCTTCAGCCAGATCTGCCAGCGGATTGTCAACATAAGAATCCGGGTGATATTTTCTGCTCAGGTCCCGATAGGCCTTTTTAATCTCATCATTAGAGGCGTTTGGCGAAACGCCTAATACTTCATAAGGATTATTTACCATTTTTTTCTTGACTCTCCTGTCTTTCTTTTTGTATTTTCTGATATTTTGTCCAGACACCTCTGTAAAGGATATTCCGCAGGATCTCCACATCCTGGATACAGGGCAGCTTTTCAAAAGCCCCTGCGGCTTCTCCCATCATCATAATAAGCATCTGGTGTACCGTCTGTTCATACTCTTCTTCGCTTTTGCAGTTTTCTCTGGTAAGCTTCAGCGGATTATAGGCCCCTGACTCTCTGTCTTTGGGCAGATCATCATAGGCATCCATGATATAGATAAATTTTCCAAGATAAAATCCGAATCTGCGAAGATTCTCTTCCCAGAAATCTTTCCGGATCACAAAAAGCTCCTCCATCAATGCCCCGAAAGCTCCTGCCACCATATCCACATCCATAAGACCCTGTTCTTCATAAACAGCAAGCTGTCTCAGCTGCTGTTTTATGACTCTGGCCTGCCTTGGATATTCTGCGCAGATCTGGGCCGCTTTCTTCCTGAACAGATGGATTCCCGCGATCCCTGCCAGACTTTTGTCATCCTTCCAGTCATCCTCAAACTTAAAATAAGTCAGAAGGATATTCATCTTTGCCCCGTATTCCGATATATCATTCTGGATCATAGGGATCTTTTTTACCGGGTGCAGGGGGCAGTGGGAAGGAAATTCCCGATCCTCTGTTTCATAAAGAGATGAAAGAAGGAGGATCAAAAAAGTCATATCATAGGTAAGGGTCATTCTTCCCCTAAAGCCATACTCCTCTTTCAGTGTCCGGCACAGTCCGCAGTAATATGCCTTGTACCTGTAAAATTCTTTAACCTTCAGTTCCGGTTTATCTATCATTACATATCCAAACATTTATACTGGACCTTTCTGCAGATATCCTGCCGCTGGAATGGTGCCGGAACCTCAGTGCTCCCGGCGCCATCGCATTGTCTCATTATACTATAAGTCCTTTTAAATTGCCATCTTTTCTTTCCATTGACGCTGACCTTTTTTTCCGCTATACTGTTGAGAAGATTTTACCGGATTTATCCGTTTTATACGAAAGAGGTGTCAGATTCTATGGAAAATAATATCAATCAGAAATTCGATCTTCAGGACAAGCTGGATATCAGTTCTCCTGAAAAATTCATTAAAAATACCGACCACTTTAACTCTCTGATGATGAGATATCGGTGTGCGATCCGGGAGATCCGTACAAAACTGGAAGTCCTCAACGACGAATTTTCCATCAAGTACAACCGGAACCCTATTTCTTCCATCAAAAGCCGCATCAAGACTCCCCTGAGCATCTACAACAAGCTTCAGCGCCTGGGATACGACTTTACCGAACAGAACATTGAGGAGCAGCTCAACGATGTGGCCGGTATACGTGTGATCTGTTCCTTTATCGACGATATCTATATCATGGCAAAACTGCTGTCCGACCAGGACGATATCACCGTGCTGCGCATAAAGGATTATATCCAGAATCCCAAGGGCAACGGCTACCGCAGCTACCACATGATCGTAGAAATCCCTGTATTCTTCGCCGAGGGAAAGACTCCCATGCGGGCGGAGATCCAGATACGTACCATTGCCATGGACTTCTGGGCCAGTCTGGAGCATCAGCTCCGTTATAAAAAAGACCTTGGCAGCAATGAACAGTATAAATTGATCAGCCGGGAATTATATGACTGCGCCTGCACCATCACTGCCGTGGATAAACAGATGCAGAATATCAAAAACCTTATCGAGGAATACAGCGAACTTACTCCCCGATAAAAGCATCCAGCAGTCTCTCATTGAGGGCGTAAAATTTTCTGTGTCTATGGGGAAAATTTTCTTTGATAAGAACCAGATATGTATAATTGTATTGTCCAAATTTCTGGTTTTCTGCTGTCGAATTATTTATCTGATAATAGTATTGCCCATTCG
>DXIQ01000050.1 GCA_019112785.1 Candidatus Blautia stercorigallinarum
CAGCGGTGATCGTATAAATATGTGCTGCATAAAGGATTACAAAAAAGGCAATACAGACATTAAGGATTTGGATCAGTTTATTCATCATAATAGTGGCACCTCCCTTATATTGAAAAGATTCTTTTAGTTTCTTATATTATACTGCTATTGTCTGTAAATTACAACATATAGAAAGAAAAAGTTTCAAAATAAGGAGGTAAAATAATGAATATTTAGTTTTTCTTTTTGCCCTCTTTCAGTTCCTTGTTGTGCTTTGCAACCAGCTTATTGATCCGGTCTACAGGATTCAGCAATTTGCTGATAGAAGCGTCATGGTTCAGAGTATCTATGATCAGAGCAATGTATTTGCTCATGTCACAGTTTACATAATATGGCTTCTGAAGAAGTTCATCCGGCTGATATACCAGGTTGGTAGTAAGAAGCCGGTCAAAGTCGCCATTCTTATATGCAGTGTCAAAACGTTCCAGACCGTTGGTGAAAAGCCCGAAGGTAGAGCACATAAAGATCTTGGCGGCGCCCCGCTGTTTCAGCAGCCGTGCTACCTCCAGCATGCTGTCGCCGGAAGAGATCATATCGTCAATGATGATCATGTTTTTGCCTGTTACGTCAGAACCCAGGAATTCATGAGCTACAATAGGATTCCGCCCGTCTATGATAGTGGAGTAGTCCCGGCGTTTATAAAACATACCCATATCGATACCAAGTACATTGGCCAGATAAATGGCACGGCTGGTACCGCCTGCGTCCGGGCTGATGATCATCAGGCTGTCACTGTTGATCTTCAGATCAGGCTCTGCCCTGAAAAGACCTTTGATAAACTGGTAAGCAGGCTGGACCGTTTCAAATCCATGGAGAGGAATAGAATTCTGCACCCTTGGATCGTGGGCGTCAAAAGTGATGATATTGTCCACTCCCATATGGATCAGCTCCTGAAGGGCCAGAGCGCAGTCCAGGGATTCCCGCCGTGTTCTTTTGTGCTGGCGGCTTTCATACAGGAATGGCATGATAACATTCACTCTTCTGGCCTTTCCGCCTACTGCGGCAATGATCCTCTTCAGATCCTGAAAATGATCGTCCGGAGACATGTGGTTCAAATGACCGCACAGAGAGTAGGTCAGAGAATAGTTGCAGACATCCACCATGAGATAGAGGTCGTCTCCCCGGACAGATTCCTCCAGAATACCTTTGGCTTCCCCGGAGCCGAAGCGGGGAGTCTGGGCGTCGATGAGGTAAGAAGGACGCTCATATCCTTCGAACTGGAGATTATTCTTCTCCTGGTGGTCCCGGTCTTTACGCCACTTTACAATGTAGTCGTTGACCTTGGCCCCCAGCTTTTCGCAGCTCTTCAGTGGAATGATACCCAGACGGCCTACAGGGAGCGAGTCTAAAGGTGTTGTGATTTTTGGTGCCATGTTCATTTTCCTCCTAAAAGTCTTTTTTGGATTCTTATGTCATTTCCGATCAGCTTGATCATGGTGTAATTGCTGGAAACCCGGGAAAAGGTTCTCTCAGAATAGGTATCCAGAAAATCTTCTATGGTCAGGTTGGTGGAAATGATAGTTGCTTTTTTATTCATGATACGCTCATTGATGCAGCAGAAAAGCTGTGAGGATACAAAGCTGTTGGTCAGCTCTGTGCCCAGATCATCAATGATGAGCAGATCACAGTCATAGATAAAAGAAGCCATATCCGCGGACTGGACATCTCTTTGGAACGTATTTTTTGACAGCAGATCAAAAAGATCAAATGCGCTGAAATACAAAACAAAATAAGAACGGTCCAGAAGCTCTTTGGCGATACAGTGGGTAAGATAAGTCTTTCCTACACCAGTATCTCCATAAATCATAAGATTATCGGATCTTTCACCAAAGCCTTCTATAAAGGCCCAGGCCTTGTCGTAAGCGCTGCGGGCAGCTTCAGAAGCGGTAATGCCGCTTCCCGGATCCCTGAAATCGGGAGAATAATATTGAAAGGAAAAATTATCGAAGTTTTCTTCTTCCAGGATGTCCCGGATGTTGGACTGGGTATAGAGAAGATCTACCGCAGCTTTCCGGAAACAGGCGCATTTTTCTCCGTTTACATAGCCGGTATCTTTACAGATGGGGCAATCGTAGTGAAGCTCCAGATAATCGGCGGGAAATCCGTTTTCCAGGAGAAGGGCCTTTCTCTCTTTTGCCAGGGCGCCGATGGCGGACTCCAGATCAAAGTCTTCTCCATCTCCGGCCCCCAGGACAAAACGGGCCTTCTTAAGCCCCAGAGCGGCGATCTCCCGGCGGATCTGCCCCAGCCGTGGGATCTTTTCCTCAGCCAGACGGATATGCTCATCCTGTTCGTGTTTGTGCTGGAACTGTTTTTGATTGTAGTCGCGCATGATGGCTTCATATTGAAAATTTTTCAGTGACACAGTACGTCTCCTTTGACTTATTTTCCAAGAAGCTGTTTTTCAAGCTCTGCCATGTTGTAGTTTCTCTGATGGAAATTGTTGAATTTGTTCTTAGAAGCGGCAGCAGGCGCCTTCGGTCTGGCCTTGGCTTTCTCTGCTTTTTTCTGCTGATAATTCATATCCAGGGAATCAATATCGGAAAGATGACGGACTCCCTTCTTAAACCAGCTTTCCAGGATACTGTCCGCATAGGAAAAGCTGGCCTTTCCCGTAGACAGGACCGTGCGGCTGCAGGCTTCTGTGATGATATCAAGGGTAAAGCCGTACTGGTTCAGCCAGAGATTCATATACTGGATCTCCTTATCCAGAGGATTCCGGTTGCTGATGCCGAATGCCCGCAGGATCGTAAAATAATTTTTGTTATAGAGATTGGTCTCTTCCTTGGCCTGACTGACTGTGGTGATCTTCTGCTGGGCCCAGGACAATCCCACTTTCTTAATATACGCCATAGAGGGACTGCCTTTGGAAACACAGTATTCGATCAGATATTCCAGAAGTTCGGCGGATATATGTACTTCATCATAAAGATAGAGGAGAGTCTCCACATCTGTGGGAGTCAGGGTATGTCCCAGATATTGCTCCGCAATAAAAAGAAGCTGCCGTACATCTTCCTTTCCCTTCAGATCCTGGAGTTTGTTCCGGGATACGGCAGGGGCGGAAGGAGTTGTCTCATACGCAGGCAGCTTTGTCTCAGGAACAGCAAAACGAACCTTTGTCACATTCCCTGCCTGGTCAAAAGATACATCCATGATCCCGGATTCCTTCCAATAGCGGAGAGCTCTTAAAATGTCCGTTTCCGTACAGTTGAAAGTATCTGCAATGGAGGAAAGATCCATCGTTGTCTTTCCGCCCTGGCATCGGCCCAGGAGATAAAGATAAATTTTCACAAACTCTCCGTTGGCTTTCGGCATATAATCCTCCAGAAAGCGGTTGGAAATCAAAGTAAAGTCTCCTGGAAAACTGCTATACACTTCAAACTGTCCCATGTTCAACATCCTCTACATTTTACATCTTCTTAATGAATCAACCTCAGTATAGCATATAATTTTTAAAAAGAGAACAGAGATTTTTTTCGACGGTGGAAATGGACAGGTTGAGAAAAATTCACGGGATAAATGTGGATAATGTGGATAAAAAGGTGGATAATTATTATGGGAAACCAGTAGAATGTCGAAAGCACCAGTATTTTAGCGTATTATTGATGAAAATGCTGTCTGATTATGTCAACTCACTTATACACAAAAAAATCCACATACTCTGGGGAAAGAGTATGTGGAAGATTTGGTGGATAATGTGGATAACTCTACATGCCAAGGAGGTTTTCCCCGATTTTATATACATCTCCGGCCCCCATAGTTATCAACACGTCTCCGTGGATACAATTTTTTAATAAAAATTCTTCAATCTCGTCAAAAGTAGAAAAATAATGTACATCCGTTCCTTTTTCAGCAATAAGATCCGCCAGATCTTTTGAAGAGATTCCCAGATTATCAGTTTCTCTGGCCGGATAAATATCTGCAAGGACAACCTTGTCCGCCAGAGAAAGAGCCTGGGCAAATTCCGGCATCAGGGCCTTGGTCCTGGTGTAGGTGTGAGGCTGGAAGACACACCAGATCCGGTTGTGGGGATAATTCTGCGCGGTCTTTAAAGTAGCGGCGATCTCTGTGGGATGATGTGCATAATCATCGATCACCGTTACTCCTGCAACTTTTCCTTTATACTGGAATCTCCGGTCTGTGCCTCCGAAATGGAGAAGGCCTTTCTGTATGGTTTCTGTGGACATGCCGATCTTTCTGGCCAGGGCTATGGCAGAAAGGGCGTTGGATACATTGTGGATGCCAGGCACGGACAGAGAGAAGCGGCCGATCTTTTCACCTTTGCAGATACAGTCGAAGGATGGATGGGCGGTTTCATCAAAGACGATATTGTCCGCTGTGTACTGGGCGTCGCCTTTTAAAGCATAGGTGATGATCTCACAGGGCAGTCCCTGGGTGATCTCTTCTACATGAGGAATTTCTCCGTTGATGATCAAAGTGCCGTCATGAGGCAGCTTCTCGGCAAAGAGCCGGAAGGAATGACGGATATCATCAATATCTTTGAAAAAGTCCAGATGGTCGGCGTCTATATTTAAGATAATGCTGATCTTCGGATAAAAACTGAGGAAACTGTTGGTATACTCGCAGGCCTCTGTGACAAAAGTCTCGGACTGTCCCACTCTTATATTGCCGTGGATGGCAGGCAGGATCCCTCCTACAGAAATCGTGGGATCTGCATTCCCTTCTAACAGGATATGGGAGATCATAGAGGTAGTAGTGGTCTTGCCGTGGGTGCCGGATACAGCGATGGGCAGCTCATAGTTTTTCATGATCTGTCCCAGAAGTTCGGCTCTGGTGAGCATAGGCAGCCCCATGTCTTTCGCCTGCTTAAATTCCGGATTGTCCGGGTGGATGGCAGCAGTGTATACCACCAGCTGGATATCGTCGGTAATATTGGAGGCCCGCTGGCCGATATAGATTCTGGCACCTTTGGCTTCCAGCTGCTTTGTCAGATCAGAAGCTTTGGCGTCAGAACCGGAGATGACAAAGTCTTCCTCCAGAAGGATCTCGGCCAGTCCGCTCATACTGATGCCGCCGATCCCGATAAAATGAATGTGCATAGGTTTATGAAAATCAATCTGATACATGATGAAGAATCCCTTCCTTTTTAATTTAAAGTCCTTAGGGGACGCATGAAATACATATCAGGAATATTTACATATTATATGCGAATTTGTCGAGCATAGCTTTGAGACTATAAGCTCAAAGCAGCGCAGACTGAGCAATAAAATATATAAATATTCTCGATCATGATCCATGTGCCGGTTCCTTTTCATGATTGATTATACCTAAATTTAAAAAAAATGGAAACCCCTTTCTGGGGAAAGGAGTTAAAAACAGGTAAAATGTCACAAAAAAAATGAATATGTCGAAAAAAAATTGTTAAAAATATTCACTTTTTTAGAGCGATGTGTTATAATGTAAAAACCATAGAATTACAAGAGGTGATTGCATGATTAAGAAAGAGATGATTGCAATGTTGCTCGCCGGAGGACAAGGCAGCAGATTGGGCGTTCTGACTGCGAAAGTGGCGAAACCGGCAGTGACATTCGGCGGAAAATACAGGATTATAGACTTTCCGCTCAGTAACTGTATAAATTCAGGAGTGGACACCGTGGGAGTGCTGACACAGTATCAGCCTCTGCGTTTAAATACTCACATTGGTATCGGTATCCCCTGGGATCTGGACCGTAATGTAGGAGGCGTTTCGATCCTTCCTCCTTACGAAAAGAAAACCAATACGGAATGGTATACCGGTACAGCCAACGCTATTTACCAGAATCTGGCATATATGGAAAATTTCAATCCGGATTATGTGCTGATTTTAGGCGGAGACCATATCTATAAAATGGACTACGAGGTTATGCTGGATTTCCATAAAGCCAACAAAGCAGACGTCACTCTGGCATGCATGCCTGTTCCATGGGAAGAAGCCTCTCGTTTCGGACTTGCCATAACCGACGAGACTGGAAGAATTACAGATTTTGAGGAAAAACCGGAGAAGCCAAAGAGCAATCTGGCTTCTATGGGTATTTATATTTTCAGCTGGCCCGTGCTGAAAGAAGCCCTGATCGCCCTGAAAGATCAGTCCGGCTGTGATTTTGGAAAGCACATCCTGCCTTACTGCAGAGAAAAAGGCCAGAGACTTTTTGCTTATGAATATAACGGATACTGGAAAGATGTGGGAACCCTGGGATCCTATTGGGAAGCCAATATGGAGCTGATCGACATTATTCCGGAATTTAACCTGTATGAGGAATTCTGGAAGATCTATACCAAGGGAGATATCATCCCGCCCCAGTATATCGCCGCAGATGCTGTGGTAGACAGAAGCATCATCAGCGAAGGGACAGAAGTGTACGGAGAAGTACATAATTCTGTGATCGGCGCCGGAGTTACCATTAAAAAAGGCGCTGTGATCCGTGATTCCATTATTATGAAACAGTCTGTGATCGGAGAAAATGATGTGATCGACAAGGCCATCATCGCAGAAAATGTTACAGTAGGAGATAATGTTGTCATGGGCATCGGGGAGGAGATCCCCAATAAGCTGAAGCCTAATGTGTATTCTTTCGGACTGGTAACAGTAGGGGAGAATACCGTGATCCCTTCCGATGTCAAGATCGGAAAGAATACGGCTATCGTAGGAGAAACCACACCAGAGGACTATCCCGGAGGCGTATTGGAAAGCGGCGAAACATTGAATAAGGAAGGTGAGACAGAATGAGAGCAATAGGTATTATCCTTGCCGGCGGCAATAATCACAGAATGAGAGAATTATCCCAGAAGAGAGCCATTGCGGCAATGCCCATTGCAGGCAGCTACCGCAGCATAGATTTTGCTCTCAGCAATATGTCCAACTCCCATATCCAGAAGGTAGCAGTGCTGACTCAGTACAATGCCAGATCTTTAAATGAGCACTTAAGCTCTTCCAAATGGTGGGATTTTGGAAGAAAGCAGGGTGGACTTTATACGTTCACTCCTACGATTACTCCGGACAACAGCTTCTGGTATCAGGGAACGGCAGACGCTATTTACCAGAATCTCAGTTTCCTGAAAAACAGCCATGAACCTTATGTGGTCATTGCCTCAGGAGACTGTGTATACAAACTGGATTATAATAAGGTACTGGAATATCACATTGCAAAGAGAGCGGATATCACAGTTGTCTGCACAGACGTCAGCGGAGAAGACGCTACCAGATTCGGATGTGTCAAGATGAACGAAGACTGCAGGATCGTGGAATTTGATGAGAAGCCTATGGTGACTCAGTCTACGACGATCTCTACAGGTATTTATGTGATCAGAAGAAGACAGCTTATAGAGCTGATAGAAAAATGCGGACAGGAGGACCGGCATGATCTTGTAAAGGACATCCTTATCCGCTATAAGAACCTGAAAAGGATCTATGGATATAAGATCGATACTTACTGGAGCAATATCTCCACCGTGGAGTCTTATTATAAGACAAACATGGACTTCCTGAAACCGGAGATCAGAGATTATTTCTTCAGGCAGTATCCGGGTATCCAGTCCAAGATCGACGACCTGCCTCCGGCAAAATATAATCCCGGTTCAGATGTGAGAAACAGCCTGATCTCCAGCGGATGTATCATTAACGGACAGGTAGAAAATTCTATTCTGTTCAAGAAGGTTTTTGTAGGCAATAATTGTGTGATCAAAAATTCTATTATCTTAAATGATGTATATTTAGGCGATAATACCCATATTGAAAACTGTATTGTGGAGAGCCGTGATACTATCCGGGCAAACTCTTATTATTGCGGAGAAGACAGTATTAAGGTAGTGATCGAAAAGAACGAGAGGTACGTTCTGTAATATTTATGATGAAAGCCGGTCTCAAAAGAGAGACGGACCAGCTGCGGGAGTGCCGGCCAGTCCAGGGCTTTCATAAATCTACTAAGGAACAGAGCGGTAAAACCGCTTTGTAGGCGGGGAAACCTGCCGGAATATAAAATTCCAAAAAAAGACAGAAAGCACGACTGAACAAGGCGGCGATGAAAGGGGAAGGTTGTATGAACATCACAGATGTAAGAGTAAGAAGAGTGGCTAAAGAAGGCAAAATGAAAGCAGTGGTTTCCATTACCATTGACGAAGAATTCGTAGTTCATGACATTAAGGTCATTGAGGGCGAAAAGGGCTTATTTATCGCAATGCCCAGCCGCAAGGCCACGGACGGGGAATACAGAGATATTGCTCATCCCATCAATTCTGCAACCCGTGAGAGGATACAGAATATCATCCTGGAAAAATACGAGCAGGTACTGGCAGAGGAACCTCTGGAGGAATCTGCCCAATAGGCGTATGAAAAAGAAAGAAGACTGCCTTATCCGGAAGCTTTTGAAGGCTCCGGGTAAGGCAGTCTTTTTGCGAAATGTGCGTGATACAGTACACTAACACCGCCATCCGGCGGGATATTTGTTTTTTAACAGATTTCCGGACACTTTCCCCCAGCCCAGGGAATAGCCGTCTGCGCAGACCAGATACCAGCCGGGCCCTTTGCCTGCTTCTGACGGGTCCAGGATAAGAGTTTCACCTCCCAGATAACGGTCTATCCGCTGGTCTGATGAAGAGAGGTTCAGGACCCGGGGATAATCCCCGGCAGACAGAGTCATAGCCAGGGGCTGACTGGGCTCAAAACGGTTTTTTTTCAGCTCTCCCAGATACAGACCCCAGCGGAGAAACTTCAGGCCTTTTACAGATTCCGGCCCTGCCCCGGGAAGGGCATACACATGTGCGTTCCGTACTTCCAGTCTGGAAAGGTCCAGAGGAAGAGACACATCATGGAAGAAATCCTCCAGGAGAGCCCGGGAAGCTTTATCCGGCCCGGAAGCCTTCTGGGAGCTGTTTCTTTCTTTCCGGTTCCGGGAAGGGGCAGGAGAGGGGAGGACATCCGTCCCATTTTCTCTGGCAAAGACAGGTGTTCCTTCATCCTTTTTGGTGAGAAGGGCAAGAAAATGCCCTTCACCTTCCATATGATGGGGAAAGATCCTGACACATTTTTTCAGACGGGGATCTTTGTTTCCCCACTGGGGACAGCCTTGGGAAAATCCCTGGTATCCGGGGATATACAGAAGTTCCATCTGCGGAAAGTTTTCCAGGATAAAGGAGATCACACCTTCGTTTTCCTGGGGAGAGAAGGTACAGGTGGAGTAGAGGAGCATTCCTCCCGGACGGAGCATGGAAATGCCTCTGGCGACGATTTCTTTTTGCTGGCCGCTGAAGTAGTCAGGCCGGGAAGGATCCCAGGTTTTGGCTACATCCGGATCCTTGCGGAACATTCCTTCCCCTGAACAGGGGGCGTCAATAAGGATCTTGTGGAAATATTCAGGAAAGACCTGAGCCAGGCGTCTGGGAGTCTCTGTAGTTACAAGGGAATTTTCAATCCCCCACAGCTCCAGATTCCGCATAAGGGCTTTTGCCCTGGAGCTGCTGATGTCGTTGGCTACCAGCAGTCCCCGGCCTTTCAGGCGGCTGCCAAGCTCAGTAGCCTTCCCGCCCGGAGCGGCGCACAGATCCAGGACCATGTCCCCCGGGGAAACCGGGAGACGGCTGGCAGGAGTCATGGCGCTGGGCTCCTGAAGGTAGTAGAGTCCTGCCTGATAATAAGGATGCCGGGAGGGACGGTCTTCACTCCCATAGAAAAAACCGTTTTCCACCCATGGAATAGGAGTAAGGTGAAAGGGGGAGATTTCCAGAAACTTTTCCACACTTATCTTTTTGGTGTTTATCCGGAGTCCGAACTGACGGGGCGCCTGATAGCTTTCCAGAAAAGCCGGAAACTCCTCTTTCAGCATTTCTTCCATTCTTTCAAGAAATGCCTGGGGAAGCTGTGTGTTCATATATAAATTCCTTTCTGTTGGTCTACCCTGGGATATACCGGATCAGGAGGAAGATTTTCCCTTGTTTTTGTCCGGGCCGGGATAGAGAGTGATATTGTTCTTTGGGCGGCTTTTCAGACCGTCTGAAAAGATCTGGCGGAGCAGGAAGGAAACGGTGATATTAGGGGCCTGTTTCCAGAAATCGTCCAGCCAGTGGCCTGTTTCCATAAGCATTTCCGGCAGATCTTCATTGTCTTCTGTACATTGACTGTACAGCTGGTCCATCTCGTCCATAAATTTGTATCCATGGAGATCCCAGATAAATCTGTGGAGATATTCCAGTTCCAGGTAATCGGTCAGCAGGGAAAGCCTGCGGAAATCCTGGAATGTCATGGGCTGCTGATCAAGGATCTTCTGTCTGTCCTGATCACTGCAGATGCTGTAAAATAAAATCTCATCCAGCATTAAATGTCTTTCAAAAGTACTTAATTTTTTCTTCATAAATGTTCCCCCGTTAAAATGTTCTGGATTTATTATATAGCCAATACAGCTGTAAATCCATATTAAACTGATAATAGAAAATTGTATTACTGATTAATATACGAGGAAAACGGGCCATTTATGACACATAACAGGAAAAAAATTTAAATTTTTTTAGATAAATGCAGATCCTGCCTGTCAGAAAATAATTTTACTTGGATTTATATCTTTGGTCAAGACAATAAATCTACATAAAAATATATTAATTAATTGTAAAAGGGTTTCTTTTACTGTGTTTCTCTGTTATGATAAAAGATACGAAAAAAATGTAAAAAAAGAGCAGGAGAGACATTGTGGAATATACGAGAATTGATTTATTCTGGATTTTTATTGTTTATTCTTTTGCAGGCTGGTGCGCAGGTGTTATTGCCAATGCTATGAGGAGAAAAAGATTTATCAACACCGGTTTTCTGAATCTGCCTATCTGCCCTGTGTACGGGGTGATCGGGGTGGCCTATTGTATCTTCCTTCCGGAATTGAAGCACAGGATCTTCTTTCTGTTCCTGGGAGGCGCAGTGGTAGCCTTTCTGGTGATCGTTATCACCGGCGTGATCCTGGAGAAGGTGTTTAACAGAAAATGGTGGGATTACAGCCAGGCCAGATTTCAGTTCCAGGGCTATCTGAATTATCTGCATCTGCTGTTTTTCGGTGCGGCGGCGGTAGCCAGTATCTGGTTTATAAATCCGCTGATCCTGGACCTGATACATATGCTGCCGGATAAGGTGGAGACAGTCCTGGAGATCTGTCTGGGGCTTCTGGTCCTGACAGATGTGGTCTTCTGTGTGGCTACGGTTACGCAGATGCACCGTTCGGCAGTCCAGGCGGCATTTTTTGACTATGTGCAGAATTTTACCGAGGACTTCGGCAATGCCCTTACAAGAAGGGTACAGAGACGTATGACAAAGGCCTATCCCAATATCCAGCTGGGAAAGATCCTGGAGGTATTGAAACCAAAGGAAAAGGCCACAGTCTTTGCCCAGGGCTGCAGTTTTTATAAGCTGGTATGGATGTTTATCATCGGCGCCGTTGGGGGCGTGGCGGTGGAAACGGTTTTCTGCCGGTTTACCATGGGAGAATGGATGAGCCGGAGCAGCTTTGTCTGGGGGCCTTTCAGTATTGTCTGGGGCTTTGGATGCAGTTTCCTGACGGCTCTTTTATACCGTTACAGAGACAAGAGCGACCGGTACATTTTCTTTTATGGAACAGTGCTGGGCGGCTTTTATGAATATGCCTGCAGCGTGCTTTCCGAACGGATCTTCGGGACGGTATTCTGGGATTATAGCGAGATCCCCTTTAACCTGGGAGGAAGGATCAATCTCCTTTACTGCTTTTTCTGGGGGATCGCCGCAGTGGTCTGGATCAAAATCCTGTATCCCAGATTTTCCCGCTGGATTGAAAAGATCCCTATGAAACCGGGAAAGATCATTACCTGGTGCGCAGTGGTGTTCCTTACAGTGGATATGATCATGTCGGCCCTTGCCCTTTACCGGTACAACGACAGGCTGACGCATCCGGAACCGGATAACGCCCTGGAAGCCTTTCTGGATCAGCATTTTGATGATCAGAGGATGGAAAAGGTTTATCCTAACGCAAAAGTACAGGGAGCAGATGGAACCTGGGAAAAAATGAACGAAATGAATAAATAAATATCTGTATGGGCGATGATGAAAAGCGGAGGAGAAAATGATATGAGAAAGTTATTAGTTGTGGTGGATATGCAGAAAGACTTTATTGACGGCGCTCTGGGAACGGAAGAAGCGGTGAAGATCGTAGGGCCGGCGGCTGAGAAAATACGGAAAGCCAAAGAACAGGGTACAGATATTGTCTTTACAAAGGATACCCATCACAAAGATTATCTGATGACCCAGGAGGGTCGAAAGCTTCCGGTACCTCATTGTGTAAAGGGAACGGAAGGATGGGAACTTGATAGCAGTTTGAAAGAGCTGGCGAAGGGATGCAGGATTCTGGAAAAGCCCACTTTTGGCAGTATGGAACTGGCCGGGATCGCCAGAGAAAAAGAATATGAGGAGATTGAGCTGATCGGACTGTGCACAGATATCTGTGTGATCTCCAACGCCATGATCCTGAAAGCTGCCCTGCCCGAGGCGGTGGTACGGGTAGATCCTGCCTGCTGCGCAGGGGTGACTCCCGAGAGCCACAATAATGCCCTGAAAGCCATGAAGGCTTGCCAGATAGAGACCGAAGAAGGAAAATAAAAAAATATGATACCAGGGTCAAAAGGTTTACACACATGAGCTTGCTCATAAGTGGGTGTAAGACCTTAGCGCTGACCGAAGCAACAGCGAAGACTGCGCAGCACCCAGCAATCCGTAGGTATCATAGTTGGGGGCTTTTGCCCCCCAACATCAAAATATAGAAGCTGCCGCATTACTCATATTTCAAGAATAATATTCTTAACTTTGAGTAATGCGGCAGCTTCTTTGTTAATCGGTCTTTTTGGAGGTCTTTAAAAAGGTAATCTCTACTGTGAAAAGATCCGCGTCTGTGAAAACTTCCAGCCTGCCGCCCTGTAGTTCGGTAAAGCTTTTGGCAATGGCCAGACCCAGACCGCTTCCCTCGGTATTTCTTGAGGCGTCTCCTCTTACAAAACGTTCGGTGATCTCGCTGGGGTTAAAAGTCAGTTCCGTAGCTGAGATATTCTTCATAGAGATCTTTACATGATTTTCCGTATTCTCCATGTTGATGTATACCCTTGTATGAGGCATAGCGTATTTTGTAATGTTTACCAGGAGATTTTCAAATACCCGGTAAGTGCGCTGGGAATCCAGAGGAAGGATCACTTTCTCTTCCGGAAGCTGCCAGCGGAAAGACAGGTCTGTGGCATCGATCTTATCTTGAAGCTCCAGCTTTACCTGGCGGAGAAGACTGACAATGTCTACATCTACGATATGAAGCTGGACAGTTTTACTTGTAGCTTTGCTGATCTCGAAGAGGTCTTCGATGAGCAGTTTCAGCCGGTTGGCTTTCTGATCCAGGATCCGGATATATTTCTCCTGGGTCTCCCTGGGAAGATCAGGCTCTTTTAACAGATCCACATAAGTAATAATGGCAGTAAGCGGAGTTTTCAGGTCATGAGACACATTGGTGATCAGATCAGTCTTCATCCTGGTGCTTTTTACTTCCTCGTCTACCGCCTTGCGGAAACCGGCGCGGATCTTGTCGATCTCTTCCCGGAAAGGTTCAAAGACGCCAAGGTCTTCCGGTATGGTGCCGTTCAGGTTTCCCTGGGCCAGTTCATTGGTAGCCTGAAGGAGAAGCTGATACTGATCCTGGATCTTCCGTACATATTTCCGCAGAAGGAAGAAAAGAATCACAGAGTAAACGATCAGAGCCGCCAGTCCCCAGAACCACAGAAGGCTGATAAAGCCCAGTATGATAAAGTTGATAAGGACCAGTTTTAACAGTATCCGGGAAGCATTGTCCCGGAGATCCACATGAAGGAGTCCCTGATAGATCCGGCGGCACCACTTGGTGATCCAGGGCCAGAAACGGTAGATCAGAACTCGCTTATGGAGGTATTCCTTCAGTCCCATGGTGAAAATATGCCGGAAACAGGCGGCTGCCCAGTAGCACACGGCAAAGATCAGTACCCAGCCCAGAAGTCCCCACAGGTATTGGATCACTGTGGCCGCCTTCTCATAGAGACCTATGCTTATGAGCACACTTCGGATAGACTGATGATCCAGAGTGCCGGGATTAGCCGTTATGCTGACCGCGACACTGATCACACAAAGAGCGATCAGACATACCGGCTCAAAAGGATAAGAAAAAATTTTTTCGTTTCCGGTCTCTAAGGTTTTTATAAAAGGAAGGAGAAGAGCGGCAGCACATACAAATCCCACAAATGTCATAAAAAGGACCACCAGATCAGCCCCTGTGCTATAGCCATCGGCATACAAAATGGAAGGATCATAGTCGGAAGAATAAGCTTCCAGGGCCGTTTGGGTCATGGCGAAGCAGTAGATCCTGTCCTGGGGCGGCTGGAAAGTGCCGGAATAATAATAGTAGTCACGGAGATATTCTCCGGGATCTGACCGGGCCAGCTCGTTTAAGGCCTGGGAGGCGTTATCCCTTTCATGGGTGAGAAAAGTCGTGGATTCAATATTTCCCTTTTTCCCATATTTGACCACAGCAACAAAGGCATATCTGCTGTCTGCGTTTAATACGGAATCGGTCTGGATATTGTTCAGGGAATTATAGAGAGATTCCTGGGAATCTGCTAAAGACTGGTTGGTGTCCAGAGTAGTCCCGTTTCCGTCCAGCACCTCATATTCAATAAAAGAGCGGATGTCAGAGAAATCATCGTTCCATTCGCTGTACATAGCGTCCTCGAAAGCATAAACGGCACCGCTGGTGTCATCTTCATAAGTCTCTTCAGAGCTTTCTTCTGAAGAGGCTGGCTCCTCAGATGGATCATCGGCGGATCCTGCTGAAGATGGATCATCGGAGGCGTTTTCGCCGGATGCCGGATCCTGGGTCTTGCTGTTTTCAGGGGAAGCGCTGTCGGAAGCAGAGTCACCGGAGGCTTCTTTATCCGAGGTATCTTCCTCAGGGGTATTTTCCTCTACGGAGGTATCTCTCTGGAAAAAGATCTCAAAGGGCGTCACGTCGCTACCATGTTCTCTCTGATATTCCTCTGCGTAGAGTACATAAGTATCTTTTACAAGCTGGTCCATTAAGTCTGTATTTGAGTAGGAAATCTGTCCGTCTTCTTTCTGACGGCTGATATAATGCGGCCTGATGAACATCATTGCCAGAGAAGGCAGGAGGATCACCAGAGCGATGATCAGGACTGCCAGATTATGATTGTTTTTCGATTTTGTATCCAACTCCCCACACCACCTTTAAATATTTTGGCTCCTTAGGGTTGATCTCGATCTTTTCACGGATGTTACGGACATGGACCATGACGGTTTCAGTGTTTACTGCCCGTTCATTCCATACCCGCTCGTAAATTTCGTCTGCCGAGAAAACCCTGCCAGGATTTTTGATCAGCAACAGGAGGATCTTAAACTCCATGGGAGTCACTTTAACGGGAGCGCCGTCTACCCGGACTTCAAAGGTGCTTTCATTGACTTCCAGACCGCCGATGGTATAGACCGTATCCGAATTCTGAGCTTCTTTTTCCTGGAGTTTTTCCATGAATCTCCGGTAGCGGCGCATCTGGGAATTCACTCTTGCCATCAGTTCCATGGGAGTGAAAGGCTTTGTCACATAGTCGTCTGCACCGATATTCAGGCCCATGACCTTATCTACTTCCTCGGACTTTGCGGAAAGCATGATCACAGGGAAGTCGTGTTTTTCTCTCAGCTTCATGGTCATGGTGATACCGTCCATACGGGGCATCATAATGTCCACGATAGCCAGATGAATCTCTTCCTGGTCCAGAACTTCCAGGCCTTCCACGCCGTCAGCAGCCATGAAAACCTGGTATCCCTGGCTTTTCAGGTAGATCCCCACTCCTTCTCTGATATCTTTGTCATCCTCCACGATTAAAATGTGATTCATTTCCATGATGTTACTCTCCTGTTTTATGATGTAAATATAAATTACAATATTAAAAAGTGACGTGTGTAAAAACGAAAGATTTTCTTAATAATTATGGATAAAAACTTTCAGGGTCTGGTTACCCTTTATCTGTCCAGGAAAAAACTTTTGATCCGGTCCATTCTTGTAGTCATGGAAGCCAGAAGAGCGTCCAGGATCACAAGGGCGGCCATAGATTCTACCACTACCACAGCCCGGGGGACAATGATGGGATCGTGCCGGCCTTTTATGCGGACTTCGATAGGCTCCCCCTGGCGGTTTACTGTTTCCTGGACAGAGGCTATAGACGGGGTAGGCTTAAAGGCTGCCCGGAAGACGATGGGAGCTCCGTCGCTGAGTCCTCCGGTGATGCCCCCGGAATGATTGGTCTTCTTAATAAGATTTCCCTGTTCGTCTACTCCGTAGGCATCGTTGTTTTCCAGACCCTTTGATCTGGCAGCAGCCATACCGGAGCCGATCTCAAAGCCTTTTACTGCGCCGATGGAAAGGATCCCTTTTGCCAGGGCAGCGTCCAGTTTATCAAAAACCGGCTCGCCCAGACCTGCGGGAACGCCGGTGATGACGCACTCTACCATGCCTCCCAGGGAATTGGTCTCTTTCATGGCCTGTTCCAGACATTCCTGGGCCTTCAGAGCTGCCTGGGCATCTGGCATATACAGGGGATTGCGGAAGATCTCTTCTTTATCAAAATGTGCTTTGTCAATGGTCACAGGTCCGATGGCATAGGTGTAAGCACTGAGGGAGATACCCAGTTCCCCTAATATCTTAGAAGCAACAGCTCCTGCAGCCACCCTGCCGATGGTCTCCCTTCCGGAGGAACGTCCCCCTCCCCTGTAATCACGAAAACCATATTTTCTGTCATAGTTCAGATCCGCGTGCCCGGGACGGTAATAATTGGCAATCTCGCTGTAGTCTCTGGAACGCTGGTCTGTGTTGGGCACCATTAGGGAAATAGGGGTGCCGGTGGTTTTTCCTTCAAATACTCCGGAGAGGATCTGTACCTGGTCAGCCTCCTGACGTTTGGTGGTAAACCGGGACTGGCCGGGTTTCCTCCGGTTGAGAAATTTCTGGATATCTTCCTCCTCAAGAGGCAGCCCAGCCGGGCAGCCGTCTATGACCACGCCGATAGCTTTTCCATGGGATTCCCCCCAGGTTGTGATTTTAAAAATATTGCCGAATGTAGATCCGTTCATGATGTTTCCCTCCTTTTAAACTAAACTGTATATCAGGATTGCAGCAATGCCCTGCAGGATCAGGATTGCCGGAAGCCCCAGGGCGAATTTGGCATGCTGGGTCTTGTGGTGAAAGAAACGCATGCCCAGAATGGCCCCTACAGAACCGCCGCAGATGGCGATGCCCAGAAGAGTTTTTTCTGAGATCCGCCACTGGTGGGTCTTGGCTTTTTGTTTATCGATACCGAAACAGGCAAAAGCCAGGACATTTATAAATGCAAGGTACATAAAAATGTTTTTTAAGATCAAAACAGACACTCCTTTGTGTTTTGCTACAGCAGGATGGTTTCCGGGATCCGGAGTTCTCCTGCCAGATTTTTGTGAAAGTATTTTTCGATTTCCTCCCGCTTTTGGAAATTCCCCAGAAGCCACATGATCTTGGTCACCACCGCCTCCGTGCTCATATCGTAGGCCTGAAATACTCCTGCCTTTAAGGCCGCGTGGCCGGTTTCATAGACAGACAGATCACTGCCTTCGTAGGGACACTGGCTTTTTACAACAACCACCATACCCTGGCGGATTACTTTTTCCAGATCCTCCATCACTTCAGAAGAGAGGGAGGGAATGCCGCCCAGACCGAAGGCTTCAATGACCAGTCCCCGGTAGCCCTGAGCGAAAAGAAGCTGGAAAATGCTGCCGTCGAAGCCGGGAACCAGCTTAATGAGGAACACTTTTTTCTCCAGTCCTTCTTTCAGCCTGCAGGGACCTGTAAGCCTGGGGATATAAGAGGTCTGAAGATCCAGCCCCCGGGAGTTGATCTCTCCGATATAGGGATAATTGATGCTTTCAAAGGCGTGAAAGCTGGTGGTGCGGACTTTAGAAGCCCGGGTGCCCAGGATCACTTTCCGGTTAAAGGCCAGAAAGATACCGGGAATAGAGCTGGCTGCCATATGGATGGCGCAGCGGCAGTTTTCCACGGCGTCGGCCAGAGGGTTCAGGATAGAGAGCTGGCTTCCGGTAAGTACTACCGGTATGGGAATGTTAGGCAGCATAAAGGACAGCACAGAAGAGGTATAAGCCATCGTATCTGTGCCGTGAAAGATCACAATGCCGTCATAGTCCCGATGCTTTTCGTAGATGGTTTCTGCCAGCTTCTGCCAGTTTTCCGGCTGGATATTGGCGCTGTCCAGCTGGAAAAGTTCCAGAAAATCTACCTGGTACAGGTCTGTGATGTCAGATATATATGCCAGGATATCCTGACCGGACAGACCTGGCACAAGTCCTTTTTCATCCTGGATACATGCCAGGGTTCCTCCTGTAGTGACGATCAATAGTTTTTTCTTCATGATATGCCTCTCATTCTGCCTCCCAGCGTCCGGAGGCGCCGCAGGGCAGGACCAGTCCTGTCTGTGATACAGGAAGGCCGATCTCCTGGGACTCTACTTTGCCGTGAAATTTTTTCAGTTCCACGGAGAGCATATAGGTAAGCACAGCCGGAGCCAGGCCGGTGGTGTAGGAATTCAGCAGGAAAAACAGAGGCTTCTCTGAGAGGATCTGGACACACAGCTGTATCAGATGATGGATGTTGTCTTCAATTTTCCAGATTTCCCCTTTGGGGCCTCTTCCGTAGGAAGGCGGATCCATGATGATCCCGTCATAAGTATTTCCCCTGCGGATCTCCCGCTCCACAAATTTTACACAGTCGTCTACCAGCCAGCGGATAGGAGCGTCCTTCAGCCCTGAAGAAACTGCGTTTTCCTTTGCCCAGGTAACCATGCCTTTGGAGGCGTCTACGTGGGTGACGCTGGCCCCTGCGGCGGCTGCCGCCAGGGTAGCCCCTCCGGTGTAGGCAAAAAGGTTCAGCACCTTTACCGGCCTTCCGGCGTTTCGGATCTTTTCCGAGAACCAGTCCCAGTTTACCGCCTGTTCCGGGAAGAGCCCGGTATGTTTGAAGCTGAATGGCTTCAGGTTAAAGGTAAGATCTTTGTAGCGGATCTTCCACTGCTCGGGAAGATCGAAAAATTCCCACTCGCCGCCGCCTTTCTTGCTCCTGTGATAATGTCCGTTGGGATGTTTCCATCCTGCGTGGGTCCTGGGAGTGTTCCAGATGACCTGGGGGTCCGGACGGACCAGCAGGTATTTTCCCCATCTTTCCAGCTTTTCACCGCCGGAAGTATCGATTACTTCATAGTCTTTCCATTTATCTGCGATCCACATATAGAATCCTTTCTTTTTCTTCTTTTCTGAGGGTAGGGCCAGGAAATATTCTGGCCCTTGAGATTAATTTTCTGACATGGATAGTATAACAGAAGGAAAAAATACAGGCAACCCGGGAATATGAGCTGTTTGACGGAATCGATTTATCAGCGAGGAAAAAGAAACAGAAGTCTTTTCTTTATTCTTTACGCATACACTGAGTTAGCAGACAATCTCTGTCCCTTATCTGGGAGGTGTGCCATGTATGAGACTTTAAAAGAGAAAGAAATTTGCCGGATCCTGGATACGGATCCCAAAAAGGGACTGACACAGGAGGAGGCTGGCCGGCGTCTTGAAAGCCAGGGAGAAAACATTTTGAAAAAAGGAAAAGAAAAGAACTTCTGGGATATGGTACAGGAACAGATCAACGACCCTATGATCTTCATCCTTTTTATGGCGGCGGCGATCTCCATGCTCCTGCGGGAATTCAGCGATACGGTGATCATTCTGGCGGTGATCCTTCTGAATACGGCTGTAGGTGTGTTTCAGGAAGGAAAAGCAGTGAAAGCTATGGAAGCGCTGAAGAAGATCACTGCTCCGGAAGCCCTTGTGAAAAGAGGAGAGGAGTACCGGAAGATCCCGGCGGCCCATCTGGTAAAGGGGGACCTGGTGAAGGTAGAGGCAGGAGATCAGGTGCCGGCAGATATCCGGCTTCTCAGGGCAAGGGGACTGTCCGCAGACGAATCTGCGCTTACGGGGGAATCCCTCCCTGTGCTGAAGTCCTGCCTGCCTTTACAGCCAGGTCTGCCTGTGGGGGAGAGGCGGAACATGCTTTTTATGTCTTCTCAGATCATGAAAGGCAGCGGCGAAGGGATCGTTACCGCAACAGGAATGGATACAGAACTGGGGAAGATCGCTCATATGATCAACCAGGTCACCGGGGAACACACTCCTCTTCAGAAGAGGCTGGGGGATCTGGGGAAAATCCTGAGCATTACCGCTGTGGGATTTTGTCTGGCCTTATTTGTGCTGGGGCTGTTCCAGCACAGGAATATGCTCCAGATGCTCCTTCTGGCGATTTCTCTGGCTGTAGCGGCCATACCGGAGGGCCTGCCTGCTGTGGTGACTATAGTGCTGGCCCTGGGAGTAGGGCGTATGGTGAAGGTGAACACCATTATCCGGAAACTGCCTGCAGTGGAAACCCTGGGATCTGTCGGGGTTGTGTGTTCCGATAAAACAGGCACCCTTACGGAAAACCACATGAGGGTAGCTCAGATTTATGCCAACGACATGATCCTTCCGGTTTCCAAAGTGAGAAAAAGGGAATTTCCCAGGCTGACAGAAGGATTTCTCCTCTGTAATAACAGCATGCTGGGAAAACAGGAGATCGGCGATGCTACAGAACTGGCTCTTCTTCATATGGGCAAAGATATGGGATACGACCGGGAAAGACTGCTGGAACAGTATCCCCGGACTTTTGAGGTACCCTTTGATTCAGAAAAGAAATATATGATCAGTGTACATAGAGACAGCGGCCATGAAACAGTCTATGTAAAAGGGGCCTGCGACTATCTTCTGGAAAAATGCAGTTATGTCCAGATCGGCGACCGGCAGGAGCTTATGACCCAGGCCAGAAAGATGAAGATCCGCCTGGCCATGGAACAGATGGCAAAGGAAGGTCTGCGGATCCTGGCTCTGGCTTACCGGGAAAGGGTAGAGGAAAAGACAGAGTCCGGTCTTATGAGAGGGCTGGTCTTTGCGGGAATGGCAGGAATGATCGATCCCCCCAGAAAGGAAGCCGCCTCCTCTGTCAAGATCCTGAAAAGAGCAGGAGTCAAGGTGGCTATGATCACAGGAGACTATAAGGAGACTGCTTTTGCTATTGCCAGAAAGATCGGTATTGCGGATTCCATAGACCAGTGTATGACAGGCAGTGAAATAGACAGCCTGAGTCCGGAAGCCTTTCGCCGGAAGATCCCTCATATCCGGGTTTTTGCCAGGGTCACACCGGCTCATAAGGTAAAGATCGTCAGAGGTTTCCAGGAAGCAGGACAGATCGTTGCCATGACCGGGGACGGGGTAAACGACGCCCCTTCTCTCCGGGCTGCGGATATTGGCATTGCCATGGGAAAGAATGGTACAGATGTGGCGAAAAATGCAGCGGATATGATCCTTACAGACGATAATTTTTCTACCATAGAAAAAGCCATGGAAGAGGGAAGGAGTATTTATGTAAATATTAAGAAGGCGATCCTTTTCCTCCTATCTTCCAACTTCGGAGAGATCCTGACAATGTTTGTGGCAGTTCTTTTAGGGCTGCCGGCGCCGTTAAAGGCAAGTCATATCCTCTGGGTGAATCTGATCACAGATTCTCTTCCGGCCCTGGCTCTGGGCGTGGATAAGAATGACGCAAAAGCTCTGATGAGCAAGAAACCCAGAGATCCCAAAGAGGGGATCTTTGCCCATGGAGGATGGCTCTTTACGATCTTCTATGGGATATTAATAGGAAGCATCACCCTTTATGCTTTCTATCTGGGCGGCCAGACTTATGCTTTTACGGTCCTGGGGGTTTCCCAGCTTTTCCACGCCTGGGGAATGCGGGACAGGGAGCGTTCCATATTCCGGATGAACCATCTGGAAAATCCCTTTATGATCCTGGCTTTTTTCCTGGGGATCTTTTTACAGGTGCTGGTCACAGAGGTACCCTGGCTGGTAGAAGCTTTCGGTACCAAGCAGTTATCCTTTGGAGAGTGGCAGCTTCTTCTGGGGATTTCTGTCCTGCCTCTGGTATTTCATGAACTGCTCCTCCTTCCGGGAAAGCTGCTTGGAATTCATAAAAATCAGTGATTTTGCAGGAAAAAGGATGTGAAGTTGCATATAAAAATGAAAAAACCGGAGTTTTTCCGGTAAAAAACTACAAAAATGCAAGAAAAGCTTGACACCATATCATGTGCCAGATACAATAGGAACCAGTGAAATCAAAAAAGACCAGGAGGAGAGCCATGACACCGTACAGAGAACTTAGTAAAGAACAGTTACAGGCCATGAAAGGCGATTTAGAGAAGCAGTTTGAAGAAGTGAAAGCCAAGGGATTAAACCTTGATATGTCCAGAGGAAAACCATGCAAAGAACAGTTGAACCTGTCTATGGGTATGCTGGAAGAGTTAAAAAGTACCGATAAGCTGAAATGCGAAACCGGCATTGACTGCCGTAACTACGGACTTCTGGAAGGTATTCCCGAGGCCAGAAGACTTCTGGGAGAAATGATGGAGGTTGCTCCGGAGCATATCATCATTTTCGGAAATTCCAGTCTGAACGTAATGTTTGATACAGTTTCCCGTTCCATGAGCCACGGTGTCTGCGGCAGCACTCCATGGTGCAAGCTGGACAAAGTAAAATTCTTATGTCCTGTTCCCGGATATGACCGTCATTTCCGGATCACAGAGTATTTCGGCATTGAAATGATCAACGTGCCTATGACCCCTACAGGTCCGGATATGGATATGGTAGAGGAGTTGGTAAGTTCTGATCCTGCCATCAAGGGTATCTGGTGCGTGCCGAAGTATTCCAATCCACAGGGTATCACCTACTCTGCAGAGACGGTAAAGAGATTTGCCAGACTGAAACCGGCAGCAGAAGATTTCCGTATTTTCTGGGATAACGCTTACTGTATCCACCATCTCTATGATGAACATCAGGACTTCCTGCTGGAGATCCTGGATGAGTGTGAGAAGGCAGGAAATCCGGATATGGTTTATAAATATGTTTCTACTTCAAAAGTTACCTTCCCGGGATCCGGTATTGCGGCTATCGCGTCTTCACCGAGAAACCTGGCAGATATTAAAGAACATATGACCGTACAGACCATTGGACACGATAAGATCAATCAGCTCCGTCATGTACGTTTCTTCGGCGGCATTGTAGGAATGCATAAACATATGAAGAAGCATGCGGAGATCCTCCGTCCGAAATTCGAGGCAGTGGAAAATACACTGGAACAGGAACTGGGAGGAGCCCAGATCGGAACCTGGACCAAACCAATGGGCGGTTATTTTATTTCCTTTGACGCACTGGAAGGCTGTGCAAAGAAGATCGTTGCAAAGGCAGCTGAGGCAGGACTGAAGATGACAGAAGCCGGCGCTACCTATCCTTATGGGATCGATCCGAAAGACAGCAATATCCGTATCGCTCCAAGCTTCCCGTCACTGGAAGAGCTGCAGCTGGCAACAGAGATCTTTGTTCTCAGCGTGAAGCTGGTAAGTATTGATAAGTTACTGGAAGAAAACTAAGCAGCAGACGTTTGGCCCTTAAAAACGCCTGTTGTCAGGAATCTTAAGGCGCTGTGAAGACTCACGGCGCCACTTTTTATGCGATACGCCCGGAAAGCGCCTGCCGTGCTTGCACGGGCAGGCATTTGCCGGGCAACGGACAGCGAACGGCTGTGCCGTGAGCTGACCGAGTATCCCGGGGATCGGACGGGGCCGATCCCTGGGAAAGAAACATGAGAATTCTCCCGGATACGGGGTTGGTATGAAAGAAAATTTGTGCTATACTGAAACGAAACAGCGAGAGTTGAAAAGGGGTAAGAAATATGGCAAAAAAGAAAACTAAGAAAGGAAAATACAAAAAAGCGAAGAAGATCATGCTGGGCGTTCTCATCGGATATGTGGCCCTGCTGGTCATTGCCTACGGTATCGGAGTATTTTATTATTCCAACCGGTTTTTGTCCGGCACAGAGATCAACGGCATGAACTGTTCAGGAAAAACTGTAGAGGAAGTGGAAAGCAATATGGAGAGCCAGATTGCTTCCTATCAGCTGGTTTTGAAGGAACGGGGAGATAAAAGCGAGGCGATCAGCGCTTCGCAGATCAGTATGAAATACATAAGCGACGGGAAGATACAGGAACTGAAAGAACAGCAGAATCCCTTTACCTGGTTTTTGGCTTTTGCCAGACAGCAGGATTACAAGCTGTCCGCAACCACTTCTTATGATGAAAACGCGTTAAATGCGGCGGTAGACGCTCTGGACTGTTTCAAAGAAGAAAATGTAGTCCAGCCTACAGACGCTCATCTGGAGGTGCAGGACGGTCAGTATGTGATCGTAGAAGAAACCCAGGGAACAGCCCTTGACAGCGATAAGGTAAAAGAAGCGGTGAAAAACGCCATTGACAGCGGAGAGACTCTTCTGGATCTGGATCAGGCGGGCTGCTACATAGAACCATCAGTCCTTAGCACAGACGAGAATCTGGCAAAACAGAGGGACGAGGGGAATAAATTACTTACTGTAACAGTTACTATCAGCTTTTCGGACAGGCAGGAAGTGATCAATGGTGATGTGATGAAGGACTGGCTGACCACTGATGAAGAGGGAAATGTGGATCTTGACCGGGATAAGGTACGGGCGTATGTGCAGCAGCTCCAGTACAAATATGATACCTTTGGCAGTTCCAGACAGTTTAAAGCCTCTTCCGGGCAGACTATCACTGTCAGCGGAGGAGATTATGGCTGGCTGATCGCACCTAATGATACTACCACCAAGATCATAGATGCTATCAAGAGCGGACAGTCTCAGACCATTGAGCCGGAGTACACTTATACCGGATACTGCCGGGATACCAATGACATAGGAAATACTTATGTAGAGATCAGCCTGGACCAGCAGCATATGTGGTTTTATAAAGACGGACAGCTGATCGTGGATACAGATGTTGTCACAGGATGCCATAACAAAGGCTGGGATACCCATACCGGGGTTTACGCCATTATGTATAAGGAGCGTGACGCCACACTGGTAGGAGAAGGATATAATTCTGCAGTGTCCTACTGGATGCCCTTCTATGCCAATGTAGGTATCCATGACGCAAGCTGGAGATCCAGCTTCGGAGGTTCCATCTACCTCAACAACGGTTCTCACGGCTGTGTAAATACACCTACGGAGAATGCCGCAACCATTTACAATAATATCGAAAAAGGAGTTCCTGTAGTAGTATATTAAAGATACCAGGGTCAAAAGGTCTACACACACATGAGCTTGCTCATAAGTGGGTGTAAGACCTTGGGACCCGCCCCGATATGAGCATGAAAGTGGGATGAATATCCCACGATATGCGAATATTGGGGAGGATTGCGTGAGTGCGCAGCACGTAGCAATCCGCAGGTATCATAGTTGGGGGCTTTTGCCCCCAACATCTTAAAATACCAGGGTCAAAAGGAGTTAAGATATGAATATAGTAGTTTTAGCCGGAGGAAACAGTACAGAGAGAGCAGTTTCCATTGTTTCCGGAAAAGGAGTCTGCACGGCTCTTCGGGAGAGAAACCACAGGGCAGTCCTCTTAGACGCTTATTTCGGGCGGGAAACGCTGGGGGAAGATCTCTTCCCCGCAGAATATGATGTAGAAAAAGAAGCCGCATGGATGGAAGAAAAAAGCCGGGAACTGGAAGAAACCATGAAAGAGCGGAAAGAGTTCTTCGGACCTTATGTGCTGGATATCTGCAGACAGGCAGATATCGTATTCCTGGCTCTCCACGGAGCCAACGGAGAGGACGGAAAGGTCCAGTCTGTACTGGATCTTATGGGAATCCCCTATACTGGCTCAGATCCTTTAAGCAGCGCCATGGCTATGGATAAAGGGATCACAAAAGTGATCTTTGAGGCAGCGGGAGTCCCTACTCCAAAGGGGGTTACTCTGGATAAGAAAACCTGTACTTCCAGACTGGCGGACTACGGCATGGATTTCCCGGTGATCGTAAAGCCCTGCTGCGGAGGTTCCAGCGTGGGAGTTTGTATCGCTAAAGATCAGAAAGAATATGAAATGGCTCTGGCAGAAGCTTTTTCCTATGAAGATGAAGTTGTGGTAGAGCAGTTTATCCAGGGCCGGGAATTTTCTGTGGCAGTAGTAGACGGAAAGGCTTATCCGGTTATTGAGATCGCTCCTCTGGAAGGATTCTATGATTATAAGAATAAATACCAGGAAGGCTCCTGTGTAGAGACCTGTCCTGCAGACATCTCTGTAATGCTCACCAAAGAAATGCAGAACTATGCGGAACTGGGCTACAAGGCTCTTCATCTTCAGGCCTATGCCAGACTGGACTTTATCATGGACGAAGAGGGAAATATGTACTGTCTTGAGGCGAATACCCTGCCGGGAATGACGCCTACCAGTCTGATCCCTCAGGAAGCAAAGGTCATCGGGATCAGCTATCCCCGGCTTTGCGAAAAGCTTATAGAGGTTTCATTAAATAAGTATCGTTAGGGGGAAACAGGCAATGAAGAATCTGACGTTAGAGCATATTGCCCAGGCATGTAAAGGAATTTATAAAGGCTCTGAAGCAGATAAGACCAGGGAAGTCACAGGAATCTATACAGACAGCAGAAAAGTCCGGGAAGGAAGTCTTTTCGTGCCTATAAAGGGGGCAAGGGCGGACGGCCATGATTTTATAGAAGGAGTTATGGAGAAGGGGGCTCTGGCCACTCTTTCCGAGAAAGATCTGGGAGAAAGGCCTTATCCTTATATCCAGGTGGAATCTTCTCTTCAGGCGGTAAAGGATATTGCGGAGTATTATCTGAAGCAGCTGCAGATTCCTGTTGTGGGGATCACAGGCAGCGTGGGAAAGACCAGCACCAAGGAAATGATCGCCTCGGTACTTTCTCAGAAATATAAGGTGCTGAAGACCCAGGGGAATTTTAATAATGAACTGGGACTGCCTCTGACCGTGTTTGATCTGAGGGATGAACATGAGATGGCAGTGCTGGAAATGGGGATCAGTGATTTCGGAGAGATGCACAGACTGGCCAAGATCGCGCGGCCGGATACCTGTGTGATCACCAACATCGGTCTGTGTCATCTGGAATTTCTCAAATCCAGGGACGGGATCTTAAAGGCCAAGACAGAAATTTTTGACTTCCTCAGAGAGGATGGACACATTGTTTTAAACGGTGATGACGACAAGCTGGTGACAGTAAAAGAAGTGAAAGGGATCCAGCCTGTATTTTTCGGACTGGAGAACCATCAGGGAATCTGGGCAGACCAGGTGCAGCCGGAAGGCCTCCGGGGGATCTCCTGCCGGATACATATGGGAGAAGACTCTTTTAAAGTCCTTATTCCCGTGCCGGGACGGCATATGGTATATAATGCCCTGGCAGCCGCGGCAGTGGGGCAGATCTACGGTCTTTCACAAGAAGAGATCAAAGAAGGGATCCAGAGCCTTCAGCCGGTAAGCGGCAGATTCCATATTATCCATACAGACAGATATACCATTATCGATGACTGCTACAATGCAAATCCTGTTTCTATGAAAGCTTCTCTGGACGTTCTTTCCGACGCCCTTGGCCGAAAGGTAGCCATCCTGGGAGATATGGGAGAGCTGGGAGAGGATCAGGTGGATATGCACCGGGAAGTGGGAGTATACGCCGCTTCCAGAAATATTGACGTGCTCCTGTGTGTGGGAGAGCTGTCCGCCTATATGGCAGAGGCTGCCCATCTTACAGCCCCTGCAAAGGAAATCCGGCATTTTGCTTCCAAAGAGGAGCTGCTGGAAGAACTTCCTCATATCCTGGAACAGGGAGATAATGTTTTAGTGAAGGCTTCCCACTTTATGGAGTTTGGAAAGATCCTGGAAGCTCTTCAATAATAAATCTTCGGAAGTTTTCCACTGCCGGAGGAATATAGATCTGGTCGTTGCTGACCATGTAGATATTCCTCTGGGCAGTGGAATTTTTTATCTTTATTTTTTTAATGTCCAGGTGATCCAGCAGGTCCATTTCCGGTACAATGGAAATCCCGAAATTTTTCGCGGTCAGACCGGCGATAACCTGGTCTTCTTCTGTCTCATAAGCGATCCGGGGTCTTTTCCCGATTTTTTCAAAGAGCAGGTCTATATCATAGCGTACACCGGAACCCGGGGAAAAATAAATATAGGGATAGGAAAGGGTCTGTTCCAGATCTGCTTCCTCGTACCGGGCCAGAGGATGATCTTTGGAAACAATAAGCACTAACTGCTGGCCGGCCACGGGAACACAGCTAAGATCCTTTTCCTTTGCCGGATAAGAGGAAAAGACCAGATCAAAATGCCGGGCTTTCAGTCCTTCCAGAAGTTCACTGGTGACCCCTGTGTGAAAAGTAAAGCGGACAGGCACATCTGTATGGGCTTTCAGAAATTTTTCTGCCAGAGCCGGAAGCCAGCTGACTCCCAGCACCCGGAGAAAACCCAGCCGTATGGTCCCGGCCCCCTGGGCGCTCTGCCTGAGCATTTCTACTCCGGAATCCAGAGTTTTTAAAGCATTTTCCGCACAATCCAGAAACTGCTCCCCGAAACAGGTAAGGGTGGTATTTCTGCCGGATCTTTCAAATAGGGGAACACCCAGTTCCGCTTCCAGCTGGCTGATAGCATGGCTGAGACTGGGCTGGGCAATACAGAGATGTTCCGCGGCTTTGGTATAATGTCGGATGTGGGCCAGTTCTACAAAATAACGGAGATGAAAAAGATTCATAAGGCTGCCTCCTTTTTCTATATCCTACTACAAATCATAGATAAAATCTATTGTTTAATTAAAATTATTCATTTGATTTCAGATAAAAAGAAATCTATCATATCTGAAGAAAGAGACAAGAAAGATCTGCAGAAAAGAAAGGAAATTATGTTTTATGAAAGAGAAAAAAGTACAGGTCAGAGGGGAACTGGCACTGATCCCCCTGATCTTTGTAAACAGTTTTGCAGTCGTGCTGATGCTGTATTCCGGATCTGGGATTTCTGCCATTTCCAGTGTTCCCTATGCCTTTAACCAGGTGCTTCCTCAGGTTTCTCTTGGAACCTGGACCTATATATTCCAGGCACTTTTAGTGGGAACTTTGTTTGTTCTCCGGGGGAAGATACATCTGCCCTATCTGCTCAGCTTTGTGGTGGGATTTTTCTTCGGTATAGCGGTGGATCTCCATGAAGCCTGGATCGGACTTCTGCCCAAGGGGATCTTCTTTCAGATCCTATATTTCTGTATCAGTTATCTGCTGATCTGCTTTGGAATTGCTCTGGCTAACCGATGTAAGATGCCTATTGCGCCTACGGATCTTTTTCCCCGGGAATTTTCTCAGATCACGGGGTTTGCCTATTCCAGGGTGAAGATCTGTTTTGACGTGTCCTGTCTGGCATTGACCGTCTTTATGACCTGGACTTTCCTTGGGCATATTAAGGGGCTGGGGATCGGAACGGTTCTGGCTGCCTTTACTATGGGAAAAGTCATAGGGTGGATCGGAGACTGGATGGACCGGCATGTGGAATTTGTCTCCTGCATGGAGAACACAGATCTGAAGAGAAAGAGACATAAAAAACATAAAAGGCAGGTTTCCTTTGGAAGAATATAAAAGAAAAGGAAGAGAGCTGTCCCGTTAATCAAAATCCAGGATATTTATATATTTTGCAGCGCAGACGATAAATATTCCTGAATATGATAAATGGGACAGCTCCCTTCTTTTTTTATGCTGCTTCTGTCTGGTGTTTTTCCAGCATTTGCAGGATCACGTTCCGGGTATACTGGCCTAAATGTTTTTTGTCCTCTTTTGAGAGCTGATCGGGATAGATGGGATCTCCGTATTCTACTACCACCTTGCAGGGGCGGATCTTTGGAAAGTGTGCTTCAAAGATTTCCGCGGAATTATGGATGGCCATAGGGATTACCGGACATCCGGTTTTTGTAGCGATCTTAAAGCTTCCTTCGTGGAAGGGCAGAAGTTCCAGTTCGCTGTCTCCTTTGTTTCTGGTGCCTTCCGGAAAGATACAGATGGATATGCCGTTTTTCACTTCCTCTATAGCGGTGAGTATGGTCTTCAGACCTTCTTTGATATCTTTCCGGTTCAGAAAGAGACAGTGGAGATACCGCATCCAGTGGGAAAGAAGAGGGATAGGTTCCATTTCTTTTTTGGCAACATAGCCTGTGGTGTCCGGACAAAGGACATAAGTCAGAAGGATATCAAAAAAGCTTCTGTGGTTGCCGATATATAAAACCGCCTGGTCTGTTGGAACTTTTTCATGGCCGATGATGGTGATGTCCGCGCCGGTAACTTTCAGGATCAGCCGGAATACTGCCTGGATGATCCGCAGAGAGCTGATATCCTTTTTTCTCATATCAAATTTCCCCAGGATCCATTCGCCGAAAAGTATGGGGATGGATAAGATCAGATACCCGATCACAATGATACAGATAATGATAAAACGAAACATACTATTCAATCCTTTACAAAATATATTTTCTATACCAAATGGTATAGGACCCTGATATCATACTATTATAATGAGTCTATGTAAAATCCGCAAGGAAAAACAGGTATATTTTTTGTGAACACCGCATAAATTAGGGATAAGGTTGACAAAGTGAGGGCGGCAGGAAATTGAAAAGAATTGGAGCAGGAATTCTGCTTTTTTTGGCCCTTTGCTGCTTCCTGGGAGGCTGCAGTATCGAGAAGGTCCGGGCAGGGGACGGTGTAAAGCCGGAATATACCGTGATGAAAGAGGAGGACTATCCGGAAAAGGTAAAAGAACTGATCAGTGAAAACAGGGAAAAAGAGTTTCAGATGACTTATCAGGACCAGGGCTACCTTTATCTGCTGAAGGGATACGGGAAACAGGAAACAGGGGGATACAGCATTCAGATCGAAGACCTGTCCCTTTGGGAAAACGCTATCCATCTGAAGACTGTACTGATGGGACCTGAGAACCGGGAAGAGCTGACAGACGAGCCTTCCTACCCCTGTCTGGTAGTAAAGATGAAATACCGGGAAGAGCCGGTGATTTTTGAATAGAAAAGGGGTAATCGTGTGGAGCTGATAACGAAAAAAATGCATATGCTGGAGAGAAAATGTCAGGCAGTGAGCCAGATCACCTTTGACGAAGATATGAATGTACCGGATGTGAAGCCGGATATGGGCCGGATGATCCAGAAAAAAGGAAATATCCAGATCGAAGATATCCAGATCACAGAAGGCAAGGCCTATATTACCGGGGCTCTGCAGGTGTTTCTTCTGTATGTAAGCGACAGTGAAGAGAGGAATATTGAAAGCCTTATGGGAAATCTTCCCCTGGGAGAAAATCTCAATCTGGAAGGTCTGGAAAACGGCGATAAAGTTCAGCTGAAATGGGAGATCGAGGATCTTACGGTACATTTTATCAATTCCAGGAAGCTGAATATTAAAGCCCTGGTGACTTTTACTGCTTATGCGGAGGATGTAGGTGAAACAGAACTGCCCATCGGAGTGGAAGACCAGGATATTTCACAGAAAAAAGAAGAGCTTTCCATTATGGGAACAGCAGTACATAAAAAAGATACTATGCGTGTGAAAGAAGATATCAGTCTGGCTTCCAACAAGCCGGATATCTACCAGCTTCTCTGGAATACAGTAGAGATCCGGGGAATGGATATCCGGACAGAGCAGGATAAGGTAGCTGTAAAGGGAGAACTTTTCGTTTTTGTTCTGTACAGAGGCAATGATGACAATAATTCCCTTCAGTGGCTGGAACATTCCCTGCCTTTTTATCAGGAACTGGAGTGCCCCGGCTGCAGCAGTGATATGATCCCCAACGTGGAACTATCTATGTCCCACAGTGATCTGAAGGTAAAGCAGGACGAAGATGGGGAAGAGCGGATGATCGGGGTGGATGTTGTCCTGGAATTAGAAATGAATATCTATGAGGAAGAAGAGATTTCTCTTCTCCTGGATGTTTATACCCCTGCCAGAGACTGCCAGGCCATTCGTGAGGAAAAAAGACTGGAAAGCCTGCTGGTGAAAAATTTTTCCAAATGTAAGGTCAGCGACCGGGTAAAAACCGAGAACAGTCAGGGTAAGATCCTTCAGATCTGCCACAGCGACGGCAATGTAAAGATTGATGAAACCAGTATTACCGACAGAGGAATACTGGTAGAGGGGATCGTCCAGGTACGGATCCTGTATATTGTAAGTGATGATGAAATGCCTTTCTATTCCATGGAAACCATGATCCCCTTCTCTCATCTTATTGAGGCTCCCGGCATATCCCAGGACTGTACCTACCATCTGCGCACAGACCTGGAACAGCTTTCCACCACTATGATCGACAGTGATGAGATTGAAGTAAAGATCATTATCAATCTCAACGCTCTGGTACTCAAGGGAATGAAAACAGGGATCATTCGGGGAATCGAAGAGAAAGAGCTGGACCGGGAAAAATTAAGCAGTATGCCGGGGATCGTAGGCTACCAGGTACAGCCGGGAGATACCCTCTGGGATATCGCAAAGAAATTTTATACCACCATAGAGACCATTGTTCAGCTGAATCATCTGGAAGACCGGGAGATCAGGCCCTATGATACCCTGATCCTTATGAAAAAGGTAGAAGGCTGATGAAAAGCAGAGGTTGATACAGGCTTTTGGCTCTCTGAAATATGCAGTGAGAGTATTCCGTAAACTCCGGGCTTTTTCCCCGGGAGCTTTAGGGGATACTCTCTTCTTTTTTCTGTTGAAAAATACTTTTATTTCAGATAGAATGGAATGTATTAGAAAGGATACAATATACAGGAGATAAGAGGGAGGAACTATCATGAGATTAAGAGCGCTGGCCAAGATCAATCTGGGACTGGATGTTTTGGGAAAGAGAGAAGATGGATATCATGAGCTGCGGATGATCATGCAGACCATCAATATGTACGATCAGCTGGAAATAGAGATCTGCCAGGAACCGGGAATCCATATTTCCACCAATCTTCCTTTTATTCCCACAAATGAAAATAATCTGGTGCATAAAGCTGCAAAGCTTTTAATGGACGAATTTCAGATCACCCAGGGGATCCGGGTAGAGCTGCAGAAATTTATCCCTGTTGCCGCTGGCATGGCAGGGGGAAGTTCGGATGCGGCGGCGGCAATGATCGGCGTCAACCGTCTTTTTGACCTGGGGCTTTCGGTAAAAGAACTGATGGAGAGAGGAGTAAAGGTAGGGGCAGATGTTCCTTACTGCCTTCTGCGGGGAACGGCTCTGGCAGAAGGGATTGGCGACAAACTCCGTTCTCTTCCCGCATGTCCCGGCTGTTATGTGCTGATCGGTAAGCCGGGGATCAGTGTTTCCACAAAATTTGTCTATGAAAATCTTCATGCGGATGAGCTGGAAGAGCACCCTAATATCGACGGAATGCTGGAAGCTATCCAGTGGCATAACCTGTATAAGATCGCTGATCTGATGGGGAATGTGCTGGAGACAGTGACCATTCCAAAATATCCGGTGATCCAGGAGATCAAAGATCATATGAAAGACCATGGAGCCCTGAACGCCCTTATGAGCGGCAGCGGTCCTACGGTATTCGGACTTTTTGATGATAAGCATACTGCCCAGCAGGCCTGTGAAGCCCTTCGCGCCAGCCATCTGGCAAAGACGGTTTTCTTGACCACAGTTTTTAACAACGGAGGAAGGAGGAAATAAACATGGAGCTGGAAATGCATATGGATGAATATCTGCCCTTAAGGGATGTGGTCTTCAACACCCTCAGGGCGGCAATTTTAAAAGGAGAACTGAAACCGGGAGAACGGCTGATGGAGATCGCTCTGGCAGACAAGCTGGGGGTCAGCAGGACTCCTATCAGAGAAGCGATCCGGAAGCTGGAACTGGAAGGCCTGGTGGTCATGGCCCCCAGGAAGGGAGCCAAGGTGGCTTCTATTACAGAGCGGGACCTGAACGATGTGCTGGAAGTGCGGAAAGGCATGGAAGTACTGGCAGTCTCCCTGGCCTGCCAGCGGATCACGAAAGAGGAACTGGACAGACTGGACGAGATAGAAGGCAGGTTTCAGGCACAGATCGAGGCAGGAAATCTCACCGAACTGGCAGAACTGGATGTGGAATTTCATGATACCATCTATAAAGCCACAAATAACCAGAGACTGGTACAGCTTTTAAATAATCTCCGGGAACAGATGTACCGTTACCGGGTAGAATATCTGAAAGACATCGCAGTCCGCCGGACTCTGGCAGAAGAACACCGTTCCATCTGTGAAGCCCTCCGGGCAGGAGACGAGACAAAGGCGCTGGATTATATACGGGTCCATATCGATAACCAGCAAAAAGCCATCATCCGGGGCCTGAACCAGGACAACGAATAAAAAAACAGAAAAGACACATAATAAAAGAGCGCACCAACACTGGCGGCGCTCTTTTTGTGCGATAAGAGAAGGAGATGTGAAATGGATCAGAAAATTTCCTGTAAGATAGAAGAAAATGAAGCTTACGTAAGAAAACGGCTGGAAAACTGTGATGATTTTATTATCCGCCCTATGCTCCTGGGAGAGGAGAAGAAGATCCGGTGTCTGGTAGTCTATATTGAGGTAGCCGTAAGCAATATGGTGCTGGAAGATTCTGTGATCGGCAAGCTGGTCAATCATATGTGGGAGATGCCTTCTGATAAAATCCTGGAATTTGTAAAAGACAACGGCATGGGGATTTCCGACGTCCAGCCTCTGGACACTATGGAGGCGGTTTTTACCTCTATGCTGGCGGGAAATGCAGTGTTTTTCATGGACGGATACAGTAAAGCCATTAAAGTTTCCAGCAAAGGATATCCCAATCTGAGCGTGTCAGAATCTACCAGAGAAAAGGTTCTTCGCGGTTCAAAAGAAGGATTTACCGATGCCGTAAAGACGAACTCGGCTCTGGTCCGGAAAAGGATCCGGGATACCCGGCTGAAGGTAAAACAGAAGACCTTGGGGGAAAGAAGCCAGACCGTAGTGCAGATCCTGTATATGGAAGATCTGGTCCGGCCGGGGCTGGTGGAAGAAATCGAGAAACGGCTGGATTCTTTTGTTATAGACGGAGTTCTGGATTCCGGGGTCCTGGAGCAGATGACAGAGAGCAGCTGGCTGTCTCCATTTCCCCAGTTTCAGACTACAGAGCGTCCGGACAAATGCGCCGCGGAGATCTTAAACGGCAGGATCCTGGTCCTGACAGATCATTCCCCTGTGGGGCTGCTGCTGCCGGCGGTATTTAATGATTTTCTCCAGGTGAGCGAAGATTATTATAACCGTTTTGCTATTGTATCTCTTCAGCGTCTGATCCGGTACGGAGCAGTTCTTATGACCATGCTGTTTTCCGGCACTTATCTGGCGGTGACGAATTTTCATACCCAGGTGCTTCCTACTAACCTGATCCTTTCCTTTTCAGAGGCCCGTCAGGGAGTTCCCTTTCCGGGGATCCTGGAGGTCCTGTTAATGGAACTGGCTTTTGAAATGATCCGGGAGGCAGGGGTGCGGATGCCCGGACCTCTGGGAGGGACCATCGGGATCGTAGGAGGTCTGATCATCGGTCAGGCAGCAGTCACCGCCAATCTGGTAAGCCCTATTGTGGTGGTGGTTGTGGCTGTGTCGGCCCTCAGTTCACTGGCAATTCTCACGGATGAGTTTTCTGCCCCCTTCCGTCTCTTAAAATTCGGATTTATCATACTGGGAGGGACTATGGGGGTCTTTGGCATGGTTTTGGGACTGTATCTGGTGGTGAGCAATCTGGCAGGACTGAAAAGCTTCGGGATTCCTTATCTTTCCCCTTTTGCGGCCCAGAACCGGGAGGGGTATGTGGGAGAAAGAGACAGTTTTATCCGTTTTCCGCTGCCATTTCTTAACAGGCGGCCGGTATATGCCAGAAAAGAAGAACAGATAAAACTTCGGAACAGAAAGATGGAAAAGGAGGAGGGCCATGTATACCGATAATGCCAGGATTTCTCACCGACAGCTTTTCAGACAGATCCTTACAGGGCTTCTGGGAATCTACTTTCTGGTGGTCCCTGTGCTGCCGGATATGAGGGGACGCCAGGGGGTCCTCTGCCTCCTTACCGGGGCAGGGGTCTATGGATTTCTGTGTATTTATTTTATCCGGATCCGGTATTTCTTCCAAGATCCTCAGCGCTATATGGGAAAAATATGGGGGAAGTTTTTCATCCTCCTGTATACTTCCTGGCTGTGGTTTATGGGAGTCTGCCTTCTGCTCATGACCGCCAGGATCACTGGAAAATACCTTATAGAAGGGAGCCCTGCCTGGGCAGTGATCCTTCTGGCTGCCTTTGCCGCCTACCTGGGCAGCCATCAGGGGCTGGAAAGGCGGGGGAGAATGGCAGAAGTCTCTTTTCCCATACTGCTTCTGATCCTGGCCGGGATGCTCTTTCTGGCCGCTATTCAGGTCCGGCCGGAGTATCTGGAAGAAATGGGAGAACTGACCTTTTCGGGCTGGGCAAGGGGAAGCTGGCAGGTACTGTGTGTGTTTCTTCCATTCGCTTTTCTGCCTGCTGCTCTGGGAAATGTAAAGAGGCCGGCGGAAACGGGAAAAGTTATGTGGTCCGCTCTGGCAGTGATCACCGGTCTTCTGATCCTGACTCTTATCCTGCTCCAGGGAAGTTTCGGCCTGGGCGGTTATGAACATGAGGAATATCCAGTCGTCCGGCTTATGAGCGGCATACGCCTGCCAGGGGACTTTCTGGAAAGAGTGGATCTTTTCTGGGTGGCCGCTCTGGTCTTCGGGATCCTTTTTGGCCTTGGCAGCGTGTTTTTCTACAGCCATGAACTGCTGGCAAGGATCCGTCTGGACAAAACAGCGCTCCCGGCGGGCGGGGCTGTAGTGCTGGGGGCTCTGGCCTGTGAAAAAGCCGGGATCTCTCCGGAATTTTTCATTGAGATCACGATGGAAATTTACGGTCCCCTGCTGTTTTTACTTTTGATCCTGGCAGGACTTACAGGGAAAAGGGGAAAGATCATAAAGACGGGGCTTCTGACGCTGGCACTGCTGGGGATGTCCGGCTGCGGAATTTCTTTAGAAGACCGGGTATTTCCCATGTCCATGGGAGTAGACTATGAAAACGGACATTACCGGATCGTTTATGGGATTCCTCAGCTGTCCAAGGTAACGGGACAGGATAAAGAAGAGACGCAGTCCGGGGAGGAACAGGCTCTGGCCTATGAAGGGCTGACGCCTCAGGACGCCTTGGAGCGTTTTAATGAAAATCAGGAAAACTATCTGGATATGGGGCATATGAAAGCGATCATCCTGGGAGAACACATTATGGAAAACAGAGATGCTCTGGCGGGATTCCTGGGATTTCTGGAGGATAATCCTGCGGTAGCAGGAAATATCTATGTGTTTGTCACAGAAGACATGGAAGCGCTGATGAGCCTGGATGGGCAGGGAGTGGATTCTGTGGGGGACTATCTGACAGGGATCCTGGAAAATACTATGGATAAAAAAGAACAAAAAGCAGTGATCCTTCAGGATCTGTACGGAGCCTGGCATAGAGAGGAAGAGTTTCCGAAGCTTCCGGAAGTGACTATCGTGAATAAGAAGCCAAGTATCCGTCAACACTCCGGGTAGAAGGAGCAGGAGGTGCTGGATGGATGAGAAGGATGAATGGAGATAAAGGAAGGAAAGGGAGCCGGAAGATCCTGACCTGGTCTTTGCTTATAGGACTGGCAGGAGCCCTTCTGGTTACTTCCTGGCAGAATACTGTTCTGGGGAGAGAGAAAGAAGAGATTCAGAAACGGCTGGACCGGGAGATCCAGGAGGGGATCGCCGGGGAGATCTTCCGTCTCCATGTTATTGCCAACAGTGACAGCGAAGAAGACCAGGAGCTGAAGATGGAAGTGAAAAAAACAGTCGTGGCATATTTGAAAGAAAATCTGGGGGAGGAGGCAGGTCTTGAAGAAACCAGAAGCTGGGTCCTGGAAAATCTTTCGGAAATAGAAGAGGCGGCGGCAAAAACAGTGGAGGACAGAGGAGAAACTTATCCCGTGTCCGCCAGTGTGGAAAATACGTACTTTCCTGATAAAACCTATGGGGACTGTACCTTTCCGGCAGGAGAATATGAAGCGCTGAATGTGCGGATCGGCCGGGGAGAAGGGAAAAACTGGTGGTGTGTCCTTTATCCCAGCCTTTGTTTTATAGACGATACCTGGGGGATCGTTACAGAGGAGAAAAAGGAAGAGCTGAAAGAAGTTCTTACAGAAGAGGAATTTCAGAAGATCCTGGGGGATCCGGAGGAAAAGAAAAAGATAAGGATCGGATTTAAATGGTTTTAGGCTTGAAATCTTCATCTGTTAAGGGTACAATGAGACACAGTGATATTAACAGATAAAGAGGTTATTTTATGAAGCAGTTAAAGGACGCCCCTATCGGAGTGTTTGACTCAGGGGTGGGAGGGCTGACCGTAGCCAGAGAGATCATGAGGAATCTTCCCCAGGAAAAGATCGTATATTTCGGCGACACGGCCAGAGTTCCCTACGGAAGCAAATCCAAAGAAACCATTATCCGTTATTCCAGACAGATCGTCAGATTTCTGAAGACCCAGGATGTAAAGGCTATTGTGGTGGCCTGCAATACGGCCAGTGCCCTGGCTCTGGAGACGATCTCCGCCGAGACGGACCTGCCGATGCTTGGTGTGGTAGAACCGGGAGCAAAGGTGGCAGTGGAAACCACCAGAAATAAGAAGATCGGTCTGATCGGCACCAGAGCTACGGTTAAGTCCGGCCTGTATCAGAAGGTGATCCAGAAGGCAGACCCGGAAATCCAGGTGATCGGGCAGCCCTGCCCCCTGTTTGTGCCTCTGGTGGAAGAAGGCTGGCTGAAAGATGAGATCACAGTGGCAGTAGCCAGACGGTATCTGGAACCTCTCCTGGAGCAGGAGATCGACACTTTGATCCTGGGCTGCACCCATTATCCTCTTCTCCGTTCTCTGTTGAAAGATTTGGTAGGAGAGCAGGTGACGCTGGTGAATCCGGCCTATGAGACAGCTCTGGCTCTGAAAAGGATGCTGGAGGAAAAGGGGCTTCTGAGAGAAGGAAAGGAAGAAGAAGAATTTCCCTACCGGTTCTTTGTCAGTGATGAGGAAGAATATTTTCAGAAATTTGCCAATTCTATACTGCCCTATGATGTAAAGAGTACCAAACAGATACAGATCGAGGAGTATTAAAAGATGGAAAAGGACGTATTAGTTACGATCAAGGGTCTTCAGACCCTGGAAAACATAGACAATCCTGAAGAAGTAGAGCTGGTGGCAAAAGGAGACTACTATTACAGGAACGGCCATCACTACATCTTTTTTGAAGAAATGACAGAAGGATTTCCCCAGCCTACCAAGAATACTATTAAAATCACAGACAAAAGCGTTGAGGTAAAGAAAAAAGGCGTCACCAACGTTCAGATGATCTTTGAGGAAAATAAGAAAAACCTTACATATTATGCCACACCTTTTGGAAATCTCCAGATGGGGATCGCCGCTACCAAGATTGCCGTGAAAGAAGAAGAACAGGGATTGGATCTGGCTATTGATTATGCTCTGGAGATCAATGCGGAGCATGCGGCGGACTGCCAGATACAGATCAATGTAAAGCCCAAAGTGCCGGGAAATCTTTCCCTGGATGTGGTGTGAACTAACTATTTACATAGCAGATAATTGAAAACCCCAAAAGCATCATTAGGATAAATCCGTTAAAGAAATACTTTAATGATGCTTTTGGGGTTCTTTGTTATTCTACACTTTGTCGGATAATATGATGATATTTCTACTAATCAGTGAATTGTGCACAGGTAAATGCTGTTTTATAATTTAAATATGTTAAAAGTGAACAAAAAATGAGAAATGGAGGAATTGTGTATGCTGACAAAGAAACAGAATTTACTGGAAACTATCCGGGGAGGACATCCGGACAGGTACGTGAATCAGTATGAGGCTATCGCTATGGTATACGGAACCCCGTATTCAGCCGGAAATCCTATGCCGGTCATGGGCGGCCCGGCAGTAAAGAATGCCTGGGGCGTGACTATTTCTTTCCCGGAAGGAATGCCAGGACCTTTCCCGGTACATGATGAAGAACATATTGTCTGTAAGGACGTAGCTCACTGGAGAGATTATGTAAAAGCGCCTAATGTGATCTTTACTCCTGAAGAGTGGGAGCCATTTGTAAAAGAAGCGGAGAAGATCGACCGTAATGAGTATTTCGTAGCTCCATTTATTGCTCCCGGTATTTTTGAGCAGTGCCATTATCTTCTGGAGATCCAGAATTGTATGATGGACTTCTACGAAGAACCGGAAGCCATGCATGAGCTGGTAGATTATATTACAGACTGGGAGCTTGCCTATGCGGCTGAAATCTGTAAATATCTGAAACCGGACGCCATCTTCCATCATGATGACTGGGGATCACAGCAGAGCTCTTTCCTGTCTGTAGACATGTTCCGTGAATACTATCTGGACGCATATAAGAAAGTATACGGTTACTATAAAGACCATGGCGTACAGCTGATCGTCCATCACTCAGACTCTTATGCGGCAAACCTGGTTCCATCTATGATCGAAATGGGAATTGATATCTGGCAGGGTGTTATGAGTACTAACAATATCCCGGAACTGATCAAGGAATACGGCGGCCAGATCACCTTTATGGGCGGCATTGACAGCGGCAAAGTGGACAAACCGGACTGGACAAGAGAAAATATCGCGAAGGTGGTAGAAGAAGCATGCCAGGCAAACGGGACAAAATATTACATTCCATGTAATACCATGGGAGGTCCGGAATCTATTTATCCGGGAGTTTACGAGACGATTTCTGAAGAGATCGCCAAAGTCAGCGACAGGATCTTCAAGTAAACAACAGGGGGTTTTTACAAAAGAGCAAAGGAGTGAGCGGGATTGTCAGATAATAACACGAAGCCTAAGGGACTCAGCAAGTCTCTGAAATACTTTTTTGGCGTAGGTGACTGCGGCTTTACCCTTATGTCCAATATCGACACCTTTTATGCCAGTTACTTTTTTACCAATATTGCCAGATTTTCCCTGGGAGCCATAACTGTAATGACAACGATCTCTGCGGTGATCGATGCCATACTGTCCTGCTTTTACGGGGCCTTTCTTAACAAGATCAAACCTAAGAAATGGGGCCGTTATCGTTCCTGGTTGATCCTTACCCCATGGCTGGTGCCATTTTTATATGCCATGCAGTTTGTAAAGATCACAAACGGGCTGGCCGGCGCCATATTTATCACTCTTGCCATGATCACCAGCAGGATTGCCTGGAACATTCCTTACATAGCCAATGTTTCTATGATCAATATTGCGGGAAAGACCCAGGAAGAACGTATGCAGCTTTCCTCAAGCAGAATGGTATGGACTTCCTTCGGAACGGTCATTTATTCTTATGTGGGACCGGCGGCAGTGGCAGTCTTTGCAGGGATTCTGGGTGAAACTAATGCCTATGCGGCTACAGCATTTGTATTTTCCGCGCTGATGGCGGCAGGCTATTATGCCCATTTCCGTATGACAAAAGGATATGAGGAAACCGGAGCAGAAGAAATGGAACGGCTGGCAAGGGAAGCCGCCGCAAAGAAAAAAGGCGGGGAGAGCCAGAAGATCAGTACTTTTGGCGCAGTAAAATGTAATCCTCATCTGCTTTTCCTGTTTCTATCCAATATTTCAAAATATATCGTGCTGTTTATGGTCAACGGCCTGGCGATCTATTATTTTACTTATGTTTCCAAGAACCCGGACCTTCTGACAGGGTTTCTCTTTGCAGCTAATCTTTTAAGTATCGTGGCTTCTTACTGTGCGAAATTTATCGTAGCTAAGATCAATGCAAAAAGAACGGAAATCGTATTTTACCTGATCATGGCGGCGGCAGGATTCCTGGGCTTTCTGATGTACAGCCAGACAATGGCAGTTATCGTCCTTATGTGTATCCTGATGTTTGCTATGAACCTGACCAATGCCTGTGACCCGGAGCTGTATGCTAACTGTGCGGCTTACAGCGGAAAAAAATTAGGATATGATGTGACCGGTACGGTTATGGGCCTCTTGGCAGTTCCTGTAAAAGTTGGTATTATTATGAGAGGAATATTAATTTCTGCATGTCTTGCACTGGCTAACTTTAACGCGGACATTGATCCGTCGGCAGCTACTCCGGCGCTGGAGCGGGGCATCAGCATGGGATTTATGGTACTTCCGGCGGTAGTTATCCTGGCAGGAGCACTTCTGCTGGCGTTCGGGTACCGGCTGAAACAGGAGGATTAAAAAAGTTGACAGGTTTTCTTTTAAATATGCAGATCCTTCATGAAGAGATGAAGAAAAGAGGCATAGACAACCGGTTGTATCTGCAGGATGACAGCCTGTGCCTGAAAGGCGTACGGATCTATGAACAGGGACAGGCAACCAAAAGAGAATTTGTATATCTGGCATTAGACAAGGCGTTTCTCATTCCCAAAAAAGCGGAAGGTGCTTTTATACTTCCGGATATTTTGGGGGAGGAACGCCTTCCTTCCGGGTGTTCCGGGATCATGGTTCCGGAAAATACCAGACTCTGGGAACTGATGGACCAGATACAACAGATTTTCCAATACTATCTGGAACTGGAGCGGCAGGTGACCTCTGTACTGTGCTGCGGAGGAAGTATCCGGGATATTTTGACAGTGGCCAAGGAGCACTTTGGAAACCTGGTGTTTTACCATGATGAATACTATCAGATCTATGCAGATGAAAAATCTCTGAAAAAACTTCCGGACATTCAGTATGACGAGCGAAAAGGTACCTATGTTCAGGATGCAGGGGTGATCAATCAATTCCGGACAAGTGATTCCTACCGGGCAACCATGGGTACAAAAGGAGGAGATCTGTGGGAAAGTGATTATGACGACAGCAGAGCGGTCTATGCCAATGTCTGGGTGGATGGCAGGTACAAGGGACGGCTCATCCTTACAGAAGACAGTAAAAGTAATACAAAGGCACAGATATATGAGATCGGATATTTTGCAGATGCAGTGGGGATCCTTGTAAAGATGGAAGAGAGTATTCCTTCGGAGGATCCAAGGGGATTGGAAAAGCTGATCCGGGAAGCCATAAGCGGGATCCAGCCGGATAAAATGGCGGTAAAGTCTGAAGTGTACGCGCTGAACTGGGATTCGGAGGACACCTATATTTTCGGCGTCCTGTCTCTGATCGGAAGTGATCTGTCCAGATTATCCATCTACAGTATCTGCGCGGATCTGGAAGAAAGAGTATCAGGAAGTTATACCTGCTATTATAAAGGCTATATCTATATTATCGTAAATCTTACCATAAGCGGGCTTTCAGCAGATGAACTGCGGATGCGGATGGCTTATCTGATCCGTGACGGACTGATGCATATGGGAGTCTCCAATGTGTTCCAGGATTTCTACAGCTTTCCGGTTTATATGAAACAGGCGGCGGTGACTCTCCAGTACAGCGAGCGGAAGGCATCTACCATCTGGTACAGTGAATTTAAGACTTATGCGCTGGAGTACTGGCTGTCAGAAGGATTTGGCGGACTGAACAAAAAAGCGGTGATGCCTCCGGAACTGGAGATCCTGAAGAATTATGATAAAAAGAATAATGCCAGGCTTTTGGAGACTTTAAAGGTATATCTGGAATCGGAGAGGAACAGTACCCTGACTGCCCAGATCCTGAAGATCCACAGAAGCACCCTTCCTTACCGTCTGAACCATATTACCAGACTGACAAACCTGAACCTGGATGATTATAATACCAGACTTTATCTGATGATGGGATTCTATGCCATGGAGCATATATGACAGGAGACAGAGTTTAAGGGGGACTTCCGATCAACCGGAAGTCCCCCTTTCTTTAAAATACAATTCTTAAATTATTTTTTTTCTGCCATACTTGTGGCTTTGGCTTTAAGCCGCTGGAAAAATCCAGGCTTTTTCGCCGGCGGTGTAAGGGAGCCTCTCAGTCCTCTCACGCTCATAATGTAGATACCGCTTACTTCAGCCTTGATCTCTTTCTTAACAGGGATCAGGTCATATACAGACTCATCTGCTACCAGGGACATGATCCTGGGTCCGATCTTTGCCTTTACGATCGGCAGTTTAGAGCGGCGCATAAGCTTGGGGGTCTGATCGATGACCATCTGAGGAAGCCCCGACTGCTTGATAGGGAGCCGTTTCTTATCAATTACCAGCATGGTGATGGTCTGCTTGGCCGCCTCCATCTGCTCCTGCTGTTCATCTCTCTTTTTCTGGGCCTTTTTTCCAAAGAAGTAGAGGACAACAAGGCCGATGATCAAAATAGCCACGATTATAAAAAATACTATCCAGCCATTCATTTGTATAAAACCTCCTAGAATCTCTATGTCATACTTAAATCATTCTAGCATTCTTTCCTGGAAAAGGCAACTAAAAATGGAGAGAAAGACTTTCATTTTAGGCTTATCTATGGTATAACACCAGGTATAAGACTAATTTTAGATGAGAGGAATGAAAATATGAGAAAAAAACTTGCAGTTCTTCTTTTATCCATGAGTATCCTTGGCCTCGGGGCGGGATGTTCCGGTAAAGAAGAAACCGATACGGAAAATACACAGAATACCGCTCAGGAGACCGAGGAGGAATCTGTTGTAAACAGCGAAGGACTGGTGGTTGCCGTAGATGTTGATAATCTGGAAGACTATGTAACACTGGGCCAGTACCAGAACCTTACGGTAGAGGAAGAACCAAAGGAAGAGGTAACTCAGGAAGATGTAGATGATTATGTAGAAAGACAGCTTATCTATAATTACGCTCCTGTAGAAGTCACCCAGGACCGGGCCGTACAGGAAAATGATACAGTAAATATTGATTTTACCGGGTATATGGACGGGGAAACTTTTAACGGTGGAAGTGCTCAGGACCAGGACCTGATCATTGGTTCCGGCAGTTTTATTGATGGATTTGAAGATGGGCTTATCGGACACAAAAAAGGTGAGACTGTGACCCTGGACCTGTCCTTCCCTGAAAATTATCGGAATAATCCTGACTTATCCGGAAAGCCCGTGACTTTTGAAGTGACTATTAATTCTATTTCAGAACCGGCGGCACTTACTGATGAGTGGGCGGCGGCTAATACGGATTACCCTACTGCGGAAGAATTTAAAAACGCCCAGAAGGAGCTTCTGGTCCAGCAGGAGGACAGTGATTATGAAAGCCAGGTGAAATCTGATCTTTTCCAGCAGGTGATGAATAATTCCCAGATCAAAGATTATCCGGAGGAAGAACTGGATGAGTTAAAGTCCTCTATGGAGACACAGATGGACCAGGCGTATACAGCTGCCTATGGAATGGGATTTTATGAGACCCTGGAGGCTCAGGGGATATCCAAAGATGAAGCCAGCAAGAATGTTGAGAGTATGGCCGAGAGCTACATGGCCCAGTATCTGGTCACTCAGGCGGTCTTAGACGCAGAAGGAGTATCCCTGACAGAAGCAGATTATGAGAAAGCCCTGGATGATTTCGCGAAGCTCAGCGGTTTTCAGAGTGGAGAGGAAATAGAGAGTAATTATGGGGATATCCAGATACTGAAAAATAATGTGCTGTGGAATGTGGCCTGCGATAAGATCATGGAAACCGCTACGATCACAGAGAAAGCGGCAGATGATCAGACAGGAGAGGCAGCACAGTAAAACAGAAAGATACAGAGAAAATTAATGCCATGAACAACAGGAATAAGGGGTGAAGAAAATGGCAAAGAAGAAAAAAAGAAAGAAAAGAAATCAGAAGAAAAAGATCCTGATCCTGACAGCTGCAGGGGTACTGGTGCTGGCGGCAGCAGGAGCCGCAGGATTCCTGCTGTATCAGAATGTTTTTTCAGGATCCAGAGAAGATGTGCTGGAAGAGTATATGGCCTGTATAGAAAAAGGCGATTATGAAAAACTGTATACTTTTCTGGATAGCAGCTCGCAGGAACTGGTTTCTCAGGAGGACTTTGTTACCAGAAATCAGAATATCTATGAAGGGATCGAGGTTTCGGATATCCAGCTGGAGATCCCTAAAGACCAGGACAGGGGGAAGCCGCTGTCTTACAGCGTGACGATGGATACTATCGGGGGAGAAATTTCCTATGATAATACCACCGCCTTTGAACGGGAGGACGGCGACTGGAAGATTGTCTGGACAGATTCTATGATCTTTCCGTCACTGGGAGAAACGGATAAGGTAAGCGTGACCACTCTTGAAGCAAAAAGAGGAAGCATTTACGACAGAAATCAGAATCTTCTGGCGGGACAGGGAACGGTACAGTCCGTAGGCCTGGTGCCGGGAAAAATGGAGGTACAGCCCCAGGAAGAGATCCAGGCCATCGGCCAGATCCTGGGGATCTCGGAAGATTCTATTAATTCCAGCCTGGACGCCTCCTGGGTACAGACAGACAGTTTTGTACCTTTGAAGGAGATGACCCAGGAGCAGCTGGACCAGCCATACACAGATGCAGAGGGGAACCAGACCGGACAGACGATCCAGGAAGCCCTTCTGTCCTATGCGGGAATTCTGATCTCTGAGACAGAAAGCAGGGTATATCCTTACGGGGAAAGCACGGCTCATCTTATCGGATATATCCAGCCCATCAACGCAGAGGAGCTGGAGGAACTGGCCGATAAGGGATATAACGCCCAGAGCCTCATTGGCAGAAGCGGTCTGGAGAGCCTTTATGAGGACCGGCTCCGGGCAAAAGACGGTCATAAGATTTCTATCATAGACGCAGATGGTAATGAAAAAGAGGCTTTGACTATGGAACCGGCCCAGGATGGAGAGGATATTACCCTGACTATTGACGTCAACTGGCAGACGAAACTATATGAGGCTTATCAGGAAGATGAAAGCTGTTCTGTGGTAATGAATCCAAAGACAGGGGAGGTTCTGGCTCTTGTGTCCACACCTTCCTATGACAGTATGGATTATATCCTGGGATTGTCCCAGGAGCAGCTGGACGCTTTGAATAATGATGAGGCACAGCCTCTTTACAACCGGTTCCGGCAGGCCTGGGTACCCGGCTCTTCCTTTAAGCCGGTGATCGGTGCCATCGGGCTGAGCACAGGAACTCTTACAGCAGATGAAGATCTGGGAGCCAGCGGTCTGTCCTGGCAGAAGGATAGCAGCTGGGGTGACTATTATGTGACTACCCTTCATGAATACAGCGGAGCGGCAGATCTGAGAAATGCCCTGGTGTATTCGGATAATATTTATTTTGCCAAGGCAGCCCTCCAGATAGGAGCAGATACTCTGGCCGGGCAGTTAGATAAACTGGGATTTAACCAGGAGATTCCCTTTGAGATTTCCATGACTTCTTCCCAGTATTCCAATACAGAGGGGATTGATACGGAAATCCAGCTGGCAGACTCAGGATACGGCCAGGGACAGATCCTGGTAAATTCTCTTCATCTGGCATGTATTTATTCAGCCTTTTTCAATGAAGGAAATATGATCGCTCCTTATCTGGAATACGAAGAAGGAAAGACAGCTTCCTACTGGATCGAAGACGCCTTTACCCCTGAGGCGGCACAGACCATCTATGAAGACCTTAAGGAAGTGGTCAGCGATCCGGGCGGCACCGGACATGATGCGGCTTCTGTATCCGGAGTAACCCTGGCGGGAAAGACAGGTACAGCGGAGATCAAAGAATCTCAGGATGATACAGAAGGGACAGAGCTGGGATGGTTTGCAGTTTATAATACAGGGGCCTCCGATGAGGACACAGTATTGATGCTGAATATGGTAGAAGACGTGAAAGGCAGAGGTGGAAGCGGATATGTTGTGGACAAAGATGTGGAAGTCTGGAACCAGATGGCGGCCGCAGAGTAAAAGACTGCCTGCTCTTTTCCTGAGCCTGCTCCTGGCCGGGGGGACTTTCCTCTCCGGCTGCAGCAGCCAGGGAATACTCCAGGCAGGAGCCCTGGAGAGCGGGGCAGAACAGACAGAAGCCGTACAGGCAGAAAATGTACAGGAGGAGGCCGGCAGCCAGGACGATCAGAGGGGTGACAGCCAGGAAGAGCTGTCAGTCACTTATCTGGATGTGGGGCAGGGAAATGCAGTGCTGGTCCGTCAAGGAGACCAGGCTATGCTTATTGACGGAGGACCAAGAGAAAGCTCTTCCTTCGTAGTCAGCTATCTGGAGCAGCAGGGGATCCAGAAACTGGATTATGTACTGATCTCTCATTTTGACGAGGACCATCTGGCAGGAGCGATCGGTGCTCTCTACAAATTCCCTGTAGAAACCCTGATCACAGCAGACTATGAAACCGATTCTTCTATCTATGAGTCTTATAAAGAGGCGGTGGAAGAAAAGGGATATGTGCCGGTACACCCATCTCTGGGAGATACCTTTTCTCTGGGCAGCGGAAGTTTCCGGATCATTTCCCCGGTAAGCTATGGACATGAAGATGAAAATCAGGATTCTGTAGGGATCATCCTGGAAAACGGCAGCGACCGCTTCTTTATCGGAGGAGATATCGGCCTGGAAGGGGAAAAAGAGATCCTGGAAGCCGGTGTGGATATACAGGCGGATGTCATGCTGATGAACCATCACGGGTCCCATGTAAGCCGGGAATTCTTTCAGGCAGTGAATCCTTCCTGGGCGGTGATCAGCTGCGGAGCGGGAAACAGCTACGGCCATCCCCGGCAGGATACGGTAGAACTGATACAGGAATTCCAGGTGCCCCTGTTCCGCACAGACAAACAGGGGACTATCACCGCAGTAAGCCATGGACAGGGGATTACTTTTGACCAGGAACCCTGTAATGATTACACGCCGGGAGACAGCACACAGGGGGAAGAGGATACTCTGGAGGATACCAGAACAGCCCTCAGCAATTCCACCAGAGAGGACTGTGATTATATTTTAAATATCCATACAAAGAAGATACATCTGCCGGACTGCAGTTCTGTTAAGACCATGGACGAAGACAATATGGCCTTTTACAAAGGAGATGAGGATGCTCTTCTGTCCCGGGGATATACGCCCTGCGGGAACTGTATGAAGCAGTAACTTTGCGTAAAAGATAATGATCATGGAAAAACAGTTTTAAAAGTGTCTAAAATCGGCGGTGCAGGATTCCTGCTATTTTGTGAAATCTTACCTCTGTTGCCGGAGTGTAAAATATGATAGTATAAATACAAAGCATTTTATATTTCAACATCCTTATCACATTTCAAGGAGCCGCGGCTCTGTCTTACTATTCTATGGATCATATCTAAGGAAAGAAATCTCAATGCTTTTATCTCAGGAAAATCGCAGGAGATTTCTTTTTTTGGATATAAGCCCATAGGGGAGACCTTCTGCAGGAACTATCAGAACAGGAGGTTTCATATGAAGCAGACAAGAGAAAATGGGAAAATAACAAAGCAGATAAGTACAGGCCAGATAAAAAAAGAAGGGCTAGGGGAAGCATCGGTAAAGCGCAACTACAAATCTACCGTCTTTGCCATGCTTTTCGGGGACAGAGAAAGACTGTTGAAATTATACAATGCCATAAGCGGGAAGAACTATCAGGAACCGGAAGCCTTAGAGATTAATACGCTGGATAATGCCATCTATATCGGAATGAAAAATGACCTTTCCTTTATTATTGATGAACAGCTCTCACTTTACGAACATCAGTCCACGGTGAATCCCAATATGCCGCTGCGCTTTTTGTTTTATATCTCAGATCTGTATTCTGGTATGACCAAGGAAGAAAATATCTATGGAAGAAAGGCTTTGACTATTCCCGGCCCCTGTTTCGTGATTTTTTATAACGGAGCAGAGCCTCAGCCGGACAGGCAGATTCTGCGCCTGTCAGCTCTCTATGCAGTAAAAACTGAAGAGACGGGGCTGGAACTGATGGCAGTAATGCTGAATGTAAATCGCGATCATAACCGGGAAATGATGGAGGCCTGCAAAGATCTTAAAGATTATGCAGAGTACGTAGACAGAGTACGGAGATATGCAAGGGATTATCCTCTGTCAGAAGCTGTAGACCGCGCTATCGAAGAGTGCATCAGGGAGAAGATCCTGCAGGAGTTTCTGGAAAAGAATCGGGCGGAGGTGAAGAAGATGAGTATATACGAATATGACCAAGAAAAACATATACGGATGGAGAGAGAGGAAGCCTGGGAGGAAGGAATGCAGGCGGGAAAAAGTGAAGGACTGAAGGAAGGGATAAAGGAAGGGATACTTCGTGGAAGAAATACTCAGCTTGGCGAGATGATCAGGAAAAAACTCGATAAGGGAAAGGATATTTCTCAGATTGCGGAAGAATTGGAGGAAGATGAAGCCCGGATCCTGGAACTGATCAGAGAGTGGGGACTAAAGCAGGATTAGAAAAGAAGGCGTTATTTCCGCGAGCAACGAGCCAAGCGGACATGCAGGCATGTCCATTTGGCGACTGCCGCGAGGGTCAAATACCCCGATGCTTGCATCGGGGTATTTGACTGGAAGGCCCTTTGCCGAACATTTATAGAAAGGGACAAGCAGTAAAAAGGATATAAAATCATTAACAACACAGGTTGGAACGCTTATAAACCAAAGAGTTCCGCCTGTGTTTTTTGCGCGATACGCCGGTCGGGCGACTGCCGTGCTTGCACGAGCAGGCATCCGACGGGCAATGGTCAGGCGACCAACCTGCCTGTATGAACTGGGCTTTCTGCCGCTGGAGGTAGTACCGTTTGCCGGGCAGCGGATGGCAATATTTTATAAAAAAATAGTTGCCTGCGCTACTATTTTGTGCTATAGTATGAAACGTTGGAATCAGAAAGGAAGTATGAAACAGCATGAATGAACATTTTTCAGACCTGGGACGATATGTCTCTATTTTTGACAGACTTATGAAAATGTACTATGATCATGGCCTGTCTGCTTTTGAGATCGGCTGGGGACAGCAGTTTTATGTGGAGTATATTTATGAGCATCCAGGCGCTTCTCCCCAGGAAATGGCGGAATGCATCCGGGTAGATAAGGCGACCTTATCGAAAACCATTAAGAAATTAACAGAGGTTGGCTATATTCGGGTGGAAGTAGATGAAAAAGACCGGCGGATGAAACATCTGTATCTGACAGAGAAAGCTCTTCCGGCGGCAGAACAGATCAAAAAAATACACGGCACTTTTTTTGAAGATCTCCAGGCGGGGATTTCCAGGGAGGAACTGACTGTAACGGAAAACACCCTGCGCCGCATGGCAGACAACATTAACAAGAAAGTATGGCACAGAATGGAGGAACATCATGGGAAATAAAGAAAGTGTGCAAATATCCAGTGGAAAGAGGACAATGATATTTATCTGTCTGGTAGTGTCCGGAATCGCCTCTTCCACCTTATCAACAGCTATGACTACAGCACTGCCGAATCTGGTAGAATATTTCGGAGTCAGTACATCTCTGGGACAGTGGGTTACCAGCGGATATTCTCTGGCTATGGGAATGATCATGCCTCTCACGGCTTTTCTCATTACCAGGTTCCCTACGAAAAGACTGTATTTATCCGGTATCGGGATTTTTATCCTGGGACTGCTTCTCAGTATCTTCTCCGGCAATTTCGGGATCATGATGATGGGAAGGGTCCTTCAGGCCTGCGGAAACGGTATCCTTATGGCGGCGGCTCAGGTTGTGATCCTTACGGTTTATCCCATTGAGAAAAAAGGTACCATGATGGGAACCTATGGACTGGCTACAACAGCGGCGCCTATCATTGCCCCGACTGTTGCAGGCCTGCTCATCGATGCTTTTGGATGGAAATCTATCTTTTATGTAGTCCTGGTGATCATGGCAATTTCCTTTGTATTGTCCAGTATGGTATTTGAGAATGTACTGGAGCTTCAGGACAAGAAGTTCGACGTCATTTCCTTCGTGGAAAGTATCTTTGCATTCGGCGGCATAACCCTGGGTCTTGGAAATATTACTACTTACGGCCTGATCAGTGTTCAGGCAGGAGTGCCTCTGGTGATCGGCGCCCTGGTCTGCATCTTTTTTGTTACCCGCCAGTGTGGTCTGGAGACTCCATTCCTGGATGTAAAGATTCTCGGCAATAAAAACTATGCGGTAAGCGTCATCGCCAGTATGGTCCTTTATCTGGTCATGATGGGATCTTCGGTTATGATGCCCCTGTATGTTCAGAGTGTTATGGGATATTCTGCCGTGGTGTCCGGTCTGGTCACATTGCCCGGATCTGCCGCTACCGCTATTATCAGCCCCTTTGCAGGCAGGATCTACGACAAGATGGGGATCAAAAAGATTTTTGTCCTGGGTTCTGCAGTACTGCTGATCAGTAATCTGGGTATGTTCTTCCTGAGCCTGGAGACCCCTCTCTGGGTTGCGGCAGTTTTAAATGTTATAAGGAATATTTCCATAGGATGCCTGATGATGCCACTGCTGACCTGGGGAACCAGCAACGTGGACTTCCGCAAGGTGGCGGACGCTTCCTCACTGCTGACCTCTTTTAGGACCATTGCAGGTTCTGTCGGCTCCGCTCTGTTTGTAGGGATCATGACAGCGGTAAGTACCGCCTCTCAGGCTTCATATGGCGACAGGGCTTTAGTCCATGGTATGAACATCTCTTTCCTGTGCATGGCAGCCGGAGCTTTCGTTCTTTTACTGATCGCTGTATTTGCGGTGAGAAAAACTAAAGAGTGATTTATGCTGGTGGCATTTTCCTGAAGCCGTCTTGCGCCTTCTTTCCAGAGGTAGTAAAATGAAACTACCTTGGGAAGGGAGGCGTTTTTTATGGAATGGAAACCATTGCCGGTGGGAATTGATGATTTTGAAAAAATAGTAACAGGGGATTACTTTTATGTAGATAAAACACTTTTTATTAAGGAACTGTTGGAGATAAAAGGAGAAGTAAACCTTTTTACACGTCCCCGCCGTTTTGGGAAAACTTTGAATATGAGTATGCTGCGGTATTTTTTTGAGGAAAATCCAGAAAAGGCTTCACGGATATTCCAGGGGCTGGATATTATGAAGACCGGAGAAAAATATCTGGATCATATGGGAAAATATCCGGTTATCATGATTTCCTTAAAGTCTATGAAGCAGCCTTCCTATGAACTGGCTTTTGAAATGCTGAAAAAGGCCTTAAGAGGGGAATTTCAGCGCCATTGGCAGTTGGTGTCAGACAGCGGCAGACTTACCGCAGCAGATCAGAAGAGGTATCTGAGGCTGCGGGATCTGGAGGGAACAGAAGCAGACTATGCAGACGCCCTAAAATTCCTTTCAGAATGTCTGTACAGCTGTACGGGAAAAAAGGCTGTCATTTTGATCGACGAGTATGATGTGCCGTTGGAGAACGCCTATTTTAGCGGTTTTTATGACCGGATGACCGATACTATACGTTCTCTTTTTGAATCTGCCTTCAAGACAAATGAAAACCTGGAATTTGCTGTGGTCACCGGCTGTCTGCGGATCAGCAAAGAATCTATCTTTACAGGACTGAATAATCTGAAAATCATGTCTGTTACCTCTAAGGACTGCGGGGAATACTTTGGTTTTACCCCGGAAGAAGTAAGAAAGTTGCTGGACTTTTACGGATTAACAGAAAATTATGAGACAGTCCGCCAGTGGTACGACGGATATCAGTTTGGCAATACAGAAGTTTATAATCCCTGGAGCGTGATCAATTATGTGGATTCCTGCCGGCAGGACAAAAACAGCCTGCCAAAGCCCTACTGGTCTAACACCAGTTCTAATAATATCGTCCGAACACTTGTGGAGAAAGCGGATTTTTCTGTAAAGCAGGAAATTGAGGACCTGATAGAAGGAAAGACGATCATAAAACCTATCCATGAGGATATTACTTATGAGGATATGGATTCTACCCAGGACAATTTATGGAATTTCCTGTTCTTTACCGGTTATCTGAAAAAGATCCGGGAACACCAGGAGGAAGAAACCATTTATGTGGAAATGGCTATTCCAAACCGGGAAGTCCGGTATATCTATAAAAACACGGTGCTCCGCTGGTTTGAAAAGAAAGTAGAGCAGAAGGAATTGACTCCTCTTTATGAGAGTATCCTCAGCGGAGATACGGAAAAGATGGAAAAAATCCTCTCGGAAAATCTTATGGAGACTATCAGCTTTTACGACTATCAGGACAGTTATTACCATGGGTTCCTGGCAGGAATGCTGAAGAATATCGGAAATTATATCGTATTGTCTAACGGGGAGTCGGGAAACGGCAGACCGGATATCCTGCTGAAATACCCCAGTGTGAGAGGTAAGGCCGTGATCCTGGAAATCAAAGTTTCAAAAACCTATCAGGGACTTGAAGAAAAATGCCGGGAGGCCCTGCGACAGATTGAAGAGCAGAAATATGAGGAGACTCTCCGGCAGGAGGGATACAGCCAGATATTAAAGTACGGGGTGGCCTTTTATAGGAAGGAATGTATGGTTAAGAAATAAAGCAGTTTTAAATGGAGAAACAGGATGAATATACACATAGAAAAAGGAATCAGACAGGAAGATATTAAAAAGATTGTCAGATGGACAAATGCAAGAAATCCGGAATTTTTATGCCAGTATGCAGGAGAAAAATGGAGCTTCCCTTTATCAGAGATGCAGGTATCAGATTTGATGATGGGAAAATAGGCATAATTACGTTAAACGTAGCAGAGTTTAATAAATCTGCTCAGAGATGCTATGAGAAATGCGGTTTTACCATCTATGATGAAATGTACAAAAATGGGAATCGGACTTTAAAAATGCGGCTTATAAGAACAGAGTAAGGTGTCGTACAAAGTACAGTTAAACGACATAGATAAAATGGAGATGGCAGAGGTGGATGAAATATGGTAATTCCTAAAAATGGAGAACGGATATCAAAAATTGATGCATATCTGAACTGTGCAGAAAATTTTGCATATAGAAGTACCTGCATTAAGAGAAAGTACGGGGCGGTAATCGTCAAGGATGATGCGGTGATTTCCACTGGTTATAATGGCTCCCCGAGAGGATTTGAAAATTGCTGCGATTTGGGAACTTGTCCAAGGATCCAGAAAAATATGCACCAGGGAGAGGGATATGGTATCTGCAGGGCTATACATGCAGAGACAAATGCGCTGTTGAACTGCTCTAGAGAGCAGACCATCGGCGCAGACCTGTATCTTGCCGGGATCAATCCGGGAGATTCCTCGGTACACTGTGCTAAGCCTTATCCTCTATGCACCAGAATGATCATACAGGCCGGGATCCATAATGTGATCCTTCGTCAGGGGGAAGGGGCCGATAATTATATTATAGTTCCGGCCAGAGAATTAAAATGGCACCAGTAAAATGTCGGCAGAGCTTTGAACCATTGATTGCCAGATGATGATAAGTCCTGAAAAAAGAATGCAGATGTGCAAGCAGCTCAAAGATTTCATGACCGGATAAGTGAGCCGTTCAAAAGAATAGAAAACGAAAGATCGCCGGGCAACAGGTGTTTTAAACTGCTGCCCGGCGAGTTTTGCACTTTGAATAGTTTTTTTCTGAAAAAATGTAAAATCGGATAGATAGAGAAAAGACGCTGCGAAGTATTAGATAGAAGGAAGCTTCCGAAAGAGGGGTGAGGCGGCATGAGAAAAGTAGATCAGGATAATTTTCTCCAGGAATTATCCAGAAAAAATGAGAAAGCTCTGGAGTATGTGGTAGACGTGTACGGCGGATTGATA
>DXIQ01000051.1 GCA_019112785.1 Candidatus Blautia stercorigallinarum
AAGCTGGGCTATGGAAACTGCCCGATCTGTGTTGCCAAGACTCAGTACAGCTTAACAGATGACCAGACAAAACTGGGAGCTCCTACAGACTTTGAAGTTACGGTAAGAAATCTGAAGATCTCTGCCGGAGCCGGCTTTGTAGTAGCACTTACCGGTGAGATCATGACTATGCCTGGTCTGCCGAAGGTACCTGCCGCTGAGAGAATCGATGTAGATGAGACAGGAAAGATCTCCGGTCTGTTCTGATCATTTTGAATTGGGGATTTCTCTGGATTTTTACAGCAATAATTTTCAGATTTTAGGAGGATACAAGAAATGGGATTTTCAACAGTACCATGTAATGAATTTGTAGAGGTTCTGGCTTCTAAAGCTCCAGTACCGGGAGGCGGCGGAGCGTCTGCTCTGGTGGGCGCCGTAGGTATTGCCCTGGGAAATATGGTTGGAAGCCTGACTGTAGGCAAGAAAAAATATGCAGATGTGGAAGATGAGATGTGGGAATTAAAGAAGAAATGCGACGAGCTTCAGAAAGATTTTCTCCGTCTTATCGAAAGAGATGCAGAAGTTTTTGAACCTCTTTCCAAAGCATATGGTATGCCCAGAGAGACAGAAGAAGAAAAGGCTGAGAAAGCCCGGGTTATGGAGATCGTTTTAAAGGATGCCTGTTCAGTTCCCATGGAGATCATGGAAAAATGCTGCGAGGCCATCGAAGTGATCGTTGAGTTTGCTGCAAAAGGTTCTAAACTGGCAATCAGTGACGCCGGTGTTGGAGCTGCCTTCTGCAAGGCTGCTTTAAAAGGCGCAAGTCTGAATGTTTATATCAATACAAAATCCATGGCAGACAGAGAGTATGCAGAGGAGTTAAACAAGAAGGCTGACGCAATGCTGGAAAAATATACAAAGATCGCAGATGAAACCTTTGACAGTGTTTTATCCAGATTAAAATAATAGGGTCCTATACTGGACTGAAACAACATATTGCAGGAGGAATTGAAAAATGGCAAAGAGATTACTTGGAAAAGAAGTAACAGCTGCGCTGAATGAGAGAATTAAAGCAGATGTTGCAGCGCTGGAAGAAAAAGGCATAAAACCTACCCTGGGAATTATCCGTGTAGGCGAAAATGAAAGTGATATTTCTTATGAGAGAGGCGCTACAAAGCGCTGTCAGACCCTGGGTGTTGCCTGTGAGAAGGTACTGCTTCCCGCAGATGTATCCCAGGAGGATCTGCTGGCAGAGATCGAGAAGATGAATAAGAACGACAGTATCCACGGGGTATTGCTGTTCCGTCCTCTTCCAAAACATTTAGATCAGGCGGTTATTGAAAACGCTCTGGATCCTGCAAAGGATGTAGACTGTATGACAGACGGTTCCATGACCGGAGTATTTACAGGCAAAGAAGTGGGATTCCCTCCATGTACTCCTCAGGCATGTATGGAGATCCTGGATCATTACGGCATTGACTGCACAGGAAAGAGAGCAGTTGTTATCGGCAGAAGTCTGGTAGTAGGAAAACCTGCAGCTATGATGCTGATCAAAAAGAATGCCACAGTTACTGTATGCCATACAAGAACTGTAGATATGCCTTCTGTTGTAAAGGAAGCAGATATCGTTATCGTGGCAGCAGGCCGGGCAGGTGTGGTAGATGATACATACTTAAGACCGGGCCAGGTAGTCATTGACGTAGGTATTAATGTAAATGCAGAAGGAAAACTCTGCGGAGATGTAGATTTCGAGAAAGCCGAACCTATCGTAGACGCAATCACTCCGGTGCCAGGCGGTGTTGGAAGTGTAACTACATCTGTACTGGTAGGTCATGTTGTAGAAGCTGCAAAGAGAAAATATTTATGATACCAGGGTGGATTGTGGAAGTGCGCAGCACGTAGCAATCCGTCGGTATCATAGTTGGGGGCTTTTGCCCCCAACATTATAAAAAAACGGATCATAAGTAAAGCGGGCCCCGGCAGGAATTTATCCCTGCCGGGGCTGCTTTGCTGTGTGGGGCCGAGGCAGCTCTGGCAACAGAAGTACAGATGGAACCTTTATCCGGAAAACTCTGTCATATCTTTTCGATACCAGAGGGGAAGGAAATTCCGCTGGCAGCGATAGTTTGCCCGTGCTTCTACTCCCACAGCGTTAAAAAAGGCTTTCCACAGGGAAGAATAAGTATCTCCTTTCCTGGCCTCTTCCATATGGGCTAATTCCTGAGGGGTGACAGGTGTGAGAAAATAATGTTGATCAGCGGGATGGACCAGCGCCATCCTTCTTTTTTTGTCTGCGATCAGCCAGTTTTCCGAGGGCATGCGGTCGGAAAAGTGGGAGGCGATAAGTGTGAGAATATTACATTTCGGCTGGATAAGAGAAAAAAGAACCTGATCGTTCAGTCTGGAAAAGCGGATAAATTCCCGGAACTGATGGCTCTCATTGGTTACCTTCCGGTCCAGCTCAAAAAGAGCCGATACATAGGGATCGCCAAGCATGCGGGTAACCTGGGAGCCCAGGGCAAAGCCTAAGACAAGAAAACGGTAAATAATATCCAGTTTTTCCGGATTCCAGTGCATAGCCGCCCGGTAAACATCCTGATAAGCATTCTCTGAGATTTTCGACCGGATGGACCGGATCACCTTTTTATATTTTTCCGGATCAGGATCCACATGCCGGTATTGACAGAACAGTTCCGGTTCCTCTATAGGTTCTGTCATCAGCTTTATATTAGAATGGCCCAGTCTGGCGGACCAGGCGTCATAGATACAGGTCATCATAGATTCAAAATCATCATGACAGGCAAAAACTACCATTTTTCATACCTCCTGTGTAAGGGGACCAGATGGTCCCGGGATTTTGGAAACCTGTTTATAATTGTCCGGTTATGATCTTCCGGCTGTCTTCTACGGTAGGCGGGACTTCCAGAAAATGATCATCAAAGAGAGAAAGCTGGCGGTAGGTCTGAGGATGTTCCAGATCCCACAGGGAGCTTTTTTCACTCTGGGTCAACTGCCTGGTGATAAAGTCCTCTTCAATAGGAGTACGGTACCGCATTTTTCCATGGCAGGTGATAAAATACTGGGCCCGTTTCAGAACTACCCCCATAGTCTTCAACGAAGAAAAATCCAGCCGGCCACAGCGTCTTGCCTGAAGGATCCTCCAGGCGGATTTATTTCCGATGCCGGGTACTTTCAAAAGATCCTGATAGGAGGCTTTGGAGACTTCTATGGGAAAAAGCTCCAGATGTCGAAGCGCCCAGTCACATTTAGGATCCAGAAAGATATTAAAATCCGGCCGGGAAGGACTGAGAAGATCGTCTGCCTGAAATCCATAATATCTTAAAAGCCAGTCCGCCTGATAAAGCCGGTGTTCTCTCAGAAGAGGGGGCGTTGTGTCCAGAGATGGAAGATCCCGGTCTTCATTCAAAGGAATGTATGCAGAGAAGAATACCCTTTTCAGATCATACTGCTGGTATAAAGCCTGGGTGACTTTCAGAAGCTGGTAGTCGTTCTCAGGAGTAGCGCCTATGATCATCTGAGTGCTCTGTCCTGCAGGGGCAAAGGGACGGGAGAGTCCTTTTGGGGAAACCGCCTTTTCCGGAAAAGGAACAGAGGACGGGGCAATGCTGGACAGAGCAGTTCCTGAAGGAACCAGGGGTTGTCCGGGAAGAGTCCCTGCCGGACCGTCTAACCGATTGTTTTTTTTACCGGATGAGGAAAAAATGTTTCCTGACAGATACTGATTCCCGAAATGACGCTCCATGGAGGCGGTTTTTCCAATGGACAGCCGGTAGTCCCGGATCTGCTGCCGGATCTGGCCCATAGGTCTAAGGATAGCCTGGTGATCTTTGCCGGGGGCAAGAAGCTGAAGGCTTTCTTTGGTGGGAAGTTCCATGTTGACACTCATACGGTCTGCCAGATAACCGATCTTCTGTATGATCTCGGGAGCGGCTCCAGGCACGGCTTTTGCATGGATATAGCCCCGGAAATGGTACTGAGTCCGCAAGAGAAAAAGGGTCTGATACATCAGTTCCATGGTATAGGTGGGATTTTTTATTACTCCGGAGCTTAAGAAAAGTCCTTCAATGTAATTTCTTTTGTAAAATTCTATAGTAATGGTACATAGTTCTTCCGGGGTAAAAGAGGTCCGGATCCTCTGGTTAGAGCGACGGTTGATGCAGTATTTGCAGTCATAAATACAGTCGTTAGAGAGAAGGACCTTTAACAGAGAAATGCACCGGCCGTCAGCGGCAAAGCTGTGGCAGATACCCCAGGCTCTGGAATTGCCAAGGCTTCCTTTTTCTCCCTTTCGATCCACACCGCTGGAAGTACAGGCTACGTCATATTTGGCGGCGTCTGACAGGATCTTTAATTTTTCTTCTAAGTCTGGTTCACGTTTTATTTCCATGATCAGTTCCTCGGTTCAAATTAGTATACGAACATGTGTTCTGATTCTATTATAAGAGAAGAGTGTATAACTGTCAAGAACAAATGTTCGATAAAAGGCGGCGCATTTTATGACGGGATCCTGCATATATATTATTAATATGATGTCAGGCCCGGAGATTGCATTGGTGTGTTCCTGAAATATGAAATAGTCAGTGTGGTCTTTTACGTGGTCCTGACAGGAGGATCAAGGAGGCAGGTTCATGGATGCATATCATATCTATCAGGATATCCAGGCCCGTACAAACGGGGAAATTTACATAGGTGTAGTAGGACCGGTCCGTACAGGAAAGTCTACTTTTATCAGACGTTTTATGGAGCTGGCAGTTCTCCCCAATATGGAGGAGAACCAGAAAAAAGAGGTCAGGGATCAGCTCCCTTTAAGCGGTTCCGGTAAAATGATCACTACAGTAGAGCCCAAATTTATCCCAAAGGAGGCAGCAAGGATTTCTCTGGGAGAGGATCTGGAAGCGAAAATACGTTTGATAGACTGCGTGGGATTTATGGTCCGTGATGCGGCAGGAAACATTGAAGAGGGAAAAGAACGGATGGTGAAAACCCCCTGGTTTGACTATGAGATCCCTTTTCATCAGGCGGCGGAGACAGGTACCAGAAAAGTGATCGAGGAACATTCCAGCATTGGTCTGGTGATCACCTGCGATGGGTCCTTCGGGGAAATTCCCAGGGAAAATTACATAGAAGGGGAAGAGAAAACGGTTCAGGAACTGAAAAAGACAGGTAAGCCCTTTCTGATCCTGGTAAATTCTCAGAAACCCTATAAGGAAGAAACCCAGAATCTGGTCCAGGAACTGAAGAAAAAATATCAGGCGGGAGTGATCAGCGTAAACTGCGAGCAGCTCCGAAAAGAAGATGTTACCAGGATCCTGGAGAAGATCCTTTATGAATTTCCTATTGTGCAGATGGAATTTTATGTGCCCAAATGGGTGGAAATGCTGCCGGCAGATCACTATCTGAAGGAAAATCTTCTGGATGGTATCCGGGAACTGATGGGGAAGATGAAGTATGTAAAAGACGCAGCCCGGGAACATCTTCCATTCTCTTCTGAATATGTAAGAAATATGACTCCGGAAAAGATTTCCCTTTCTAACGGCAGGGTACGGGTCCGGGTGGATATGGACGAAAAATGGTATTATGAGATCCTCAGCGAAATGACAGGGGTTTCTATCTCTGACGAGTATGAACTGATCCACACTATGCAGGAAATGGCGAAAATGAAGAAAGAATATGTAAAGGTCCAGGATGCCATTTCCGCAGTCCGCGGAAAAGGCTATGGAGTAGTGACGCCGGACAAAGAAGAGATCAAGCTGGAAGAGCCGGTGGTGATCAAACAGGGCAGCAAGTACGGGGTAAAGATCAAATCAGTAAGTCCATCTATCCATATGATCCGGGCAAATATCGAGACAGAGATCGCTCCTATTGTAGGGAGCGAGGAGCAGGCCAAAGATCTGATCGAATATATTAAAACCTGCGACGAAAGAAAAGAAAGCGTCTGGCAGACAAATATATTCGGAAAATCTATCGGACAGCTGGTGGAAGACGGGATCCACGCCAAGCTGGTACAGATCGGGGATGAGAGCCAGATAAAGCTCCAGGATACCATGCAGAAGATTGTCAATGACAGCAAGGGCGGACTGGTGTGTATTATCATATAAACAGTATAAAAATGCGCTTCCGATCATTAAACCGGAAGCGTATTTTTTACAGCTCATAGCTGCTTCCCTTGCATAGCCCCGATGAAGTGTACCACCTCTATCTTAGCTCTGAGTCTGTGCAGAACAGTGTCTTGTTTTGATTGCGGCTATGTACAGAGAAGGGTTTATGTGATAAAGTTTAGAATAAGATTAACAACACGCTTTGCTTAAAAGCAGCGGAAAAGAGGAAAAAATGAAGAATACAGGGAATCGTGAATCCAATTATGAGAAAGTATTTGACCAGATCAGAGAGTGGTTTTTGCAATGTCCTCAGGAGAACATTGCTAAGAAGGTGGGGGCAGAGTTTGATACGGAAAATCTCTACCTCCCTTTTTTCGGTGAAAGGTGCAGGATCAACAGAACAACCGGGGAGATCACAGGAGCAGGGCAACGGCAGATCCCGGTTACAGAGAGACTGACGATCATGCACCATCTGCGGTACTGCCAGAGCTATGCAGAAGAAGGAAGAAAAATGGTGCCTTTCCGGGAAATCCGGGAAGCGGCAGTGTTTGAACGGGCTTATGAAAGAGCTGCGCTTGATCCCTTAAAAAAACATTTTGCAGGCCGTCCTCAGGAGCTTTTAAAAGCAGGACTTAAACTGGGCGGCGTCAGGGAAAAATATGGAGATGTAAGCGTTACGCTCTACGCATTTCCAAAGATCAGTCTTACTTATATTTTCTGGGATAAAGATGAGGAGTTTCCGCCATCTGCCAATATACTATTCCAGGATACCATTGCCCAGTGGACCCATCCGGAAAGTGTGCCGACCTTGGCCCAGATCGGTACGGAAAGGCTGATACAGGAGGCTGTCTGAATTGTGACTGACAGGAGGCGGAGATTCCTGGTTTACGTTGACTTTTTGCACAGAAAATTATATAATAAACGAGGTCATTCTTAAAAAAATAAGCTGAAAATTTTTATGGAAGCAGGTGGAATTCCTGTGCAAGTCCGTTACTGTGAAAGCCAGATACATGAGATTTTCAGACGGTGTGAAGGTTTTATCTGCGGCAACCGGATACCTTCACGGATATAGTGTGTGATACAGGGCTGATACAGCTCTGTGCGGGATCCGTTGCCAGTCGGCAGCGGATTTTTCGTTGCGTAAAATTCGGCTTTTAGAAGAAAACAGAGGCAGGATATGGAACATAAAACAGGATTAGAAGGATATTACAGTATAAAAAATAATAAGAAAATGAGATATGGATACACTACCGGTTCCTGCGCTGCCGCTGCGGCAAAAGGAGCAGTGGAGATCCTTCTGGAGAATAGAAAGGTGGAACAGGTGGAGCTGATGACGCCGAAAGGGATTCTCCTGAACCTGGAGCTTCTCCACATCAGCCGGGGAGAGGACTGGGCTTCCTGTGCCGTGAAAAAGGACGGAGGAGATGACCCTGACGCCACAAACGGACTGGAGATCTTTGTAAAAGCAGAAAAGACCAGTGAACCCGGGATCCGGCTGGAAGGGGGAGAAGGAGTAGGACGAGTAACCAAAAAAGGCCTGGAGCAGCCGGTGGGAAGTCCTGCCATCAACAAAGTTCCCCGGTCTATGATCCTGAAGGAAACCGAGGAGATTTGTTCCAGAGCAGATTATGAAGGGGGACTTCTTCTTACCGTCAGTGTTCCCGGAGGGGACCAGGTGGGAGCAAGGACCTTTAATCCCAGACTGGGGATCCAGGGAGGAATTTCCATACTGGGAACCTCGGGTATTGTGGAGCCTATGAGTGAAAGTGCCCTGATCAAAAGTATTGAGATCGAAATGCGCCAGAAGGTGGAAAACGGAGGAGAATATCTTCTGATCACCCCGGGAAATTATGGGGCTGCTTATCTGAAAGAGCATATGGATCTTCCTTTTGAGGAAAGCATGAAGTGCAGCAATTATATCGGAGAGACCCTGGATATGGCCCTGGATATGGGGGTGAAAGGAATCCTTTTTGTCTCTCATATCGGCAAGTTTGTAAAGGTGGCCGGAGGGATCATGAATACCCATTCCAGAAGCGGGGACAGCCGGGCAGAATTACTGGCGGCCAATGCTATCCGGGCGGGAATCTCTCTGGAAGGAGCCAGAGAAATCCTGGATACCATTACCACAGACGAGGCTCTGGCTGTGATACAAAGGGAAGATCTCCTGGAGCCGGTCATGGGAGAGCTGACAAAAAGGATCCTGTATTATATGAACCACAGGACTTATGACCGGATGCTGCTGGGGGCCGTGATATTCTCTAACGAATACGGCTATCTGGGACAGACAGAACATACAGAGGAATTGATCCGGCTTTTGCAGAAACAATATAAAAAGCCGTCAGTATAAAGAAATACAAAACAAAGGAGACAGACATGCAAGGAAAGTTATACGGAGTAGGAGTTGGACCGGGAGACCCGGAGCTTCTTACCTTAAAAGCACTGAGACTGATAAAGGAGAATGAAGTTATCGCTGTGCCGGGAAAGGATATCCAGGCCAGCGTAGCTTATCAGATCGTAAAAGGCGCTTATGAGGATTTGGATAAAAAGACATTGATCCCTGTGGCTATGCCTATGACCAAGGATCCCCAGGTGCTGAAAACAAACCACGATAAGGCGGCAGACCAGGTGGAGGACTATCTCAGAGAAGGGAAAAATGTGGTCTTTCTGACTTTGGGAGATACTACGGTATATTCTACCTATCTCTACGTTCATAAAAGGATCCTGGAAAGAGGCTATGAGGCGGAGATCGTCAGCGGCATTACTTCTTTCTGCGCAGTAGCGGCCAGGCTGAATATGGGACTGGTGGAGGCGGATCAGCCTCTCCATGTGATACCGGCTACCTATAAAGCGCAGGAAATGGATGAGATCCTGAAGCTTCCCGGGACAAAGGTCCTGATGAAGACAGGAAAGAAAATGAAACAGGTAAAAGAGAGTATAGAAAAAAGCGGACAGAAAGCAGTGATGATCGAAAACTGCGGTATGCCTTCAGAAAAAATATACCGGTCTGCAGAAGAGATCCCGGAAGATTCCGGATATTATTCTCTGATCATTGTAAAAGAAAACTAACAGAAGAAAGGAATACATCATGGTACATTTTGTGGGAGCAGGAAGCGGAGCGGCAGATCTGATCACCCTTCGCGGAAAAAAATTTTTAGAGGAAGCAGACGTGATCATTTATGCAGGATCTCTGGTAAATCCTCAGCTTTTGGAGTATGCCAGAGAGGACTGTAAGATCTTTAACAGCGCGAAGATGACTCTGGAGGAAGTTCTGGAGGTGATTTTCCAGGCAGAAGAAGAAGGGAAGACCACGGTCCGTCTTCATACAGGAGATCCTTGCCTTTACGGAGCTATCCGGGAACAGATGGATGTGCTGGATGAGAAAGGGATCGCTTATGATTACTGTCCGGGAGTAAGTTCTTTTTCCGGTGCAGCGGCGGCTTTAAACCTGGAATATACACTTCCGAATGTTTCCCAGAGCGTGATCATTACCCGTATGGCGGGAAGGACGCCGGTGCCGGAAAAGGAGAGTATAGAATCCTTTGCGGCCCATCAGGCCACTATGGTGGTGTTCTTAAGTACAGGTATGCTGGAGGAGCTTTCCAGAAGGCTGATCGAAGGAGGATATAAACCGGATACCCCTGCTGCTATTGTTTATAAGGCCACCTGGGAGGACGAGAAAAAGTTTGTGTGTACCGTAGGAACACTGGCCCAGACGGCAAAAGAAAATAATATAACTAAGACAGCGCTGATGATCATCGGAGATGTGGTATCCCACAATTCCTATGACCGTTCCCTGCTGTATCATCCGGAATTTACCACAGAATTCAGAAAAGGCACCGGTTCCAAGTAATATTGGACAAAAGATAAGAGGTGAAGAATATGAAGATAGCGATCATAAGTTTCAGCCGGGCGGGGTATCGTCTCAGCGAGATGATCTACTGGGTGCTGAAAGAACGGGATTATGAGGTCAGATCCTATACAAAGAGTAAATATACGAAGAAGGTTTTGGATGAATCCCAGCTGGATGAAGATTCCAGAGACTTCCGGAATGTAAAGGACTTTGCAAAGCCTGTGGACGAGTCTATCAAAGAATGGACCAAAGCCAGATTTGCAGACTGCGACGCCATTATTTTTATCGGCGCCTGCGGCATTGCCGTCCGGAGCATTGCTCCATTTGTAAAAAGCAAGAAAGTGGATCCTGCGGTCGTGGTAGTAGATGAACAGGGGAAATTTGCCATTTCCCTTCTTTCCGGCCATATCGGAGGCGCCAATGAACTGGCCCAGGAGGTGGCGGAGATCGTCCATGGACAGCCGGTAGTGACTACGGCAACAGACCTGAACAATAAATTTGCAGTAGACGTTTTCGCTAAGAAAAACGGTTGTTTTATCTCAGATATGAATCTGGCAAAGGAAGTTTCCGCAGCCCTTCTGGCAGGAAAAGAAGTAGGGTTTGCCAGTGATTTCCCCTGGCTAGGAGAAATCCCGGAAGAGCTGAAGCTTCTGGAAGAAGGAAAGGAAAAACCGGAGCTTGGGATCTATGTGACAAACGGCTATATGGAGCACCCCTTTGTCCATACTCTCTATCTGATCCCCAGGGTGATCACTACCGGTGTAGGATGTAAAAAAGAGACGCCGAAGGAGATCGTGGAGAAGGTGATCCGCAGGGCCTGCGACGAACAGCTGATCCCCTCTGTGGCTATGGAACAGGTAGCCAGCATTGACCTGAAAAAAGACGAAGAAGGGATCCTGGAATACTGTGACGAAAGAAATCTTCCGTTTATTACCTACAGTAAAGAAGAACTGGAAGAAGTAGAAGGAACCTATGCCTCTTCTTCCTTTGTAAAAGATGTTACCGGAGTGGATAATGTGTGCGAAAGAGCCGCTCTTCTGGGAAGCAGCAGGGAAGGAAAAGGACGGCTGATCTTGAGAAAATTTGCCCAGGACGGGGTGACCGTAGCTCTGGCAATGAAGAAATGGAGTGTGAATTTTGAATAAATTATATGTTGTTGGAATCGGTCCGGGAGCTTACGAAAAGATGACCATCGAGGCTGCCCAGGCTTTAAAAAACAGTGATGTGATCATTGGGTATACCGTGTATGTAGACCTGGTAAAAGAGCATTTTCCGGGAAAAGAGTTTATGACTACTCCAATGAAAAAAGAGGTAGAACGGTGCCAGATGGCTTTTGAGGAAGCCATAAAGGGAAAGACCGTTTCCATGATCTGCAGCGGAGACGCAGGAGTTTACGGCATGGCAGGGCTGATGTATGAAGTGGGAGTAAAATATCCCCAGGTAGAGCTGGAGATCATCCCGGGAGTAACCGCTGCCACAGGGGGCGCCGCAGTGCTGGGAGCGCCTTTGATCCATGATTTCTGCCTGATCAGTCTCAGCGATCTGCTGACTCCCTGGGAGAAGATCGAGACCAGGCTTCTGGAGGCTTCTAAAGCAGATTTTGTTATCTGTCTGTACAATCCTTCCAGTAAAAAACGTCACGATTATCTGGAAAAGGCCTGCAATCTGATGATGGAATATAAGGCTCCGGATACGGTCTGCGGCATTGTGGGAAATATCGGAAGAGAGGGCGAATCCATGAAAGTCCTGACTCTGGAAGAATTAAAGACCACAAAGGTAGATATGTTTACTACGGTTTTTGTTGGAAATTCCCAGACGAAAAATGTGGGAGGAAAAATGGTAACTCCCAGAGGATATAAAAATGTGTAAAGTGATTGTTTTTGCCGGTACCACAGAAGGAAGAGAAATCGCAGAATTTCTGGACCGCCGTCAGATACCGGGACATATCTGTGTGGCTACTGAGTATGGGGAGCACCTTCTGCCGGAAAGTCCGGTTCTGGAAATCTCCCATCAGCGTCTGGATCTGGAGGAGATGAAATCTTTATTTCAGGAAAAAGATCCGGATATGGTGATAGACGCTACCCATCCTTATGCCGCCCAGGTTACAGAGAATATAAAAAAGGCCTGCGAAGAAACGGGAAGGGAGTATATCCGTATCCTCCGGGAAAACCAGGAGATGAAAGAGGGAGGAGACTGGATCTTTGCAGACAGCGTAGAAGAGGCTGTGGAACTTCTTTCCCATACAGAAGGAAACATTCTGGCTACCACCGGAAGCAAGGAAGCGGCCAAATATACGAAACTGGAAAACTTTCAGAACAGAGTTTTTCTCCGGGTCCTATCTTTGCCTAAGGTAGCCATTGAGTGCAGCCAGCTGGGATTTCAGGGAAAAAATCTGATCTGTATGCAGGGCCCTTTTTCTAAAGAATTGAATGCAGCCATGATCCGGCAGCTGGACTGTAAATATCTGGTTACCAAAATGTCAGGCGACGCAGGAGGATTTCAGGATAAGATTGACGCAGCCAGAGAATGCGGCTGTGTTCCTGTAGTCATCGGAAGGCCTCTGAAAGAGGAAGGGATTTCTGTAACTCAGTGCCGCCGGCTTTTGTGCGGCAGGTACGGGCTGAAATCTCAGGGGGAAGTTTCCCTGGTAGGGATCGGTATGGGCAGCAGGAAGGGTCTTACCCTGGAAGCCCGGAAGATCATCAGCAGCGCCCAGCTTCTGATCGGAGCCAGGAGAATGATAGAGGCCTGTAAAGAACCGGGCCAGGATTTCTTTATAGAATATAACAGTCAGAAGATCGCAGAGTATATAGAGGAACATCCGGAATATGACAAGATTGCCATTCTTCTTTCCGGTGATCCGGGATTTTACAGCGGCGCTAAGAAACTCCTGCTGGCTCTGGATGGAAAGAAGGTACAGGTTGTTTCCGGTATCTCTTCCCTGGTATACTTTATGAGCCGTATCGGAAAGTCCTGGGATGATATGCTGATCACCAGCGCCCATGGACGGGAGAGGGATCTGGTTTCTCTGATCCGCCATAACCGGAAGGTGTTTTCTATTCTGGGGACCAGAGAGGGGATAAGAGATCTGGCCCGGAAGCTGCTGGAATATGACATGACAAATGTGATCTTGTATACCGGAGAATGTCTCTCTTACCCGGAAGAAAAGATCCGGAAGGGAAAACCGGAGGATTTTCTGGACTATGAAGGAGATCCTCTGAGCGTAGTCTATGCGGAAAATCAGGAATACCAGGAGCTTTTGGCGGTACACGGAGTTCCGGACAGGGATTTTATCCGGGACAAGGTGCCTATGACAAAAGAAGAGATCCGTACAGTTTCTCTTTCCAAGCTGAGGCTCAGAAGAGATTCTGTCTGTTACGATATAGGAGCGGGGACCGGATCAGTATCTGTGGAAATGGCCCTGCGGGTACCTTACGGAAAAGTTTTTGCTATTGAAAAAAAAGAGCTGGCTTTTGAACTTTTAAAGAAAAATAAGAAGAAATTTGCTACAGATAATCTTACCCTGATCCAGGGTACGGCGCCGGAAGCTTTGGAAGAACTGCCGGCTCCTGACCAGGCATTTATCGGGGGCTCTTCAGGAAATATGAAGCAGATCCTGGAGCTGCTGCTTCAGAAAAATCCCCGGGTCAGGATTGTGATCAACTGCATTGCCCTGGAAACGGTAGCAGAGACCCTTAGCTGTATAAAAGAGCTGGCTGTTACAGATACAGAGATTGTCCAGCTCAGTGTGAGCAAGGCAAAAGAAATCGGTTCCTATCACATGATGATGGGAGAAAACCCTATTTATATTATCTCCTGTACGGGAGATGGAAAGGGGAGCTGACCATGGAGACACCACGTTTTCTCCTGACTGCCGGAGCCAGCGGCAGCGGGAAGACTCTGATCACCTGCGGGATCCTGCAGGCCCTGAAAAACAGAGGGTTAAATCCTGCCTCTTTTAAGTGCGGACCGGACTATATCGATCCTATGTTCCATACCAGGGTCATCGGGACAAAATCCAGAAATCTGGATACCTTTTTTACAGAAGAAAATACCCTGAAATATCTCCTGGAGAGAAACAGCCGGGGTTGTGATATCGCCGTAATGGAAGGGGTTATGGGATACTATGACGGGGTGGGAGGCACCACCTTCCGGGCCAGCGCCTATGATCTGGCCAGGACTACCAGAACACCGGCGGTGCTTATTGTAAACAGCAAGGGCATGAGCCTTTCCCTTCTGGCCTATATCAAAGGCTTCTGCCAGTACAGGGAAGACAGCGGGATAAAGGGTGTGATCCTGAATCAGATGTCCCCAATGCTCTATCCCAGGATGAAAAAAAAGATCGAAGAAGAGCTGGAAGTAAAGGTATACGGCTATGTTCCCAGAGTAGAGGAATGTACTATTGAAAGCAGACATCTGGGGCTGGTCCTGCCCGGGGAAGTGGCGGATCTGAGAGAAAAGCTGAACCGGCTGGCGAAAGTCCTGGAGGATACTCTGGACCTGGACGGCCTTCTGGGGCTGGCTGAAACCGCCCCGGCTCTGGAGACAGAAAAACCGGTTTTGCCGGCTGGAGACAGGAAAACTCCGGTCAGGATCGGCCTGGCAAGGGACGAGGCATTCTGCTTTATTTATGAAGATAATCTGGAGCTTTTGAAGGAGCTTGGGGCGGAACTTATAGAGTTTTCCCCGATCCATGATACCCGGCTTCCAGAAGGTCTGGACGGTCTCCTTCTTTACGGAGGTTATCCGGAGCTGTATGGAAAAGAGCTGGAAGAAAACCGGGATATGCGCAGGCAGATAAAAGAGGCCTTGGATAAGGGGCTTCCGGTGATGGCAGAGTGCGGGGGATTTATGTATCTCCACCAGTATTCCCAGGACATGGAAGGAAATGACAGAGAAGGTATAGGGGCTATTGAAGGAAGGGCTTATAAAACTCCCAGGCTTTCCAGATTCGGGTATCTGACTCTGGAGAAAAAAGAGGGAGATGTTTTCGGAAAGAAGATCGGGTCCTGTCCTGCCCATGAATTTCATTATTTTGATTCTACAAACTGCGGAGGAGACTTTCACGGACAAAAGCCGGAAAGCAGCCGGGGATGGGACTGTATCCACTGTACAGATTCCATGCTCGCCGGATTTCCTCATTTTTATTACTGGGGAAATCCCAGACTTGCCGCAGCTTATGTGGATAGATGCAGAGACTATGCAGAAGAGAGAAGGAGGAAGCAGTTATGAATTTACAGGAAGCAGTCGAGAGTATCCGGCCTTTAGATGAAAAGGCCATGGAACAGTCCAGAGAGCACTGGGACAGTATCGCCCATCCTCTTCACAGCCTTGGAAAGCTGGAGGATATGGTGGTACAGATCGCGGGGATCACAGAAGATCCCAGAGTTCATGTGGATAAAAGAGTCCTGGTACCTATGTGCGCGGACAACGGTGTGGTAGAGGAAGGAGTGACCCAGACCGGACAGGAGATCACTGCCCTTGTAGCTGAAAGCTTCCTTCAGACAAAAGCCGCTTCCAGTATTATGTGCCGGACCGTAAAATGTGATATTTTCCCTGTAGATGTGGGAGTAGCTACAGATGTGAGCATTCTCAACCGGAAAATTGCCTATGGAACAAAAAATATGGCGAAAGAGCCGGCCATGACCAGAGAACAGGCCATTCAGTCTATTGAAACAGGGATTGAGATAGCCTGCATGATGAAAGAAAAGGGATATCAGATCATGGCAACAGGTGAGATGGGCATCGGAAATACCACTACCAGCAGCGCCATTGCTTCGGTGCTCCTGGACCTTCCTGTTGAAAAGATGACAGGAAGAGGAGCAGGACTTTCCACAGAAGGTCTTAACCGGAAGATCCAGGTGATCAAACACGCCATTGAAATACATAAACCAGACAAGGCAGATCCAATAGATGTCCTGGCAAAAGTAGGCGGCTTTGATATCGGCGGGATCGCAGGTCTGTTCCTGGGGGGAGCAGCCTGTCATATGCCGGTAGTCATTGACGGTGTGATCTCCGCTACAGGAGCGGTCCTGGCGGCTGCTATCTGTCCTCAGGTAAAAGACTACATGCTGGCATCTCACGTATCCAAAGAACCGGCAGGAGAACTGATCCTGAAAGCTCTTGGCAAAGAAGCGCCCCTTCACTGCGACATGTGCCTGGGCGAAGGAACCGGAGCCTTAAACCTCTTCCCGCTCCTGGATACCGGCCTGGCCGTCTACCACGGCATGAGCGACTTCCACAACTTCGGCATGGAAGCATATGAACACCTAGAGTGAGGTTAGCATATGATTACGTTGATAACCGGCGGCAGCGGCAGCGGAAAGTCTGCCTATGCGGAAAGTGTCATTACCGGTTTCGGAGATTTTGAGAGGATCTATATCGCCACCATGTATCCTTTTGATGAGGAAAGTCATGCCAGGATCCGGCGGCACCGGAAAATGCGGGCGAAAAAGAATTTTCAGACCCTGGAGTGTTATACAGGATTGAAGAAGCTTAAGGTCCCGGCCGGATCCTGCGTGCTGCTGGAATGCATGTCTAATCTGGTGGCCAATGAAATGTATCAGGAACAGGGGGCAAAGGAAAGGACAGTGGAAGCAGTCATGGAAGGGATCCGTTCTTTGTCGGAACAGGCAAGAGAGCTGGTGGTGGTGACTAATGAGATCTTTTCTGATGGAATAGAGTATTCACCAGAGACCGTACAATATCAGGCTTTTCTGGGACAGATCAATCAGGAGATTGCCAAAATGGCCGGGAATGTAACAGAAGTGGTTTACGGGATCCCCCTGTGTCACAAAAACGAGAGAAAAGAAGGACAGAAATTATGAAACCATGGTGGAACAGTTTTAAGATCGCCTTTTCCATGTATTCTAAGGTGCCAATGCCAAAAAGTGACTGGACAAAGGAAAATATGCGGTATATCATGTGCCTTTTTCCCCTGATCGGAGTGATCATCGGAGCCGTTACCTGGGCATGGGGATACTGGGGGCTTCAGATCACCCGGAGTCATCTCTTTTACTCTGTGGTGCTGGTGCTGATCCCGGTGGTGATCACCGGAGGTATTCATCTGGACGGGCTTCTGGATACTTCAGACGCCCTTCATTCTTATCAGCCCAGGGAGCGGAAGCTGGAGATCCTGAAGGATTCTCATGCAGGGGCCTTTGCCATTATCACTGCAGTAGTATATTTTTTATTTTATCTTGGGGTTTACAGCGAGATGACCCTGAAAGCACTGCCGGTGGTCTGTATAGGCTTTGTGCTTTCCAGAGCTATGGGAGGCTTTTCTATTGCCGCTTTTCCCATGGCTAAAAATACAGGGCTTGCCGCCACCTTTTCTGACGGAGCCCAGAAGACCTGTGTGAAGATCTTTTCTCTGGTCTATGTGGTGATCTGCGGGGTGCTTATGCTGGTTTATGAGCCGGTGATCGGCGGCTGCGTTCTGGCGGCTGCAGCCCTGGAATACCTGTATTATTATAAAATGTCTCAGAAAGAATTCGGCGGGATCACAGGAGATCTGGCAGGGTTTCATATGCAGCTTTGCGAGCTGGTGATCGCTTTCGGGGCAGTGATAGGAGAGAAATTATGCGGTTGGTTATAGGCGGAGCTTTTCAGGGGAAAAAAGACTATGTGAAAAATACCTTTCATCTGGAAGATGGTGAAATGCAGGATGGAGCCAGTGCTTCTTATGAGGACATTTTTTCCTGTCCCTGCCTGTATCATTTTCATCAGTGGATCCGGAAAGGGTTAGAAGAAAACTGGGATCTGGAAGACCTGGAAACCCGGCTCCTGGAAAGAAATCCCCATATCATCCTGATCTCCAATGAGCTGGGATACGGAGTGGTCCCTATCCAGGCCTTTGACCGGAAATACCGGGAGGCCACAGGAAGGATCTGCACCAGGATCGCGGCAAAGAGCAGTCAGGTGATACGGGTAGTCTGCGGGATCGGGACGGTGATAAAAAATGCTTAAGATCTATCTGATACGTCATGGAAAGACTCAGGGCAATCTTTCGGGAAAATATATCGGAGCCAGAACCGATGAACCTCTCTGCCAGGAGGGGATCCGGGAACTGGAAGGAAAGAATTATCCCAAAGCAGAACTTCTCTTTGTCAGTCCTATGAAACGCTGCCGGCAGACAGGGGAGATTTTGTATCCCGGACTGGCGCAAAAAGAGTGCCCTCTACTTAAAGAATGTGATTTTGGAGATTTTGAAAATAAGAATTATAAGGAGCTGTCGGGAAATCCGGACTATCAGGCCTGGATCGACAGCGGCGGCGCCCTTCCTTTTCCCGGGGGAGAGGATCCGGAAGGATTCCGTAACCGATGCCGGGAGGGCTTTGTCCGATGTGTGGAGGAAGCCTTTGCCATGGAAAGTCCGGCAACGGCCATCGTCGCTCACGGAGGTACTATTATGAGTATCCTCAGCGCCTATGGATATCCGAAACAGGGGTATTTTGACTGGCAGATAAAAAACGGAGAATATTATGTCCTGATTCTGGAGGAAGAACTCTGGAAGAACGAAAGACATGTGCTCTCTGTCAAGAAAGGATTATGGACAGATGTTTAAATGGACACCACTGGCCCTTATTCTGGGCTTTGTTATAGATTTGCTCCTGGGAGATCCCAGATGGCTGTACCACCCGGTGCGGGTTATTGGAAAAGAGATCAGTTTCCTGGAAAAAAAGCTCCGGGGAATTTTTCCAAAAACGCCACAGGGAGAACGTCAGGCAGGACTTCTTATGGTGATCCTGCTGTGTATCCTGGGGTTTGTGATCCCGGCGGGGATCCTGTTTCTGGCTTATAAGATCCATACCCTTCTGGGGATCCTTCTGGAGACCTTTATGTGTTATCAGATGCTGGCGGCCAGATCTTTAAAAGAAGAGAGTATGAAGGTATACCGGGAGCTGAAAAAAGGAGATCTGGAGAGTTCCAGACACGCAGTTTCCATGATCGTAGGCCGGGATACCCAGAATCTTACATTTGAGGGAGTGACAAAAGCGGCAGTGGAAACTGTGGCAGAAAATACTTCAGATGGAGAGATCGCACCGCTGTTTTATATGGCTCTGGGAGGGCCTCCTCTTCTGTATCTGTATAAAACGGTAAATACCATGGATTCTATGGTAGGATATAAGAATGACCGGTATCTGAATTTTGGAAGATACGGGGCAAAGCTGGATGATGCAGTCAATTATATTCCCGCCAGGATATCCGCACTTCTTATGATCGGGGCGGCCCAGATCACAGGAATGGATGGAAAAAATGCCTGGAAGATCTTTAAACGAGACCGATATAACCATGCAAGTCCCAATTCTGCCCAGACGGAATCCGCTATGGCAGGGGCCCTGGATATCCAGCTTGCGGGAAATGCCTATTATTTTGGAAAACTGTATGAGAAGCCTACTTTGGGGGATGCGAAACGCCCCGTGGAGTTTGAGGACATTCCAAAGGCAAACAGACTTCTGTATGTAAGCGCTGTTTTGGCAACAGTGCTCTTCGCCGGGATCCGGCTGGCAATAATGGGAATCCTTTCCCTGATCTAGAGGTGAGACAATGACAGAGATACATAAACACGGAGGAGATATTTACCGGCATAAAAATGTACTGGATTTTTCCTCCAACTGCAATCCTTACGGAACACCTGAGGGAGTAAAAAAAGCAGGAGCGGCGGCTATGGAACTGGTCTGCCATTACCCGGATGTAGAGTGTGAGGGACTGCGCCGGGCCTTGGCGCAGGCAGAGGGGGTTCCTATGGAGTCTATTATCTGCGGAAACGGAGCGGCGGACCTGATCTTCGGCCTGGTCCTGGCGTTAAAACCTGCAAAGGCCCTTCTTCCGGCACCTACCTTTGCAGAATATGAACAGGCATTAACAGCCTGCGGGTGTGAGACAGAGTATTATTTTCTCTCTGAAGAAGAAGGATTCCGTCCGGGAGAGGAATTCCTGGATCATATTGGAAAAGATACGGATATGGTGTTTTTCTGCAATCCTAATAATCCTACCGGCGTAGCGGCAGAGCCGGAATATCTGAAGAAATTGGCACAGCGCTGCCGGGATACCGGAACTTTTCTGGTTCTGGACGAATGTTTTGAGGATTTTCTGGAGGAAGCTGAGAAGTATTCTATGAAAGGATATCTGGAAGAGTATCCTCAGATGTTTTTATTAAAGGCCTTTACAAAGAAATACGCCATGGCCGGGATCCGGCTGGGATACGGCTTCTGCGGAGACCCTCAGATCCTGGGAAAAATGAAAGAAGTCATGCAGCCCTGGAATGTTTCTGTAGTGGCCCAGGAGGCAGGGATCGCCGCATTAAAAGAAGAGACATATGTGAAAGAGTCTATGAAGAAGATCCGAAAGGAAAGAGAAATCCTCTTGGAAGGTATGAAAAAACTGGGATTTTTCACATTTGCCTCAGAGGCCAATTATATTTTTTTCAAAGGCCGGGAAGACCTTCAGGAAAAATGCCTGGAGAAAGGAATTTATATCCGGGACTGCAGCAATTACCGGGGTCTGAAAAAGGGCTATTACCGAGTAGCGGTCCGCACCGGAGAAGAGAACCGCCGGCTTTTAAAGGTTCTTAAGGAGACATTAGAGCAAAACAGATAAAACAAAAGAGGGAATGATTATGGCAAAAGCAATTATGATACAGGGGACTATGTCCAATGCAGGGAAGAGTCTGCTGGCAGCAGGCCTGTGCAGGATCTTTAAACAGGACGGATACAAGGTGGCCCCTTTTAAATCTCAGAATATGGCGCTGAATTCTTTTATCACCCAGGAAGGCCTGGAGATGGGAAGAGCACAGGTCATGCAGGCGGAGGCCGCAGGGATCAGTCCTTCTGTGCTGATGAACCCCATCCTGCTGAAACCTACCAATGACGTAGGCAGCCAGGTCATCGTAAACGGAGAAGTCCTGGGAACTATGAGTGCCAGAGATTACTTTAAATATAAAAAGCAGCTGGTGCCAAAAGTTATGGAAGCATATGAGACATTGGCGGAAAAATATGATATTATTGTGATCGAAGGAGCCGGAAGTCCGGCGGAGATCAATCTGAAGGAAGAAGATATTGTCAACATGGGCATGGCCAAAATGGCCAAAGCTCCGGTACTGCTGGTGGGCGATATTGACCGTGGAGGTGTTTTTGCCCAGCTGATGGGAACGATCATGCTCCTGGAGCCGGATGAGCAGAAGATGGTGAAAGGGATGATCATCAATAAATTCCGGGGAGATAAGACTATACTGGATCCCGGCGTGGAAATGCTGGAGGAAAGGACCCATATCCCGGTAGTAGGCGTGGCTCCTTATATGGAACTGGAAGTAGAAGATGAGGATAGCCTGACGGAGCGGTTTTCCGGAAAACAGGAAGTGGATCTTATCGATATTGCGGTGATCCGGGTGCCAAGGATCTCTAATTTCACGGACTTTAATGCTTTGGAGGTGATCCCGGGAGTATCCCTCAGGTATGTACGTCATGTCCAGGAACTGAAGAATCCGGATATGATCATCCTGCCGGGAACCAAAAATACTATGGAGGATCTGCTGTGGATGCGGCAGAATGGTCTGGAAGCTGCTGTGCTGAAAAAAGCCGCAGAAGGAAAGATCATCTTCGGCGTATGCGGAGGTTATCAGATGCTGGGAGAGACTCTGGCAGATCCGGAACATGTGGAAGCCGGAGGGGAGATCAAAGGCATGGGTCTTCTGCCTATGGATACGGTATTTAAAGAAGGAAAGACCAGAACCCGGGTAGAAGGCTCTTTTGACCAGGTACAGGGTCCTCTGCACACTTTGACAGGGGTAAACCTGGAAGGTTATGAGATCCATATGGGAGAGACTACTCTCCGGGAAGGCGTCCAGAGTTTTACCAGGATCACGGATACGGTAAAAAATGAAGCAAAAGAAGACGGAGCCTTTTATAAAAATGTATATGGTTCTTATGTCCATGGGATTTTTGATAAAGAAGAGGTAGCCAAGAAAGTGGTAGAAGCCATTGGAGAGATCAAGGGAATTGATGTGTCTTCCATGACAGGAGTAGATTTTGCCAGCTTTAAGGAAACCCAGTATGACCTTCTGGCCCAGGGCCTGAGAGAACATTTAGACATGGAAAAAATCTATCAGATCCTGGAGGAAGGGATCTAACAGAAGCTTAAAAAGAGACAGGAGATGGCAGATATGAAAGTAGAACTGGAAAATGTAAAACCAAAAGAGATTGAGACCAGAAGCTTTGAGATCATCACCCGGGAACTGGGAGATAAGAAGCTGATCCCCGGAACGGAACTGATCGTAAAACGCTGTATCCATACCAGCGCGGATTTTGATTATGCAGATAATCTCTGCTTTTCAGAAGGGGCAGTGGAAAAAGCGATCCAGGCGATCAAGGACGGAGCCTGTATCGTAACGGACACCCAGATGGCCAAGGCAGGGATCAATAAAAAGGCCCTGAAAAAATACGGTGGAGAAGTCTACTGTTTTATGTCTGATGAGGATGTAGCCCAGGCGGCAAGAGAACAGGGCTGTACCAGAGCCACCGCCTGTATGGATAAAGCCGCGTCCCTTGGAAAACCGCTGATCTTTGCCATTGGAAACGCGCCTACAGCTCTTGTACGGCTTTATGAACTGATCCAGGAGAAAAAAATATCTCCATATTTGATCATAGGGGTTCCGGTAGGGTTTGTAAATGTGGTACAATCAAAAGAAATGATCATGGATACAGTGGTTCCCTATATTGTTGCAAAGGGAAGAAAAGGCGGAAGCAATATTGCCGCCTGTATCTGTAACGCGTTGCTTTATATGATCGATAATGAGCGAGATTACTGGAAGTAAGAAGTAAAATTGCCAGGAAGGAATTAGTATGAAGTGCGAAAGATGCGGAAAGGAACTTTCTGACAGTGATTTATACTGCAGCCGGTGTGGAAAAGCCGTTTTTCCGGAATATATGGATGAAGAAGACATATGGGCTTATTATAAATCCGATGAAGAGCTGGAACAGATCTTAAAGGCGGAGGAAGGCCAGAAAGAAGAGTCCCAGCCGGAAGTCTCTGAGAAAGAGAATGGGCAATCGGAAGTCTCTGAGGGAGAGAATAGACAGCCGGAAGTTCTTAAAGAAGAGGATAGACAGCCGGAAGGCTTTGAAGAAGAGGATGGGCGGTCGGAGGCCTTTGGAGAAACGGAGAGATGGCCGGAAGTCTCTGAGAAAGAGATTCCCTTGTCAGAAGAAGTTCCACTAGAAAATTCTCAGCCGGAGATCCTGGAAGCAGAAGACCGGGAATCGGACGCTGCCCGGCCGGAGTTTGCTGTAGAAGATCCGGAAGACCGGGAATATCCGGAAGAACAATCCGGGGAGGAAGAGCCAGCTTCAGATGAAGCACCTTCTCCGGTTTTGGAAGCTGTCAAGGAAGATGCAGAACCAAAAGATGGAGAAGCGGCGAAAGAGTCTGAGGAAGAAGTCCGGCCTGGAGAGGTTCAGAGTCTGGATGAAGAAGACGATGGCGAGGAAGATGAGGACTTAGATGACGAGGAAGAAGATGATGATGATGACGATGAGGAGGAAGAGAAAAAGGAACCTTTGACTTCGGAAAAAAAGAGGGCCAGAAGATATACGGCACTTCTGGCAGGCATCTTTCTTCTTCTGTGCCTGGCCGCAGGTATCTTTCTGGGAATCAGGAGAATGAATCAACTGGATACACTGGAAAAAGAATATGATCAGAAGATAGAAGAATCAGAAACAGAGACTTCATCTGTGGAGACGGGAAATATCCGGCTTCTTGAGGAAGAACCGGATCTTTCTCAGAATACAAAACTGCAGCCTGCATCTGCCCAGGCAGATTCCCAGAAACAGTCTGAGGAAGAAGACTACAGTGGCAGCCGTCTCATTGATGGAGATCAGACAACCTCCTGGCAGGAGGGAGAAGAGGGCACCGGAGAGGGAAAAGGTGTGACGATTTCCCTGGAAGGCAGCCATCAGGTCCGGTATCTGGTCCTTTATCTGGGAAACTGGAAAAGCGATGAACTGTGGAGATATAATGCCCGCCCCCAGTCCCTGGCTATTCAGGTAGGGGAAGCTGAAGAAGAAATCCTGGAATTCCCAAATGAAAAAAAGGTCTTTTACCTGGCGCTTCAGGAACCGGTAGAGGCTTCTGAGATAAAAATCCGGATCCAGTCCTCTTATGAGGGAGAAAGATGGGAGGATAATTGTATCTCAGAGATAGAAGTTTATGAATGACGAACATTCCAAGGGTTTGCCGTATAATAGGCGGCAGCCCTTGGATTTTTTTTCGCGATCGCCGGTCGGGCGACTGCCGTGCTTGCACGAGCCGGCATCCGACGGGAAGCAGTCATCAAGCGGCAATGCCGCGATATACCCGGCAAGCGACCGCAGTGCTTGTATGAGCCGGCATTTGCTGGACAACGGACAGCGCCGGGCTTTGCCTGGAGCTGCCCGCAGTATCGCAATGGATAGGGAAAGGCTCATCCCTATCCGTTTAACCGGCGAAGGGTTATATGGAAGAATTCTAGAAATTCAACCGTACCTTTTTTGACAGACAGTACGGTAGAAAATCGAAATTTTGAAAATTTGACCGTACATTTTTGCCAGACAGTACAGTAGAAAATCGAAATTTTGAAAATTTGACCATATCTTGGCAGTCCCCGGTACAGTTATATTGTTAACGCTAAATATACACATATATTCGTATGCCTGCGCTCTGTAAACAGAGATCAGAGGGGAATTGGCTAAGGCGAAGTCTACTTATATATGAAAAGGAGAATGAAAATGACAAATCAGGAAATCCTGGGAATCGCCATGGAGCAGTCTGCAGCAGATTTAAACTGTAAGGCTGAAGACTTTTTAAAAACTGAACCGGTTGTAGTTAGAGGAGGAATAGGGCCCGGGGCTAAGAAGTATTATCAGGAGCCGGTATCCGCTAACCTGGTTTCTTACGGAAATAATATTGTTGCTTCTGTAAAAGAAGAGTATCAGGAGGTCATAGAGGAGTATCTCCATAAATTTACATTCTATCATTGTTTTGAGACTCCTAATATCCACTGGCTGGAGGATAAACTCAGAAAAGAAGGACAGAGTGTCTGTTTTATGGCAGAATATTATCTGCCGGATATAAATAAAGTGAAGCCCCTGTCCTGTGAGTATTCTTTAAAAATCCTTCATCAAGAAGATTTCGCAGAACTTTACAGACCGGAATGGAGCAATGCTCTGTGTAAAGAGAGAAAGCATCTGGATGTCCTTGGGGTAGGAGCTTATGACGGCAAAAAGCTGGTGGGACTGGCAGGATGTTCCGCGGACTGTGACAGGATGTGGCAGATCGGTGTAGATGTACTGCCCCAGTATCGCAGAGCTGGAATTGCCTCTGCCCTGACCAGCCGGCTGGCGGCAGAAATATTGGAAAGAGGCAAGGTGCCTTTTTACTGTTCTGCCTGGTCCAATATCCGCTCTGTAAGAAATGGGATCAAAAGCGGGTTTATTCCTGCCTGGGCGGAGATGACCATTAAGCCGGCCAAGATCGTTCAGGATATGAACAAGTAACAGAAAAAGCCGTCCGATTCTTTCGCGGAATCCGGACGACTTTTTCTTTTTTATATATTAATGATGGTTGTACCAGTCAACACAGGAATAACCCCTATCTTTAAAATTTAAACAGATTCAGTCCGATCTCTTCACTGTAGGCTCTGTCTACAGTTCCATCGATAAGAGTTATGACCATCTCACAGGTAGCGCTGACTATTGCCTGGTTCAGATGGCCGCCGAAAACCTCTCCCTTATCATTTCCTGCGCTTATATGTAAATGACTGTAAAATTCTCCGTCCATGGTGTTGATGGTCCCGGTGAGGGAGACGATCTCAAAACTGCCGGTGAAATGGTTGGAATAATATTTTTTCTCGTCGGTTTTAAACACCCCTGCGGTGAAATCGTTAATGGCTCCCAGGGCCTGGATACTTGCCAATTTTATGTTTTCTTTTAAGGCGATTTCTTTTACCTGTTCCAGGATTTCTTCTCCTTTGTCAATTCTTGCAATGATCGTGTTTCCAAATTTTCTGTATTCCATGATTTTATGTACCTCCCAATATATAGATCTTAGGGCAGCCGTTTCGGAACCCATAATCCATCATAACGTTAAAGGAAAACTATTGTCAAGTATGGGATTTCAGAGACACTGTCAAAGACTGATGGAACGCTTAAAGAGTATCCATGTGCTGATGAAATAGCAGATCAGCAGCAAAACCAAAATGCCTATGGTGACGCCTATCCGCAACATTAAAGCGCCAAATCCGATATAGGCGGAAATCTCCGCCGATACAGTCTGGATAAAGTAAAGAATCACGATGGTGGAAACAAGGACCGCTGTCAGAACCGGGAGTCCGAACCACAGGCCTAATTGCTTTAGCACCAGTTTTTTGATCTGCTTTTCTTCCACTCCAAGCTTTCTCAGTACAGAAAAACGGTATTGGTATTTTCCAGCATCTAAAAGCTGCTGCAAAGATAATACGGTAAGACAAATGACCATCAGTACAACAGCAGCGTAAAGCATAGAGGCCTGGAGAACAAAGATACTCGCCTTTGTACTGTTGATCTGTAAAGTACGCAGACGTATACCATAGCTGACACCGGTATCGGTAAGTTCCGGATATGCCTCTGAAAAAATCTCTTCTAATTTCAGGGCGTTTTCGTAAGAAATATTTTCAGAGGTGATCACATACCGGTTCCGCATAACCGGGAGCAGCTTTTTGCAGACACTGTCCGGAAATATATAGAGTACATCTGTATAGGAATTGTAAAGGGTTTCTCCCATTGCTTCCTCATTATAAGACTGACTGGAAAGGGTCAGTTCTCCGGCGTCTGTGCTTATGCTGGTATTTTTTGCCAAAAAGCTATCCCGTTCTTCGTCAGAAGCGATGGTCTGCCATTGGGTGGTGAATTGGTTTTCTGACAAAGAAACCGGCTTGTATCCCAGCATCTCCCGGATCCTGTTGTAATCACTTAAGGAAATTGCCGCAACCGGGAAGTTATATTTTGTCCGATCATGAAAATTATCTCTCCTGGGAAGATAAAGACTGAAAGTGCAGTCGTAATCCGTTTTGATCCCATGTTCTTTAAGATAGTCCGTCACAATCTCATAATTATCATTGGGAAGATTCTTTTCCCTGTATACATCATTGTATCTGGAAGAAATCTGTATATCATACATGGAACGTATATCCAGATAGCCCGAAGCCCATCCTGTTAAGATCGGGGCAGCGATAAAGAGAAAAATAGCAAGAACAAGGGTTATACAGATCAGGGTCATAGTTTTACTTGAGGTATTCAGTTTTGACAGGATCTGTCCGAAAAAGAACAGGTTTTCCCCATGATATCTGTGTTCCGGAGAGCTTTCCTTCCATATAGCCAGAAAGCTGGCGGCAAGATAAATCAGGGTACAGATGAAGAAAACCAGGTGAATCAATACAAACAGCAGATACTGGTTAAAGATCCCACCATGAAGAGGAAGATAATACAGCTTTGATAAGGCTGGTACGCTGGCTGTTGCAAAGGTATTCAGAACTGTACATATCAGTAATCCTGAAAGTAACTGTTGAAAACCAGTCTTTTTCTTCAGGAAGATCCAGAATACAGTCCAGATCAGGGAAGCTGCCGGTAGAAGGATATTTCCCCAGAACATGATCTGAACAGGAAAGGCAAAACGTCTGTCATAATAGGAACAGGCTATGTTTATACCAGCAGTGATCATCCATAGAGAAAGCCCTTCATACAGGATCGCTACAATTTTAATCCATCGGCTCTTCGTAAGCTTCGGTTCGTTTTCCTGGTCTGCCCTAAGCATATCTATGATTTTGGTGTTTCGGATGATGTGAGCATTGAACAGCCCCGTTGCAAGAAAACATAAAACAAAGAAGCTGACTGTCAGCATCAGGGTATCCGGAAACAATGTCCATGTAAGCTTATAAGTTTTTCCATAGGACCTTACCAGCATTGCCGTTATAAACTGGGAGCAGAACATACCAAGAAAAATCCCGGCGGCAATGGAGATCAGTCCCATAACAAAGGTTTCTCCAAAGAAAAGCCTGCCAATGTTTTTTTGTTCCATCCCCATGACAGATTCCAGAGCAAACTCTTTCTGCCTGCGTCTCAGCATATAATTATTTACAAATCTTATGAGAAACAGGAGAATAAGGGTAATGGCGCAGATCGCCATTTTCATGCCGTCACTTAACATGGTGAAATTGTACTCACTGCCAATATCCGGATGATAGTAACTGCTGGAAATAGACAGGAAGGAATAAAAGAGAGTAACGCAGATGGTCATAGTTACGATATAAACCAGATAGTCTTTTACAGATCGTTTTGCATTTCTGAAAACAAGTTTAGCATACATGACTTTGTCCCCCTCCGATCATGGTAAGAACATGGAGGATCTTATCAAAAAAGGCGCCCCGGCTGTCGCTGCCTTTGCGTAGCTCTGTTAAGATCTCTCCGTCCTGTAAAAAGAGAATCCGGTTCCCATAGCTGGCTGTAAAGGGGTCATGGGTGACCATGAGGATGGTCGTTCCCAGCTCCTCGTGGATGCTCTGGATGGTGGACAAAAGTATTTGAGAGGAATGACTGTCCAGTGCCCCGGTAGGCTCGTCAGCCAGCAGGAGCTTGGGCTTGTTGACTACGGCTCTGGCACAGGCGCAGCGCTGTTTTTCACCTCCGGATACCTGATAGGGATATTTGTCTAAAATATCACGGATATTCAATTTCTCTGCAATATCAAAAATACAAGGCTCCACATCTTTGGACGGAGTCTTGTTGATGGACAATGCCAATGCGATGTTTTCTGAGATCGTCAGGGTATCCAGTGAATTAAAATCCTGAAATACAAAGCCTAAATTCTCCCGGCGGAACCGAGCAAGGGACGTGGGCTTAATCTCTGTGATATCTCTTCCCTCCAGATAGATATGGCCTGCGCTTACTGTATCAATGGTGGAAATACAGTTAAGCAGAGTGGTTTTTCCGGAACCGGAGGCTCCCATGATCCCTAAAAATTCTCCAGGCTCTACAGAAAAGCTGATATCCCGGATAGCTTTTGTAATGTTTCCCCCGTTGCCGTAATATTTCTGGATATGTTCCAATTTCAAAATAGGTTCCATAGGTTCTTCTTCCTTCCGAAATTTTTTATGCCTTTATTGTAATCTCTGTTCATGCCTTTTTGTATCATATTTTCTTACACGGTTCTTACAGAAATGTAAGAAGTGCAGAGCCAGTCAGCCCTGCACCCCGGTGACAAAATCGTTGATAGGAAAGGAGAGAGAAATTGTGGTTCCTTGGCCCCTGGAACTGGCGGAGATTCCAATTCCCAGCTTATCACAAAGGCGCCTGCAAAGGTACAGGCCGATCCCTGTAGAACTGTGGATCCTTCGTCCATTTTCTCCGGTAAACCCCTTTTCAAAAATCCGGGGCAGATCTCCTGCCGGTATGCCTATGCCGTTATCCTCCACAGACAATAGAACCCGGTCATTCTCTATCCAGGTGAAAAAGTGTAAAACCGGCTGGTCTGTACGATATTTTACAGCATTGCTGATGAGCTGGTCCAGGATAAAACGTACCCATTTATCATCTGTATATACTACGTGATCCATATCTTCTACGGCAATTGTCACATGGTTTTGCCGCAACAGGTACTTGTTGTCTGCAATGGCTTCATGTACCACATCGCTTAGACAGATTTCACGGACAGAATAATCTTTTTCTGTATGTTCGCTGCGGGCAAAGTACAGAGCCTGTTCCGTGAAGCGGTTGACATTTTCCAGTTCGGCCATCAGATCTCTGGTAAAGGAACAGTGGTTATTCTCGCAGATCAGTTTCATGGCTGTGAGCGGTGTTTTCACTTCGTGTATCCATTGCTCTATATATTCTTTATATTCCTTCCGTTCCCGCTGTATCCCGCCGATTCTCTCCAGCATAGACTTTTCCGCCATTTTCATGAGCTGATAAAATACCTGATCATCGGCTCTTTCCGGGATTCCCATGACTTCCGGCAGCAAATACCGTTCTTCTAACTGCTCCGCCATATCCAGCAATCTATTCAAATATTTTTTTCGTGAAAAATAGAAAGACAACAGACATAAACCCAGGACCAGGAACCAGACAGCAAGAATGAATAAGATGATCTGCAGACCATTCCCGTTTGCCATTAAAAACAGGGACAGGGCCATCATACCCAGCAGATGGATCATAAGGACAGGCAGTTGATCTTTCAGATATTGTCCACCCCTCATAATGTGTACCCCTGTCTGTGTTTTGTTTTGATAAAGCCCTCCAGGCCGATAGAGGACAGCTTTTCACGGATACGGGTTATATTCACGCTAAGAGCGTTATCATCCACATAAAGTTGGTTGTCCCAGAGAAAATCCACAATGTCACTGCGGGGACATATTTTTCCTGCATTCTTGAAAAGATAGTAGAGTATTTTTAACTCATTTTTAGTCAAGTCTGCCTTTTGCCCTTTGTATTCTATGAAACCGCCTTCTAAATGTAAATCTACGCCATTCCAGGTCAGCACTTCAGTCTGTCCGGAACCATAGGCCCGCCGCAGTAGAGAAGCAATTTTGGCAAGTAAGATCGCCGTATTATAAGGCTTTGTGATAAAGGCGTCCCCGCCCAGCAGGATACTGTTTAATTCGTCCATATCTGTGTTGTTGCTTGTCACGAATATAATGGGTATCTGGGAAAAGGTACGGATCTGGGAACAGATTTCAAAACCGCTGGTCCCCGGCAGTTTTATGTCCAACAGGATCAGATGAGGGGCAAAAGCCTTTAACTGTTCCATCACCTTTGAAAAATCGGTAACTGCCTCAACTTCGTAGCCATTATAGGACAAGAGGTTTTTTAATTGTGTCTGTATTGTTGGATCATCTTCAATGACCAGTATTTTCTGCTTCATTTTCTTACTCCAATTCCATGATAAATATCATAATTCAGGATTTGATGTTCCCATTATATCAAAATCCTTATTGTCTCACAAATGACTTTTTTTGAAGTTTATGATATGATCTATGGAAAAAGACAGAAAGAGGAGACAGAGATGAAAATACGAGATATGGAAAGCAAAGATTACCCGGAAATTGACAGGCTTATGAAGGAACTCCATGAGCTTCACGTAAAAGGAAGACCGGATCTGTATACAGAACTGGAGCATCCCTATTCCAAAGAAGAAGTTGAAAAGATCGTGGATGATCCGGAGACTATTGCTATTGTCAGCCAGGAGGAAGGGAAGGTTACCGGCCTGTGTATAGGAACTCTCCGGAAGAAAAGCGGCATGGTAGAGATGAGAACATTGTATCTAGATGATCTGGTGGTAGACAAAGACTACCGGGGAAAAGGGATCGCCTCACAGCTTTACCGGGAAATGGAAGAGAGGGGGAGAAAAGCCGGAGCAAAACGGCTGGATCTCATGGTCTGGGAATTTAATGAAAGGGCCAGGAGATTTTATGAGAACCAGGGCATGAGGCCTCAGCGGTATATTTATGAGAAGGAATTATAAATTATGGAGAAAGCTGAAATAGAGAAATGTGCATATTGCGGAAAGCCTGGAAAGGAAAAAGGAAAGTTCTGCTCGGATGAATGTAAACGTCGCTATGAAAAAGAGCTTCAGAAAGACCAGAGAAATATCCGATATTTTCTTTTAGGGATAGGGATTGGTATTTTATGCCTTTTTGCAGGTGCGATAATAGGAAGGAAATGGGCCGAAGGCGGCGGACTTATATTGACCGGGCTTACCATTTTTATTTTTCCTTTTACAACTCCTGAAACAGTCAAATGGCTGGGATATAAGCGGGCAAAGGTTTTGGGAAGGACTTTGGGGATTCTTGTTATAGCAGCAGGAGGCTGGATTTTGATAGGAATTGATTAGAGAAGCTTTTAAAAAAGGAGATCCGGTGGATACTGTAGCCGGATCTCCGGATTATGGTATTCTAGGCTGTAGAAATAAGTAAATCCTACAGCCGTATTTCAGGATTATGCTATTTAAGGCTGTAGAGATTCATTTCATTATAGGGCCTAGGGCGAAGTTATCGAAGATTGGGAAATGTCTTGCAGTCAGCCAACATTTTTTTGCACTATCTGCAAAAGGGATTTATTTTACCATACATTCTTTTCTATAAAAAGCAATGCCATACTTCAATATATCCGTATACCCCTCCTGCTTGAGCACTTCTTCATATTTTTGATCTTCAATCTGCCGGAGCGCTTCATCACATTTACTATCTAGTTCTTGATACGTATGGGCCACTTTGATTTCTATGATGACAGCCTTTCCCCTGACGCTGGGATATTTCAACAGGATGTCCGGACGTCCGTTTCCGGATTCCCGGTTGGAAAGTACCATATAATTTTCTATATTTTTTAGCATTCCTGCAAGAAATCCATGGTAATAGCTTTCCTGATAATCATAGAAACTGATGGTCTCCATAAGATTTTCTGAAAGGATTTCCGCTATTTTTTCACGATTCCCATTTAGGATGCTTTCGTAAAGGGGAGAGAGTTCTTTCTTTTTGGTTTTTTCCTCAAACCAGTGAAGTACAGTGTTTTTATAAATATACCGCACCTCACTGTTGGGGATTGCCATTTCCACCAGGATGTTCTCGCCCTCCTGCTGTTCGCTGATCTTCTTCAGATAGCCGGTAAAGAACAGGAAATTCCAGAGATTATCCTGGGTGGAATTCATATCATCATAGGTAATATCTTCATGGATTGGTTTTGTGATTGTTTTTCCTTCAATCAATGATTCAATTTCCCCTTTTACCGAGAGATCAGCCTGCTCCACCAGGGTACGTACAATACTGTTAGAACTGGTATTGGACCAGTAAGGCCTTAACAGTGCATTTTTGTCTTTGTAACAGGAATTCACATAACTGATAACACTCCATGGATTATATACTTCTGTTTTGCCGAACTGATAACCATCGTACCATGTTTTAACTGCCTTGCTGTTTTTCTCCAGACCATAATGCGCAAGGAGCCGATCCACTTCGCTTTGGGTAAAACCGAAATGCTCCGCATAGGAAGTATCCATGATGGAAACAATATTCAGGTTATTCAATCCGGTAAAAATAGACTCTTTGCTGATCCTCAGACAACCGGTGACCACGGCAAATTCCAGAGCATCGTTTGTCTTTAGTGCCGATTCAAAAAGGGAGCGGATAAGTGCCACCATCCTATCGTAAAATCCATTGAAATAGGCATTCTCCAGAGGAACGTCGTACTCATCAATAAGAATGACAGCTTTGCTTTTAAAGAAGGAGTATAGACATTCGGAGAGAAATTTCAGTGATGTTAGATATTCTTCATCTTCTGCCTGACGGTTCATTAAAAGATAATATTTTCTGCGGTCATCCTCTGCCTCCAGTTTTTGAATAAGCTGGGGATATTTTTTAAACTCTTTTGCAATTTCTTCTTTCAGACAGTGGAACGCAGATTCGTAGCTCGCTTGTTTCATGGACTTCATGGACAGTGAGATTACCGGATATTGTCCCAGCTCCCTCAGATATTTTTCACCGGCGTTCATGATCTCCAGCCCTGTAAACAGGTGGGAGCGGTTCTCCCCAGATTTTTCAAAGAAATACCGGAGCATGCTTAAATTCAAAGTTTTTCCGAATCTTCGGGGGCGGGTAAAGAGATTTACTTTTCCCCTCAGGTCGATCAGATCTTTTATCAGTAATGTTTTATCTACATAGTAATATCCCTTTGTGATCATTTCTTCAAAATTTTCCACTCCGATCGGAAGCGGTGTCCATTCCATATAAAAACGCCTCCCTTCTATTCGCAGTTTCATCTTACTACGTTTAAAAGAGTGGCGCAAGCAGAAAACAGAATCTGCATTTTATATAAGTGTGAGGACTTAGATCAGAAAATGCCTGCAGGTCTTTTCAATATAGTTCAGTTACTTTCTTTCTGAATATGAGGAAAGAAAAGATAAATGTAACTAAAGCAACAAGGAGGACCTGCAGCAGGGACTCCTGATTGGCTGGATTTTTGTAACTGACGCAGTACAATGACGATCAAAGAGGTCACGACAGTTGCCGGAACTGATTTATGGATCATTCCGATGATAAAGGGCCACAGGGATAGAATGGTACATACAGCTACCGTGATCAGGGCCATGGGGATCCATTTCTGAAGGAAAGAAAGCGCAAAAGAGCCTGCCAGCATGTCGAAGTATCTGTCAGCCAGGATAATATAGACGCTGCAGCAGATATACCCCACAGTCATGGATATTGCCGTATAGGCCATGATAATGACCAGTTTGCTGATGATCAGTTGCCTTCGGTTCAGAGGATAGGAAAACAGGATAGTAATAGTTTTCTGCTCATACTCTCGGATCACCAGCCGTGAGGTGAGGACTGAGGAATACACGAGAAAGATAAAGGACATCAAAAGGCCGATCACGAGATTTGATATTATAAATCCACTGCCGGAAGAATACAAGGATTTCGTATACCTGCTTTTCAAAACTGTAGTGATCTATTAAAATAATAAAACCAGCTGAGCCAGTTAAAAAATTTCAAAAATCCTCTTGACCTGGAGTAGACTTTAAGTTCTATGATATGAATAAAGAATGATCCAGAGCACAAGGCTCGGCATTAGGGTAGCATGTTCTGAACGATCAAATACAGGAAAGAGAGGAATGGAATATGAAGGCAAAGGTTTACTTTACAAAAGAGATCACTCCGGAAAAGGTAGTTGAGATGTATCAGGCCCTTGGTGTGAAATTGCCTGGAAAGGTAGCTGTAAAGGTCCATTCCGGAGAAAAAGGAAATCAGAACTTCCTTCGTCCGGAATTCTGGCGTCCCATGGTGGAAAAAGTACATGGAACGATTGTAGAATGTAACACTGCTTACGGGGATGCCAGCGGCGGTGTCAGAGATCATACAGAATCCCATAGGAAGCTTCTGGAAGAACATGGGTGGACAAAATATTTTGACGTAGATCTTATGGACGCAGAAGGACCGGATGTGATCTGGCCAATTCCCAACGGAAAGATCCTTAAGGAAAATCATCTGGGAAAAGATATTATGAATTATGATTCTATGCTGGTCCTAGCCCATTTCAAAGGACATCCTATGGGCGGATACGGCGGAGCTTTAAAGCAGCTTGCTATCGGATGTGCTTCCAGAGCAGGCAAGGCTCTGATCCATTCCGGGGGAAAAACGGATGATCGTTACGAGACCTGGGATCAGCACGCCAGCAAAACAGCATTTCCGGAAGCCATGGCTGACGCGGCTTCCAGTGTTGTAGAGCATTTTAAAGGAAAGATCGCTTTTATCAATGTTATGAAAAATCTTTCCGTAGACTGCGATTGCTGTGCTGTGGCAGAGGACCCATGTATGAAAGATATCGGTATCCTGGCTTCCACAGATCCTGTAGCCATCGACCAGGCCTGTATGGATCTGGTGATCCAGTCTGATGCTCCGGGAAAAGAACATTTTATGGAAAAAGTAAACAGCCGCAACGGAATCCATACCATTGAGGCTGCTGAAGAGCTGGGGATCGGTACAAGAGAATATGAACTGATCCAGCTGTAAAAAAGACAGGGAAAAAATGGGGATGTCGTATTAATCAAAATCGACATCCCCATTTTATAAATATTCAAAAATGTTCTATACGGCAAATCGGTTTTGCCAGAACTCAGATAACCAGTAAACCAATCTGATATACTATGAAAGTAACTACCCAGGCTACTGCCAGCTGAAAAACGGCTGTGAAGCCCATCCAGGCCCAACTGTTGGATTCTTTTCGGATGGTCGCCAGGGAAGCGGCGCAGGGTATGTAAAGCAGACAAAATACCATCAGACAGAAAGCGTTGAGGGGACCAAATCCGATTCCCTCTAAAGCTGCTGCAAATGATGTCATGCCTTCCGGCGAGCTGGCGTTGCCGATACCGAATAATACCGCACAGCTGGATACGACCACTTCTTTGGCAGAGATACCGGCAATCAGCGCCACAGCAATCTGCCAGAATCCCAGGCCGATGGGTACGAAGAAAGGTGTAAGCCATTTTCCTATCACAGCGCCGAAGCTTTCTATCATATCTGAACTATATCCTTGCGGACCGAAATTCAGCAGGATCCAGATCACCAGGGTTGCCAGGAAAATCGTGGTACCCGCTTTTCCAAGATAATCTTTCACCTTTTCCCACACATAGATCCCCACTGTCCGGGAATCCGGCAGCTTATACTCCGGCAGCTCGATCAGCAGATAGTTGACACTTTTCTTTCGGTCAAAAAGATGCATAACAGCTGTGACAGCGATAGCTACTACAATACCGATCAGGTACATAGAATAAGCGACTACCATAGCGTTTTTCGGGAAAAACATTTCTGAAAACAGTATGTAAATAGTCAGTCTGGCATTACAGCTCATAAAAGGTGTGACCAGCATAACCTTAAATCGATCCCGTTTATTTTCCAGGGCCCGTGAGGCCATGATAGCAGGAACAGTGCAGCCAAATCCCAGCAGCATTGGAATGAATGCTTTACCGGAAAGTCCCAATTTGCTCATGATGCCTTCCATTACATATGCGACACGAGCCATGTATCCGCTGTCTTCAAGGAGTGCAAGACAAAGAAACAAAATCAGGATATTTGGCAGGAATGTAACGATTGTACCAACGCCTCCGATGATACCGTTTACAACAAGGGAGGTTATCACATCGCTGACCTGAGCCGCCGCCAGGCCGGAGGTGATAATATTGGAAATCCAGCCAATGGCTTGTTCAAGATATCCTTTAAGCCAGTCCCCGACAGTAAAAGTAAGGAAAAAAGTGACCGCCATGATCACTAGAAAAACAGGAATCCCCCAGACTTTGCTTGTCAGGATCTTGTCTGCTTTTTCTGTGAGAACATCCTGCCGCTCTTTGTGGACAAGAACTTCACTGATGACTTCACCGATAAAGTTATATTTCTGATTAATGATATCAGACTCATAGCTTCGGTCCAATACCTGGGGAAGATCTACCTGGTACTTTTCTGTGATTTCCTTATCTGCTTCCAGCAGTTTCAGAGCATACCAGCGATAATTTTTCAGATCCGGATACCGCTTCTTCAGTGCAGGGATAATCTGGTCAATCTTATCCTCGATAGCATCTGAGTAGACCATGGCATACTCTGCATGGTGGCTGTGAGGATGTCTGGTAGAGGATTTGTGTTCATGTATCAGTCGGTCAGGACCGGTGCTGTCTTTATGATGGGCTGCCGCATGGAGTAAAACATCCAGCCCCCGCCGCTGCCGGGCCGAAACAGGGATAACCGGGATACCCAGCATTTCCGGAAGACGATGCAGATCGATCTCCATGCCCCGTTTTTCTACAATATCCATCATGTTCAAAGCCATTACCACCGGCTTGCCTAATTCCAAGAGCTGAAGAGTTAAATAGAGACCACGCTCTAAAGCAGAAGCATCTACTACATTGATGATCACATCTACTTCATCACTTAAAATGAATTGCCGGGAAACGATTTCCTCCATGGTATATGAAGTCAGACTGTATGTGCCCGGCAGGTCTACCAGGTGGATATTGAGATCGTGGTCTTTAACAGCGCCTTCCACCTTTTCTACCGTAACACCGGGCCAGTTGGCTACCTTTAGATTGGCTCCGGTATATGCATTAAATAATGTTGTCTTGCCACAGTTAGGATTACCGATAAAACCTATGGTCATATCATGTTCACTCATTTAAGTCACCTGCTTTCACTTCAATATTTTTTGTAATATTGTAGCCCAGAGCAAAACGGGTACCCCGGAGTTTGATGATCAGGATTCCCTTCCCTTTACGATTTAATACAGAAACCGGGGTTTCTTTTGTCATCCCCAGTGATTCAAGCCGGCGCTCCAGCTGAAAGGGAAGATGGATGCTTTTTACTATATAGGTTTCTCCTATTTGAGCGTCTTTTAATAGCATGATTTTCACCTCCAAAATCTGTAAGAAAGCCATACCCTTATGAACGGCGCAGCGTCCGGTACAGTTAACCGGCTTATCATGTAATATATAGATTTACATCTAACGCTCATTATAATCTGACACCGGTGTAATGTCAAGAATTACAGGCAGATCCTGCTGGTATAGAGCTGATGAAAGTGAAGTTCCGGATAGCAGCAAATACTTTCTATATGGAGAAAGTACCCTTGTACACTGAAAGTATGATTTTATCATACATAACAGGAATAATTCATGATAAAAGACAGGTATTAGACAGGATGGGGGAATCAGAGGATAATGAATGAAAAGATAATTCAGACATTCGGTGAATGAAAAATAAGTGGTAAAGGATGAATGATCGTATGGAAAGAAATATTTTAATTATCTACTATTCCTATTCCGGAAAAACTCGAAGGATTGCGGAAATGCTTCATAGACAGATCGGTGGAAGACTCAGCCAGATATATCCAAGGCAGCCTTATCCGGCGGATTTTGAGCGGCTTCTGAGTCAGGTGAGGGAGGAAAACAGTACAGGGAAATTGCCCTCCCTGCTTCCAGTTACCCAAAGCGCTGATCAATATGATGTTGTCTTTGCAGGCTCGCCAAACTGGTGCGGAACGATCGCGCCACCTCTGGCGGCATGGTTGAAGAGAAATGACCTGGATGGAAAAATCCTTATTCCGTTTTTCAGCCATTGCGGTGGAGAGGATAAAGGAATGAAACAAGCAGTCAGGAATCTCTGCCCGACAGCAGAAATCAGGAGTAGTCTATATGTACTGGAAAATGGAAGTGGAAATCTGCAGGATACGATACAGGCATGGCTGAAACAGATTTTTTCGGAAGAGTGAAAGGAATGTTTACAACTATGAGCGAAAGAAAGAAAAAAATGAAATCAAAATCAAAAATCAAACTGGCAGTTGATCTTCTGATGACGCTGACGCTTTTATTCCTGATGGGATATCAGCTTTGGGGAGAAACAGCTCATGAATGGGCAGGTACAGGGATGTTCGTGCTTTTCCTTGCCCATCACCTGCTGAACTTTGGCTGGTACAGAAATCTGTTCCATGGGAAATATACGGTAATAAGAGTACTGATCAATGCAGTGGATCTGGCGCTTCTTGCAGTTATGATCTGCCTGATGGCAAGCGGGATCACAATGTCCCGCCATGTGTTCGCATTTCTTCCGATCATCGGAGGGATGGGAACGGCAAGGCTGGTGCATATGGCAGCCTGCTACTGGGGGTTTGTGCTGATGGCACTGCACCTGGGACTCCACTGGGGGATGATGATGGCAAGACTGAGGAAGTTTTCAGGAATGACAAAATCATCCAGGATCCGCTGTGTGCTCTTTCGGATCTTAGGTATCGTGATTGCAGGATACGGTCTCTATGTATTCATGACAAGAGATCTGGTGACTTACATGTTTCTGAGGACACAATTTGTTTTCCTGGATTACAGTGAGTCCCCCCTCTCTTTTTATATAGATTATCTGGCCATGATGGGACTGTTTATCTGGATCGCTCATTATCTCTCCGCGATCCTGCAGAAATCCGGAAAGAAAAAGAGACTTCCTCAGACGAACGGAAAACAGCTTCTGAAAAGGCCGAAAACAAAAAAATGAGAAACATGGAAAACTGACATTTTATAAGGAGGATTTATGAGAAAAAAAGTTGTAAGTACACTGGTCGCAGCTATCACCATTATGAGCATGTTTGCCGGATGCAGCGGGAGGACAGAGGAACCGGCGGAAAATCCATCAGGTGAGATTTCCTCACAGACAGAAGAGGATACACAGGAGAATATCCGGGAAGAAGCAGGCGGTTCATCTGCTGATATTTCAGGAACAGAGAACACATCGGGAGCTCCGGCCGTTTATATGACCACAGACATCAGTTCCCAGGGATTGATCGCGGTCTATGAGGCCCTTCAGGCTTCACCGGAAGGAAACATCGCAGTGAAGCTCTCCACCGGAGAGCCGGGAAGCAATTATCTTCGGACAGACCTGATCGGGGATCTGGTGCAGTCTTTTGAGGATCCCACGATCGTAGAATGTAATACGGCATATGGCGGGTCCAGGTCCAATACAGCCATGCATTATCAGGTGGCAGAAGACCACGGCTATACGGAAATCGCAGATGTGGATATCATGGACGAGGACGGCTCCATGACTCTGCCGGTTACCGAAGGCACCAACCTGGAAGAAAATTATGTGGGAAGCCATTTTGCAAATTATGATTATTATGTAGTGCTCTCTCATTTTAAAGGACATTCCATGGCGGGATACGGCGGTGCTATAAAAAATATCTCTATCGGTATCGCTTCTGCGGAAGGCAAGTCCCATATCCATAGCGGCGGCACCGGCGGAAGTATGTGGGGCGGAGATCAGGATGCCTTCCTGGAGTCCATGGCGGAGGCAGGAAAGTCTGTGGTGGATTATCTGGAGGGAAATATCCTGTATATCAATGTGATGAACCGTCTTTCCGTGGACTGTGACTGTGACACTAATCCTGCGGAACCGGATATGCACGATATTGGGATTCTGGCATCCTATGATCCGGTGGCTCTGGACCAGGCATGTATTGACCTGGTATACAGCGCGGATGACGGAGATGCCCTGGTGGAGCGGATCGAATCCAGAAACGGTCTGCACACATTGGAGCATGCGGAGGATATCGGCCTTGGAAGCAGGACTTATGAACTGGTAAATATTGACGGCTAGGAAGACAAAGTACATGGATATTTTGAGAAGAGAAATTATTTACATATGGTATTATTTCAGCATCCAGCTGGAGCAGGTGTTTTTCTACTGGGTAATGGGAATGGTGATCGGCTCCGCTATTTCTGTGTTTGGCAAGGGAAAGATCCATGCTGCTTTTCAGGCGCTGGGAAAGAAAAAATCAGGGGTCCTGGGGCTCATACCTGCCAGTCTGCTGGGGATCGCTTCCCCGCTGTGTATGTACGGTACGATCCCTATCGCGGCGTCTTTCTCACAGAAAGGAATGCGAGATGATATGCTGGCAGCCTTTATGATGAGTTCTATCCTGCTCAATCCCCAGCTGCTGATCACAAGCAGTATCCTTGGACCGGAGGCAGTGGCAGTGAGATTTCTGTCCTGTTTTCTGGGAGGCCTGGGAGCGGGATTATGTGTACGCGTTTTTTACAAAGACAAAAGTTACTTTAATTTCAGCGGCTTTTCTGAATCGTCGGGCAGGGATACGGATCCCAATCCTGTCATGCGTTTTCTGAAGAATCTGGGCAGGAATGTCCGGGCAACCGCTCCATGGTTCCTTATCGGTGTGCTGCTCTCCGCCCTGTTTCAGAGATACGTACCTGCAGATGCTTTTGCTGAACTTTTCGGGAAGCAGGAGGGCTTCGGTGTTTTGCTGGCCGCTACTATCGGAGTGCCTCTCTACGCCTGCGGCGGAGGCACGGTTCCCTTATTACAGCAATGGCTTGCCTCCGGAATGAGCATGGGCTCTGCGGCGGCATTTATGATCACCGGTCCAGCGACCAAGATCACCAACCTGGGAGCGCTGAAGATCGTGCTGGGGGCGAAAAGATTCGTTCTTTATCTGGCTTATGTGATCCTGATCTCTCTGGTGATCGGACTTGCCGTGGACAGAATTCTATAAAAAGGAGAAAAATCCAGTTCAATTATCTGGACCAGGAATAGAGCTTGGACTTCTATTACAACAGTATACATACAGTAGATCACGGAAAGGCCTCTGCTTGTATCAAATGCGGAAAATGTGAGAAGATCTGTCCTCAGCATCTGCCGATCCGAAGTCTGCTGGAGGATGTGGCAGCGGAGTTTGAAAAGTAGAAGAATCATTCATAAAACGTATGAATAATAATAATGGACAGGTATTAGACTTGAGAAGAAAGGCTTTTTATAATAGATACAGAAACAAAGGAATGGAGGAAAAAACAAAATGGCAGAAATAAAAGAAATGCCTAAGATCGCTCTTGGAGCATGGGCATGGGGAAATGACGGTACATTTGGAGGAAATCTTACGCCGGAAACTCTCAGACCGGTATTTGATGCGGCAATGAAAGCAGGGTTGAATCTCTGGGATACTGCGTATGCATATGGTATGGGTACTTCTGAAAAGGTTCTGGGAGACTTCCTTGCAACAGTTCCGAGAGACAGTTACCTGATTTCTGATAAATTTACCCCGCAGTGTGCGGATCCAACGGCAGAGAATGCTGTGACTGCATTGTATGAGAAAAGCGCAGAACTGCTGGGAACAGATTACATGGACTTTTACTGGATCCATAATCCTATGGATGCGCCAAAATGGGTGAAGGAACTGATCCCTCTTGCGAAGAACGGGAAGATTGGCAAGATCGGCCTTTCAAACCATAGTCTTGCAGAGATAAAAGAGGCGGCTGATATCCTTGCAAAAGAAGGACTTAAGATTTCTGCGATCCAGAACCACTACAGCCTTCTGAACCGGTCTTCGGAAACATCCGGGATCCTGGATTACTGCAAAGAAAATAATATCATCTTTTTCTCTTATATGGTGCTGGAGCAGGGAGCCTTGACTGGTAAGTATGATACGAAGCATCCGTTCCCGGCGGACTCTGACAGAGGAAGAACCTACAATCCGATGCTTCCTCAGCTGGAGAAACTTAATGCAGGACTGGAGAAAATCGCAGACCGTCACCATGTGGCAACTGCTCAGATCCCGGTGGCATGGGCTATCGCAAAGGGAACTCTTCCAATCATCGGAGTGACGAAAGTTTACCAGGTAGAGGATGCTGTAAAAGCTGCTGCAGTTGAACTGTCAGAAGAAGAGATAGAGACAATGGAGAAACTGGGGGACGAGGCACAGCTGAATGTGATCCGTTACTGGGAAAAAGAAATGAAATAGGCAGAGTAAGAGAAAAAAGCAGGCAGTTTTGTTTCGGTGACAAAGCTGCCTGCTTTTTTCTGTTCTGCCATAAAACATTTTAAGATCAGTCATACTCGATGAAATATTTTTTCAAAAATCCCCAGGAGTTGAATAGAAGCTATTCAGATAAGTTTTACTTATGAAATTTATTTAAAATCCGAATTGCTCTTACTGAAAAAAGTTCTAAAATTATAAGTAAACAAGAACTTATAAATCATGGAGAGTGGTAGAAATGAGCATAACAGAAGCAGCAAAAAAATATCATGAGAGGATGTTCCCGGGCTACAAGTCAAAATTTCTGGAGACAGACCCGGAGTTCATCGAGAGGTTTGACAATTTTGCATTTGATGAGGTGGTAAACAGTGACGATCTGGATGACCGGACAAGGATGATGGCAATCCTTGCCACTCTTATCGGAAGTCAGAGTGTGGACGAGTTCAGAGCGATGGTACCGGCGGCACTTAACTTTGGCGTGACGCCTGTAGAGGTAAAAGAGATTGTCTATCAGGCAGTCGCATATCTGGGGATCGGAAGAGTATTCCCCTGTCTGCATATCGTGAATGATATTCTGACAGAACGAGGCATCAAACTGCCATTGGAGCCTCAGGCAACGACGGCCACAGAGAATAGACTGGAGGCAGGAGAGAAAGCGATGATCGATATCATGGGAGAGTCCATGAGAGGATTCGCCCAGTCCGGTCCGGAAGAGAGCAGACATATCAGTAAGTGGCTTACAGACAACTGCTTTGGAGACTATTACACAAGAAAAGGTCTGGACTATAAGCAGAGAGAGATGATCACATTCTGTTTCCTGGCAGCGCAGGGCGGATGCGAGCCTCAGCTTACATCCCATGCCATGAACAACATGATGGTGGGAAATGACAAAGCATTCCTGATCAAGGTCGTCTCCCAGTGCCTTCCGTTTATCGGTTATCCGAGAAGCCTGAATGCTCTGAACTGCGTCAATGCGGCAGCAGCGAAGATGGAAGAAAAGTAAAATATAAGATAGTCAAACAAACAGAAACAGCAGAAAGGATGAGAAAAATGGAAAAATATCAGTTTGGTTATGGATGCATGAGACTGCCTGTTACAAATGCGGATGATCCGGCGTCTTTCGACTACCCGTTGATCGAGAAACTTTTCGACACATACATGGATCAAGGATTTACTTATTTTGACGCGGCATATACTTATCACGGATATCACTGTGAGGAGGCGGTCAAAAAAGCTCTGGTGGAGCGCCATCCGAGAGACAGCTTTGAACTGGCAACAAAGCTTCCGCTGCGTGACTTTAAAGATGCGGAAGACATGGAGCGCATCTTCAATGAACAGCTGGAGCACTGCGGGGTGGACTATTTTGACTATTATCTGCTCCACAACATGGGCACCAATGTTTATGATAAATGTCAGAAATATGATGCCTTTGGCTTTGCCGCTAAGAAGAAAGCGGAAGGAAAAATAAAATATCTGGGAATGTCTTTCCACGATATGCCGGAGCTCCTGGATGAGATCCTTGGAAAATACGGGGATGAGTTTGACTTTATTCAGCTCCAGATAAACTATGTGGACTGGGAGCAGCCCAATGTACAGTCACGCCGCTGTCTCGAAGTGGCGAATAAATATAAAAAGCCGGTATTTGTCATGGAACCGTGCAAGGGCGGTACACTGGTAAATCTTCCGGATGAGGCACTGAAACTGATGAAGGACTATGATCCTGACGCTTCTGCAGCTTCCTGGGCATTCCGGTTTGCGGCGAGCCAGGAAGGCGTCGTGCGCGTCCTGTCCGGTATGAATTCCATGGAGCAGGTTATGGACAACACGGCTACATTTAAAGATTTTAAACCGATCACAGAGGAAGAACTGGCGATCATTGATCAGGTGAGAAAGGTTATTGAGAAAAACACTCCGATCCCGTGTACCGCATGTTCCTACTGTACACACGGATGTCCGAAACAGATCGCAATCCCCCAGTATTTCGCTCTGTACAACAGCATTTCACGGACCACGGGCAGTTTCTCCAGCCAGGCTGTCTACTATAACAATATCAGTCTGAAACACGGAAAAGCAAGCGACTGCATCGGATGTAAACAGTGCGAGAAAGCCTGTCCCCAGTATCTTCCGATTACGGATTATCTGAAAGATGTGGCGGCGAAATTCGAGGCCGGCAGCAATTTTCCGACGAAGAAATAAACAGGAGACGCTCACAGACCTAAAGACATCGTAGGAGAACATTTTGCAGATTATGATTCTGTCCTTGTGCTGTCCCATTTCAAAGGACATGCGATGGGAGGATTCGGCGGCGCACTGAAGAATATCAGTATCGGTATTGCCTCCACTCATGGAAAGACCAATATCCATACCGCGGGAGTGACTACAGAAGCCGCGGAATTGTTTAATAATCTGCCGCCTCAGGATCATTTTCTGGAGTCTATGGCGTCATATAAGGGAGCAGAAAATATGCTATATATCAATGTAGCAAACCGGCTGAGTGTGGACTGCGACTGTGACTCTCATCCGGCAGAGCCGGAGATGGAAGATCTTGGAATCTTTGCATCAGTTGATCCTGTTGCAGTGGATCAGGCATGCTATGACGCAGTAGTAAATTCTCCTGATCCGGGGAAGAAAGCGCTGATCGAGCGTATGGATTCCCGACACGGTATCCATACAGTAGAAGCAGCGGCACAGCACGGGCTGGGAAACCGGGAGTATGAGATTATCTCTCTGGATGAATAATAATGACACATTCAAACGGTAATTTGAAGGGTGGGTCTTTAAGGCCTGCCCTTTTGCTGTCTATGACAATAGATAATCAACAAAATAGGTGTCTGTTTTTCAGATAAGTTTTACTTATAAACTTGATAGGAAAACAGAATTGCTGATTTTGTGAAATTATTTAAAATATTAATCAGAAAGAAAAAAGGAGAAAGTTACAATGAGCAAAACATTGATCGTTTATTATTCAAGAAAAGGTGAGAACTACTGGAATGGCAGCATTAAAAATCTTTCCAAGGGAAATACAGAAATCGTAGCTGAGATGATTGCTGATATAACAGGCGGGGATCTGTTTGAGGTGGATACCGTAAAAACATATCTGGCAGATTACTACGCATGCATTGATGAAGCAAAAGATGAACTCCGCAGGGAAGACCGTCCGGAAGTGAAGACGTATAAGGAGGGTCTGGAGGAATACGATACGATCTATGTAGGTTATCCGAACTGGTGGGGAACCATGCCGATGGTAATGTTCACCTTCCTGGAGCATTATGATCTGACAGGAAAGAAGATCATCCCCTTCTGCACGAATGAAGGCAGCGGAATTGGCGGAAGTGAGAGAGATCTGAAGAAGATCTGCAAAGGCGCAGATGTAAAGAGCGGGCTTTCCATCCATGGCGCCGAGGCAGCACAGTCCCGTTCCAAAGTTGAGGCATGGGTCAGAAAGATGATGTAATACACGGAACTGCTTCAGTATAAGAATGGCGGAATGGACGATGAAGACCAGAATTCTTGGAAAGGATCTTAAAGTATCCGCTGTCGGTCTGGGATGTATGGGGATGACACATGCATCCGGCGCGCCGGCAGATGTAAAGGAGATGACAGAGCTGCAGGTTGGATTTGTGGCGTTCAGTCCTCTCGCCAACGGATTCCTTACGGCCTGCTACCGGGATACCTCTTAGTTTGAGCAGAGTCCGGCGGATTTCAGGAGCAGTATGCCCCAGTTTACAAAAGAAGGGGTGGAACAGAATGCGGATCTGCTGGATCTGATCCAGACCAAAGCAAAGGAGAAAGACGCGACACCGGCGCAGATCTCTCTTGCATGGATGCTGGCAAAGCAACCATATATTGTACCAATCCCCGGGTCGAGAAAGTTATCAAGACTGCAGGAAAATCTGGACGCGGCAGAGATTGCACTGACCAAAGAGGAAGTGGCGCAGATTGATGACGCTCTTGATCATATGACAATGTCACAGGTTTTCGGTGGTCACAGATAAAAACAAGCATATGAAAGGCTGGTGGTTCGTTGCTTTTACGACAGATGAAATATTTTGTGACTGTTGTAGAATGCAACAGCTTTACGGAAGCCGCAGAGCAGTGTTATATTTCCCAGTCCGCAATCTCTCAACGGATTCGGGCACTGGAAAAAGCAGTTAGGGAATGAAACTATGCCTCTCTTCAATGATAAATAATAAAATATAGGTATTTGTCTAAAAACCCGACAACTGGTACATTAAATGCAGAGAATAAAATGTTTTTTGCACAGGATATCGGTCAGGAGAACAGAGAGGAGAGCATGGGAAATATGAAAAGAAAAATTATAACAGTGCTATGCGCGATCGTGTTTTTTGCCATGGCAGGCTGCGGAGATACCGGCAATAGGACAGATGACACAACAGCGGAGGTAGAAGATAAAACGGCAGCAGGAGATACTGGTTCTGAGACTGCTCCTTCATCAGAAACAGCAGCGGTCCCGGCGACAGGACAGGGCGAAGATACGGCAGAAGGAAAGATTTTGGTAGCCTATTTTTCCTGGGCAGACAATGCGGTACTGGAGGATGATACAGATGCAGTATCCTCTCCAAGTGTTTTCCCGCCGGGAAATGTACAGCAGCTGGCAGGCTGGGTCCAGGAGGAGATCTGTTTTCAATCCAGGTCACGGATCCTTATCCCAGCGACTGGGATGAATGCCTGTCCCGGGCCAATCAGGAACGAGGAGAAAATGCCAGGCCGGAACTTGTCCAGAATGTAGAAAATATAGGCCAGTACGATACGGTTTTTCTGGGTTATCCTAACTGGTGGTACGGAGTACCCATGCCTTTGCTGACATTTCTGGAAGAAAATGATCTTTCAGGCAAACAGGTCTATTTGTTCTGCTCTCACGGAACAGGAGGACTGGCACAAAGTGTGGATCTGATCACAGAGGCGGCACCGGATGCGGTGATTTCTGATAATATCTTTGACTGTTATGAAGAAGAGGCATCCTCTTCCAGGGAGGAGATCATCAGCTGGGTTGAAGAGATCCTGTCAGATGAATAAGTAATTATGATAAGTATGGAGGATGACGATAATGAATGTGTTGGTAATTAACGGAAGTCCGCGGGCAAAAGGAAATTCAGATATTTTATGCGATGAGTTTATCCGCGGGGCAGAAGAAGCAGGACATCAGGTGGAAAAAATCTCACTTCGCGAAAAGAAAATCTTCCCATGTAAGGCATGTTATGCCTGTTTCAGAACAGGCTCCTGTGTTCAGAAAGATGATATGGCGGAAATCCTCAGGAAGGCAGAAAATGCAGATGTACTCCTGCTGGCCTCCCCTACCTATTTTCTGACCATGAGCGGACAGATGAAAGTGATGATCGACCGGCTCCTTCCCAAATGGCAGGGGCTGGGAGGCAAGGAAGCTTATGTGATCGTAACCGGACATGACGGAAAAAACGGTCTGAGAAGAAATGCCGAAGATCTGGCCGGTATATTGGAAAATCTGGGAGATCCTGTGCGGCAGGTGATCTGGGGCGAATATGTCTGGCAAAAAGGAGAAGTAATAGGAACCAGGGCAATGGAAGAGGCATATCTGGCAGGGAAAGGGATTGGAAAGTATTATGGCGATTAATATGAAACAGATCGTGGCAGATGCCATGCTGGAGCTGTGCCGGACAAAAGAACTGAAAACTGTTACGATAAAAGATATCCGGGAAAAGACCGGGATCAGCAGACAGGGATTTTATAATCATTTCAAGGATAAAGATGACCTGATCCATTGGATTTATTATGACCGTGTAATGACAAATTTTCATGATATTGACGTAAGCAGGGGATACTATGAAAATCTGAAGGACTATTTCCTTAGGGCAGAAAAGTATCATTTTTTTCTGAAACCTGCTGTTATGATATGCGGTCAGAACTCTCTGAAAAACTACATGTTTGAACATCCTTTCCAGTGGGATCTTCAGTATCATGAAAAATGGTATGAGAAAAATGCGGGAGAAAAACCAGAGATGGAAGAACTCCGTTTCTTTACCAAGTACCACTCCATGGCATCTGCAGGCATGACCATTGAATGGATCAAAGAAGATATGCCTGTCTCCCCGCAGATCATGGCAAAGCGGATTACGGATCTGAGAAGGATCGGCCTGGGCGTTCTGCTAAAGGATACAGAAGAAAAAGAAGAACATCCTTACGGAACTTCATTGCAATAAGTAAAAAAGACAGTGACGGATAGACCCCGAAGCTGTCTTTTTTCTGTACTGAGAACCTCACATTCAGTAACGATTGCCGTAGGCAATGTATTTCGAGAGCTTAAAGAAAAATAGAAGAAGTAACCTAAAAGATTGTCTTTTTATTTATAATACGCAGTACAAGAGCGGCTATTTCTTTTGGAGATTTGTCCATTCCAGCAATCAGCCATTGCCGGAGGAGAAAATATGTGCCGCCTGCCAGAAAAGTGTAAAATAATTCCTCACTTTCCGAATCAAGGTCTTTCAGAATCTGGGCATCGCAGATATCCTGGTGAAGTGTTCGAAACATATCTGTCCACTCTTCATCTGAATTATATCGGATAAAAAGTGTTACTAGATCTGAATGATCCTGCAAATAGATAAAGATTTGTTCAAGATCCTGTTCTGTCTGAGGTTTTTTCATGGATTTACGCATTTCCTCCATGAATTCAGCCTGCATCTCATTTAAAATATCTTTTGGAAGTTCATAATGACGGTAGAATGTTGTCCGGTTAATGCCTGACTCATTGCAAAGTTCCACAATATTGATCTTATCAAGGGGTTTTGTCTTTAGCAGACGAAGCAATCCTTCCTTTAACATCCGTTTTGTAATGATTGTTCTCTGATTATCTTTCAAAATATCAAACATCCTTTTTTAATAGATATAGGAATTATGTTGTAAATGCAACATGTGTTACATCATAATAATAAAAGTATTACTGTAGCTTGTCAAGAGAGATAAAGTTACTGTTCTTTTGTATTATGTTTAATGCAACACTATAGGACAATATGTTACTTTTACAACTTATTAAAGTAAACTGAATGTTGCTAATACAACAAGTGTCGTGATAAAATCTATGCTGATATAAATACTTAAATTTATAAAAGCGCAGCGGACAGGGGAAGACTTGTCGAGCGGGGACTGTATCAAATCATACATAAGAAAAGGAGATAGATAATATGAGCAACAGTGTAACAAGAACAATTCAAAAATTCGGTTTGGAACAGGCCTTTAATTATCTGTATAAGGATCCAGATAAAAATATGCTGAAAATCATGGACTGGGCGGATAAATTCGCCGGCGATCAGTTTGTCAGCCAGCGGAAGCTGATCAGGGAGGCAATGACCAATCCGGAGCATCCATATTATGTATTTATCCGTCATGTCCTCAAAGACATTGATCCAAATGTGATGAAGACGACGGCGGTAAACTTTTTTATCAATGCGGCATTAGTCGGCTGGCCGAAGCAGGAAGAACTCAGGAAAAAGTATGGCTGCAATATTCCGTGGGCTATCCTGCTGGATCCTACCAGTGCCTGTAATCTTCATTGTACAGGGTGCTGGGCTGCCGAATATGGCAATAAATTAAATTTAAGCTTTGATGAGATCGACAGTATTATCCAGCAAGGAAAGGAATTAGGTGTATATTTATACATCTATACAGGCGGTGAGCCTATGGTGCGTAAAAAAGACTTGATTCGTCTTTGTGAGAAGCATAACGACTGTGTATTCCTCTGCTTTACAAATGGAACCTTGATCGATGAAGCTTTTGCTGATGATATGCTCCGCGTAGGAAATTTTATACCGGCGATCTCTTTGGAAGGATTTGAGAGTGCCACAGATCTTCGCCGGGGTAACGGCGTATACAAAAAAGCAACGGACGCTATGGCGCTTCTTAAGAGAAAGAAACTGATCTATGGAATTTCAGCCTGCTATACAAGCGCAAACTTTGAATCCATCACATCAGAAGAGTTCTTTGACAGTCTGATCGAAATGGGAGCTTATTTTATATGGTACTTCCACTATATGCCGGTAGGTAACGATGCATCTCCGGAACTGCTTCCCACACCGGAACAGAGAAAGGAGACTTATGACCGCATCAGAAAATATCGTGCGACAAAACCGCTTTTTGCCATGGATTTCCAGAACGATGCGGAATATGTGGGCGGATGTGTCGCAGGAGGACGCCGGTATTTGCATATTAACGCAAATGGAGATGTTGACCCTTGTGTCTTTATTCATTATTCTGATTCAAATATCCGTGAAAAGACTCTGCTGGAAGCCCTTCAATCGCCGATGATGATGGCTTACCATGACGGGCAGCCTTTTAATGATAATATGCTGCAGCCCTGTCCTATGCTGGAGAATCCGGATAAACTCAGGGAGATGGTGGAGAAAACAGGAGCTCGTTCCACAGATCTTCAGTCGCCGGAATCCGCAGATCATCTCTGCGCAAAATGTGACAGGTATGCAAAGGAATGGACGCCGGTGGCAGATGAACTCTGGGAGAAAGAAAAAGTAAAAAGAGCACAAAAAGCATAAAAGATAAAGATACAAAAAGGGGCTATTTCCCGATAGCCCCTTTTTCATAAAAGAAGTTCATAGAGCTTAAATTGCATGGGAACACCTATATCCGCATCTGATTTTTTACATTTTTGAGAATCCGGTTAGCCAAACGAGGAATCTTATTTACGACCATCATATGGCATGTTGTATTGAGATTAAAAAGATAAAAGCCGAAACCCTTGATTCAATACAAGGTTGTTTCGGCTTTTCTATGCTATATCTGTTTTACCATCGGGAATCTAATAAGTTCAGAGCAAAAACGATACTGTCAACTCCAAGAAAGATCAGATAAATTCCGATTAAATACCCTATGGAGAAGAAAGAAATAAATGGATCAAAGATCATCATAATGCCCAGGACCAATCCGATGATGTTTACAAAAAGAGTAAAGTAATAGTAGCCAAATCCGGAAGTTATGCGGATAAAAGGCAGATGTGCAAGCCGTGCAATACAATGGGCAATGAACCAGATAGGGAACAGGATGACCATTACCCACGTTCCGATTCCAAGATTAAATAGGATCAGAAAACCTGCGATGATACTGATAATACCTCCCACCAGTGACAGAACAGGAGAAGTCCCTGTGCGCTCTTCCAGTTTGATATAAAAGATGATATCAATAATGCCGGTTATCAGTGCAACAAGGCCGTAAATAAAAGTCACTCCCCTTATTGCACCAGAAGGATTGATAAACGTATAGATTCCTAAAATGATAAGAAGAATTCCAAGGATAAGCTCACCCCAGCCAAGGTTTTTTCTATTTTTCATGATCAATGACTCCTTTCCTAAAAATTGAACAGATCACAGTGTCCACACATCATGCTTTCAATAATGATTGTTTTTGTCATAGTTTTGTCCTCCTTGTTAGTTTTCTTTGTTTTGATTTTTTTATCTTTACTGGTGTTATACATTTTAAACCAGTTAAGACGCAATGGATTACTTACCATGCAGAAGCTGGAAAGACTCATGGCCGCAGCTTTGAACATTGGACTTCGGCTTTATCAATCCGGCTTAAGGGATTTCTCTTCCAAATCTATCTATGCTGCTTTCATAAACCCCATGGGGGTATTCTTTTCGCGCTTACAATATATACCCTATGCCGGTATTTTTCAACCCCTTTGAAGAAAAATTATCAAAAGATACAGATAAGGCGCGTATGTTGCTTTTACAACGTATATGATAAAACTGAATGTTGTTAAAGCAACAAGTGTTGTGATATAATTCAGATGCCATATAGAATTAAAATAAGTACAAAAGATTTAAAATAAAAAGGAAGGGATGAAAGATGGATATCATACAGGCTATTAAAGAAAGACATTCTGTAAGAGTATATTCCGGAAAGAAGATTGAGGAGGAAAAACGCCGGAAAATAGATACACTGATCGAAGAGTGTAATGAGGAGAGCGGACTTCATATTCAGATCCGCTATGATGATCCATCCGGCTTTGATTCCAGGCTGGCCCATTATGGGAAATTCCGGAATGTTGAGAATTATATTATTCTGGCGGGAATCCCTTCTGATGATCTTCAGGAAAAATGCGGTTATTATGGAGAGAAGCTTGTCCTGGCAGCTCAGATGATGGGGCTTAATACCTGCTGGACAGCACTTACTTTCAATAAGACCAATGTGAAGAAAATCATCCCAATGACTGAAAAACTGGTGCTGGTCATAGCTATAGGATATGGAGCGGATCAGGGAAAGGCACATAAGAGCAAAAAGATTGAAAGCGTTATGGCGACAAAAGGTGAGATGCCCGATGGGTTCCGTAAGGGGGCCGAGGCGGCGCTTCTCGCTCCAACAGCTATGAATCAGCAAAAGTTTAAGATGGGGATCAAGGATGGAAGTCCGGTTATCCGTGCAGCTGGAAAAGGGCCATATACAAAAATCGATCTTGGGATTGTAAAATATCATTTTGAGATTGCATCAGGACATAAGGTAAGATAAGGAGACCAGATATGAAAAGTGCCATTATAGATGTGGGCGGCGGAATGAGAGGAATCTATGCCGCAGGTGTTATGGATTGCTGTATGGAAGAAAATATTCATTTCGATGTGGGTATCGGTGTGTCTGCAGGGAGTGCCAATATGGTTTCTTACGCCGCAGGTCAGAAAGGACGAAATTATCTGTTCTATACAGAATATTCAAGCCGTAAAGAATATATGAGTCTGAGAAACTTGATACATAAGGGAAGTTATATAGATATGGATTATATCTACGGATCGCTCAGCAATAAAGGCGGAGAAAATCCCCTTGATTATCCCGCCATCGCTGCCAATCCGGCGGAGATCATCACTGTTGCGACCAATGCTCTCACTGGGGAAGCTAAATATTTCGATAAAAGTGATATTGCTCAGGACAACTACGATATTATAAAGGCTTCCTGTTCGATTCCTCTGGCATGTCCTCCGTATATGGTAAAAGGGACACCTTATTATGACGGGGCGCTCAGTGATCCGATTCCGGTGGAAAAAGCTTTCTTCATGGGCTGTGATAAAGTTGTCCTGATCCTTACAAGACCGAAGGATTTTCGCAGAAAACCGGGAAAGGACCGGTTGATCGCCAGCGGAATACGAAGGAAATACCCAAGAGCGGCAGCGCGGATGGAACAGCGTGCGGATAACTATAATGCCTTGCTTGATCAAGCAGTCAGCTTGGAACACCAGGGCAGGATTTTGATCATTGCACTGGATGATATCTGTGGTATGGACACCCTGACCCGTGACAAAGATGCAATGGAGAGATTTTATAAAAAAGGATTACGGGATGGCGGCGCGATTTCCCTTTATTTAAAAAATGATGTTATTCCCAAATGAATTATTGAAATACTTAATTTTCTTAGCCGATTTAGAACTATATTAATACTACCCTCAGTGTACAAAATTACATGGCAGAGGCGTTTGGTCCCTTGTACACTGAGGGTAGGGATCATCTGGCTTTATTTTATAAGAAATAATTTCAGATAGCATCTACCGTGACCTAAGAAAGAAAATGATGTGCTTTTTTGTTTCGCAGCTCGTATCGTGCGGATCCCCAGTGATGTTGTCAGCCTTTACATGGGTGCTGTACAAGTAGATTATAAAAAACATCTTCTGGGGAGTATGCTGGGAACAATTCCACACACTATCACATACCCGATCATGGGAATGAGCGTGTCTGAACTATCTACAGGGAAGAAGTTCTTAATTCCTACAAAATTGTAGGCTGGAAGTCATTTGATTGTAGGATTAATGTGTTACTCTTTCTATATCAAATCGGAAAGAGGTGTATGATCAAATGAATTTATTAAAAGATAAAAAGGTTTCAAAAATATATGGAATCGGTAAAACTGCGGTTCATGCCCGGAAAATGAGGAGCTATTTAAGTTTGATTCCAATCTCTGCCAAGGTTCACCGGCGGAAAAACCGTATGACGCTGCTTTGCATCATTTTCGCTGTATTCATGGTTACAGCTATCTTCAGTATGGCGGAAATGGGTGTAAGAATGGAACAGTCCCGTCTCGCAGAAAAACATGGCGATTTTTCTCTCCTTAGCAGTTTGCTAAACACCACAATAGGACAGACTCTGCTAATGACGGCTGGGGTGATGTTTCTGTTGGTCCTTATTGCCGGAGTGCTGATGATTTCCAGTAGTATGAACAGCAGTGTTGCTCAGCGCACCCAGTTTTTTGGTATGATGCGCTGCATCGGTATGAGTAAACAGCAGATTATCCGTTTTGTGCGTCTGGAAGCTTTGAACTGGTGCAAGGTCGCCGTTCCTATTGGTCTTGTTCTAGGTGTTTTGGCATCGTGGGTATTATGTGCTGCTTTAAAATTCCTTGTCGGGGAAGAGTTCGTGAACATTCCGTTGTTCGGCATCAGCAGTATTGGAATTATCAGTGGCATTTTGGTAGGCGTGATTACTGTCCTGTTGGCTGCAGGAATCCCGGCTAAGCAGGCAGCCAGGGTATCACCTGTTGTAGCGGTTTCGGGAAATCTTGAGTCAGATAAAATGAGCCGTCATTGTGTCCGCCCAGGTTTTTTCAAAATTGAAACGGCACTGGGGATTCATCATGGGATAGCTGCCAAGAAAAATTTATTTTTGATGACAGGCTCCTTTGCTCTGAGCATTGTTTTGTTTTTGAGTTTTTCTGTTCTGATCGATTTTGTGGATTATCTGATGCCTCAATCGGCGGCCGCTTCTGATATTGACATTTCAAGCAGTGACGGGAATGATTCTATCAACAGCGATCTGGTGCAGACGCTTATAAATATGGAAGGCGTCAAACAGGTCTATGGACGCAGGAGCAGCTTTGACGTGGCTGCCGGGCTGGAGGGTGATATGACTCTTTCCAGCACTGTGGATCTTGTATCCTTTGATGATTTTGACCTGAAAGCTCTCCAAAAAGATGGAACGCTTCGCCGGGGCGGCGATTTGTCCAAAGTTTATGGCGACAGCAGCTATGTCCTTGTAACATGGGATCGGAACAGTCCCTGGAAGGTGGGCGATACCATTCTTGTTGGAAACGAGTAGATTACGATTGCCGGTCTGTTAAAATATGATCCATTTAGCGGGGATGGCCTTACGAACGGGAAGATCACGTTGATTACATCGGGAGAGACATTTACCCGGTTGACCGGTATTACAGACTATTCGCTTATTATGGTTCAAACAACTTCCAATGCCACAGACGAGGATGTTGCCGCAATCCGTCAGATTGTAGAGGAAAAGGGTTATACTATGAATGATAAGCGGGATCAACGCACATCTGGCACTTATTTCGCTTTTGTTGCCTGTGTCTATGCTTTTCTGGGGATTATCACACTGGTTACAGTGCTGAATATTGTCAACAGTATCTCTATGAGCGTATCAGCCCGGATCAAACAGTATGGTGCTATGCGGGCTGTGGGACTGGATGGGCATCAGATTTCAAAAATGATTCTGGCAGAAGCTTTTACCTATGCCTTCTTTGGCTGTGTTATCGGCTGTATGCTCGGCCTGCCGCTCAGCAAAATGTTGTATGATTTCCTTATCACAAACCGCTTCCCATACGCAGTTTGGAGTCTGCCAATCGGAGCGTTGGCAATCATTGTGTTGTTTGTCATTGCTGCAGCGGTGCTGGCGGCTTATTCTCCAGCCAAACGGATACGGACGATATCAGTGACAGAAACTATCAACGAACTTTAAGAATACGAGAATTCAAATATATGAATTCTATCTTATGGAACACCATTGTAATAAGTAAAATGACAGTGACGGATAGGCCCTGAAGCTGCCTTCTTTTGCTGCAACGTAGACAAAAGGGGAAAAAAGTCTGCAAAAAGAACCTGAAAGAATATTGTAAATTGCTCCTTTGCGGACGGAATGATATAATTCAGGTAATAAGCAGGAAAATAGGATAATGAGCAGGAGGCGATAAGATGGAACTGCGTGTACTGAAATATTTTCTTACAGTAGCGGACGAGGGCAATATTACAAGAGCTGCAGACATTCTTCATGTGACCCAGCCTACGCTCAGCCGTCAGCTGATGGAATTGGAAGATGAGCTGGGCACTGTGCTGCTGATCCGGGGAAAACGTTCGGTTACCCTGACAGATGAAGGGCTTTTGTTTAAACAACAGGCAGAAACTATCGTAGAACTGGCAGATAAGCTGGAACATACTTTTACTGATCGTCAGGATGTGATCTGCGGAACGATCCGGATCGGTGCGACCGAAGCCATAGGAGGCCATACACTGGCAGTCTGCATGAAAGAATTTCGTGAAAGATACCCGGCTGTGCAGTTTGATCTTTATAATGGCATGGCGGATAATATCAAAGAGATGATCGAGCATGGGCTGCTGGACCTGGGGCTTGTTATGGAGCCCATTGATACCTCCAAGTTTGAATATGTCAGACTTCCTCAGAAAGAGACCTGGGGCATTCTTATCAGAAAAGATCATGAACTTGCCGAAAAAGAGACCGTGACGATCGAAGATATAAAGAAATATCCCCTGATCATGCCGGGAAGAGAAAATGCCAAAAATCAGATCCTTCACTGGATGCAGTGCGAGGAACGGCACTTAAATATTCCCGCTTATTATAATCTTCTTTCCAACAGCGCATTGCTGGTAGAGGCGGGCATGGGCTGTGCCGTCTGTCTGGACGGCGCACTGTCTATACATGCGGATCCGGAACTTTGCTTCCGCCAGATCTTTCCTACCCATGTTACCAGAAGCGTGATCCTGTGGAAAAAGAATCATCTGTTTTCTCAGGCAGTTTCCCTTTTCGTACAGACGATACAGGAACATTAAAAATGGTTATGGCACCCGTATAAAGCGGATGCCATAACCATTTTCCATTAACAAAAAGCCGCTATGGGGGTCAGGGATGATCTTTTATATAGATGATCTGGATTTGGCTGTTTCAAGGTTTTCTGCAAGATAGTCTCTGACCGAGACCGGATTCCGGTCCAGGATCTGTGTTATTGTAAAAGAATTCCCGCAGAAACTGCTTTTATTGTAATGGCGGAACATTGTGAGAAGGGTCTGACCGGCGTAGCTGTCTGGTGACATATGGGAATTTTCCAGAAAATCTTCATCGCTGATAAAAGCACTTGTGACTGTACGCCCGGTGAGCTGGGAAAGAATGTTTTCCATATCCGTCAGGGAGCAGGGGTCATTGCTGCAAAATTCGTATGTGCCATAGGTAAATGTTCCGGATGCGATGATCCTGGCAGCTGCCTCTGCATAGTCTTTCATGTCCACAAAACTCATTTTTGTCTGGCGAGATGCATAGAATTTCTGAACAAATGGATCGCCGTTTTTTACAGAGCGGATCGAGGGCAGCAACATCTGCATAAATACCCCGGGCTGCAGGATCACATATGGGATTCCCGAATCTATCAGTGTTTTTTCGACTTTTCTCTTCCGGTCATGATGAGGCATATCAGACAGCAGTGAATGTAAAACAGAATGGTAGATGAAGGTAATATTTCCAAGCTCTTTAGCTGTCCTGATCAAATGGGCGCCAATCTCGTCTTCCCGGGGGTTAGCTGTATTACAGATAAAGAAGACGGTATCTGTTCCTTTCATGGCTTTGGTAGCATTTTCCTTTAAAGCTAAATCTCCGATGTATATTTCAGAAGCTCCTGAGGATAATACAGATTCTTTCTGTTCTTCCCGGTGGATCCAGGCCCGTACAGAAATCCCTTTGGCGGATAACGCCTGTATGAGAGATCTACCTACCTGTCCGCCGGCTCCGGTTACTAATACCATTATTCCTGCACCTCCTTATACCCTGTCTACGTGGATAGAAAGGGTAAGCTCTTTTGCCTCTACAGCATCTTTCGCATAACCTGTGACAATACCTGCTACAGCAGTATGATCATCTGGGATCTGTAAAGCTTTTTTCAGATTCGGTACAGCATTTACCACCATGCTGCTTCCCCATATGACAACACTTCCAAGCCCCTGTTCCGTTGCTTCCAGCATCATATTTTGCATGATACAGCCGGCGTCTGCAAATTCAATATTGGGATAGGGCATTTTTTTTGATGAGATCAGGATCAATACAGGCGCTTGATATATCGGGTCAAAATCCACATGCATATTTGCTTTTAAGCCTTCTGAAATTCTGTGCAGGAGTTCCTGGTTTTGGACTACTGTGATCCTTAAATGATCATATAGGTTTCTTCCTACAGGAGCTGCACATCCTGCTTTTAAAATCTGGTCTAGCTTCTCATCCTCTACAGGCGTATTTTTGTATGAGCGTATTGCTCTTCTTGAAGAAATTGCGTTTTGTAATTCCATAATAAGAACCTCCTTTAATTGACAAGATATATTTTTTCGTGGTATAAAAAACATACCATGTTTTAAAATGCAAAACAAGTACGCAGATTATATGTACCAAGTATTATTTTTCGTACCAGGGAGGTTACTGAATAATGACATTTGAAGAATTTCAGGAGTATATTAAAAATGAGACCCCTGCCGAAAACTGTCCCGTATCAAAGACGCTGGAACTTTTCGCCGGGAAATGGACATCCCGTGTGATCTATGAATTAGAAAAAGCAGACCGGCTGCGGTTTGGTCAGCTGAAAAAGAAATTAGACGGGATAACCAATACAATGCTTTCCGGCACTTTAAAAGTTTTGGAAGAAAGGGGAATCGTACAGAGAAAACAATACAACGAGGTGCCGCTTAGGGTCGAGTATTCCCTGACAGAGGCCGGTAAAGCTATGCTGCACATCTATTATGAAATCGCCAAATGGGGAGATACCTATTTGTGAAATCTGAGATGTATCTGGATCTGAGAGTATAGTGGGAAGCTGAACTATTCATAAAACGTATGGAGAACAATAATAGACAGGTATTAGACTTAGAAAGCAATCCATCTTACAATATACAGGAAGATATCTGTCAGATTGGAGGCATTAAGATGAAGATTGTAGTTCTGGAAGGAAGTCCCAATAAGCATGGTTCTTCAAACATGCTGGCGGAAAATTTTATCCGGGGAGCCGAAGAAGCCGGCCACAGTGTGAAGGTGATCGATGCTGCCCATGGAGATATCCATCCCTGCACAGGATGTATCCACTGTGGTTATGAAGGGCCATGTGTCCAGAAAGATGATGTGGAAGGATTCCGCAGGGATATCCTGGAGGCGGATATGATGGTGTTTGTAACACCTCTGTATTACTATGGAATGTCGGCACAGTTGAAAACACTGATCGACCGTTTCTGCGCATTTAACAGCAGCATACAGCGCAAAGGTATGAGATCCGCGCTTCTGACAGCTGCCTGGAACAGTGACAGCTGGACCTTTGACGCTCTGGAAGCTCATTATAAGACCCTGGTCCGTTACCTGAATCTGAAGGATATGGGAATGGTACTTGGAAAAGGCTGCGGGACTCCTTCTATGACCCGGCAGTCAAAATATCCAAAACAGGCCTATGAGCTTGGCAAAAAACTGAGATAAACAAGATGGAAAGGAAGTAATATCATGAAAAAGAATATCGGAAAGAGCCTTGCACTTTATCCTACTCCTCTTGTAGTAGTAGGAACTATGGTAAATGGAAAACCTAATTATGTCCTGGTAGGACATGTGGGGATCATCGGTCATGACCGGATCATGGTCAGCCTTGCAAAACCCCATTATACCAATAAAGGGATCAAAGAAACCCGTGCATTGACTGTGAATATCGTAGATGAGGCAATGCTGAAAAAAGCAGACCGGGCAGGCTGTGTCAGCGGGAATAAAGTAGATAAATCAGAGATGTTCCAATTCCATACAGAAGGAACCGGAGCGCCGGTGATCGATGAGGCGCCGGTGGTCATGGACTGTACTGTGGATGATATCTATGAGACAGAAGGCTTTGAAAGTTTTATCTGTAAGATTGATGGCGTTTATGCAGAAGAGAATGTATTAAACGAAGAAGGAAAGATCAATTACCATGAGCTGAAACCGGTTCTTTTTGAGATGCCTACCTACGAGTATCTCCGCACCGGTGATGTGATCGGGAAATGTATGAATCTTGGCAAATAGCAGAAAGGCAGGAGGCCTATGAAAGCAAAGTTACTTAAAAGGATACTCTTTGCGGCACTTGCGGGAACCGCTGTTTTCTGCATGACAGCCTGCGGCGGTACAGACGGATCAGAAGGGACCGCCGCAGATCCGGCAGAAGAGAGCACAGATTCTCAGGAAACAGAGGAAACTGCAGATACAGAGCCGGCAGATAGTACAAAAGATGATGGAGAAAGCAGGGGAGGAGAGGGCAGCGCATTGATCGCTTATTTCTCCTGGTCAGGCAATACAGAAGCTGTAGCCCGGGAGATCCAGAGCCAGACAGGCGCAGACCTGTTTGAGATTGTTCCTGAGGAACCATATACAGAGGACTATGATGAACTTCTGGACATTGCCCGGGAGGAACAGAGCAGCGATGCCCGTCCGGCTATTGCAGATACAGTGGACCTGTCAGGATATGACACGGTCTATCTGGGATTCCCCAACTGGTGGGGCGATATGCCTATGATCCTCTATACATTTCTGGATGACTATGATCTTTCCGGAAAGACGATCGCTCCTTTTAATACCAGCGGGGGCAGCGGTTTTTCCGGTTCTCTTGATACTATTGAGGAAATGGAGCCTGAGGCGGAGCTTACAGAAGGGCTTTCCCTTGGAAGCAGCGAGGCAGAAAACTGTACAGAGGCGGTTTCTCAATGGCTGGAGGAGATCGGCATGGCACAATAGAAAAAACCTGGAGGTCACACATGTAAGATTTTCTGTGACCTCCAGGTTTTTCTTATATTTTTCTATCATTTCTCATTTGCAGGATTTTAAGCTTCTGCGGCAGCCTTCAGATGATCTACCAGAAGGCTGCGGACTCCGGGATATTCCCCCAGGCCTTTTACCACAGGTTCTACCTGGAATCCTGCGGCTTTAAACTGGCTGTACCAGGATTCCGGATCATCTCCTGCCATATCATTTTTCGCATGATCTCCTGCCACGATCATAAAGGGTGCCAGAACTACTTTAGAAGGATTATATTCTTTTACCATTCTCATCAGACTTTCCATAGACGGATAAGCCTCTACGGTACCAAGGAAAATATTTTTGTAGCCTTTGTCTTTAAAGGTATAATCCAGGGCGGCATAAATAGAGTTGGCGTAATGGGTGGTGCCGTGGCCCATAAGCACCAGAACCTGATCCTGAGTAAGATCGGAAAATTCGTCGGCGACCGCCTGGATCACTGCCAGGTTATCCTCTGCGCTGGTGAGAAGAGGATCTCCAAAAGAAATGGAATGGAAATCATCGCGGTAAGCCAGGGCGTCTTCCTTCATCAGATCATTTTCGATACCGTTGATCACATGGGTAGGCTGTACCAGAACATCCGTGATCCCGTCTTTTTTCATCTGTTCCATGGCCTCGCGGACGGTAAACACATGGATATTGTCCCGGTTTTTCAGCTTTTTAATGATCATTTTGCTGGTCCATGCCCGGTAAAGGTGATAGTCGGGAAAGGCCTCCTGCATATCTCTTTCAATAGCGTCAATGGTCACTTTTCTGGTGTCGTTGTGGCTGGTGCCGAAGCTTACTGCCAGAATGGCTTTCTTTGTTTCTGCTGTCAATGGTTTCTTTCCTCCGTAATGTGGGTTTAATTTTATTTCTTCTATATATTGTTCCAGGGTTTTTAAATTCCTGGGGATTTCCAGAGAGGCTTTCAGGATCCCTTTTCTGCACAGACTTTCAAAAAGCTCCAATACTGCAGGGGGCTCCAGGTTAGTCTGGGCAAGAACCCGTTTATTGGAAAAGACCTGGGCGGGAGACCCGTGGAGCAGGACTTTTCCTTCATGGAAAAGGATGACTTCATCTGCCCACTCATAGGCGTAATCAACATCGTGGGTAGCCATGAGAACGGTGATCCCCGCCTCTGTCATCTGATCTACAATGTGGTTTACCATCTGGGTATGCTTTGGATCCAGGGCCGCTGCCGGCTCGTCCAGGATAATGATATCCGGGTGCATGACCAGGATATCTGCAATGGAAACCTGCTTCTTCTGACCTCCGCTTAAGGCGTGGGTAGGTTTATGGCGGAAAGGGGTGATCTCCAGATAATCAATGACTTTCTCCACCTCTTTTTTGGCCTCTTCCGGGGCAACCCCCAGATTCAGGATGCCGAAGGAGATTTCCTGGTAAACACTGGCAGAGAAAAGCTGGTTATCCGGGTCCTGAAAGACGAT
>DXIQ01000052.1 GCA_019112785.1 Candidatus Blautia stercorigallinarum
CAGGGAAAGATCATCGCAGACGGAACCAGAGACGAGATCTTCGGCAATGAGGAAGCTGTCCGCAGAGCCGGGATCCGTCCGCCGGAAATCTTTACTATGGGACAGGCCCTTGATAAGGAGGCTTATTGCTACACGGTGGATGAGTTTGTAAAGGGATTTGGAGGTTGAGAAAATGGAAAAAGTAATGAAAAAGCTGACAGACAGCGTAGTAGATAAAATTTCCATGGATTTCCTGCGGAATCAGGTGCTGAAAAACGCCTATGGGAATGATGATACGGTCATTGCCATGCTGGACCCCAGGATACTCCTGGTATGGTATGTGTTTTTTGCCCTGGCGCCTTGGTTTGTCAATGACCTGGTATTCCTGCTGGGCTGTTTTCTCCTGGTGGCAGTGACCACCATTATGGCAAGAGTGGCAGGATTGGTTCTTTTTTTGTTTATCCTGGGCGTGTTTTCCCAGACCGGTTATCTTTTTGCAGTATCCCTGTTGTTCGGAGGAAATGCAGAGACGATCCTGCCCCTTCTGATCCTTACACTGAAGGTGGCAACCGTATCCCTGGCTTCCATTACAGTGTTTTCCGGCCTGGATCCGGACCGGCTTTCCAACGGTCTGATGTGGTACGGCTGTCCGGAAAAACTTTCTTTTTCCATCTCCTATGCATATCGTATGCTCCCCATGCTTATGGAGGAGTTCCAGAACGTGCTTCTGTCTTACAGGCTGAGAGGAAATGCGCCGGATACAGACACAATTATAGGAAAAATCCGGTATCTGATCTACCAGATCAAGATGATCATCCATTCTTTTTATCCTCTTATGCTGAATACGGCCAAGCGGTCCCGGACAACAGTGGAAGCCCTGGAAATCAAAGGCTACCGTTATGGAGCGGCCAATAAGGAAGTTAAAAAAATGAAGCTTTCCGGACTGAAGGTCACCTACAACGACCTGCTGTTTCTGGCAGTGTCCTTTTTGTGGGTTTCCCTGACAGTTCTGGCAGCCACAATACTTTAGGAGGTAAACAGAATATGTATATGGATTTTCATACACACGGGAAGCTGGCAAAGCGGCTTCCTTTCTCCACTGTGTATACGGACTGGCTTTTTGGAGAAGCGAAAGGAGCAGGGCTGGACGCTTTGTGTCTGACAGAACATTTTAATACCCTGGGATTTGACCAGGTCTACGGATATCTCCTGGATAAATACCACAGAGATGGAGACACCCTGCTTACAGACCAGGGACTGCGGATCTTCGCTGGAATGGAGACCGATATTGCAGAGGGAGGCCATATCCTCTGTATGGGTGTGCCGGAGGAAATTCTGGAATTAAATAAACGTCTGGAGCCCCACAAGGAAAAAGATACCTTCCTCCCTTTTGAGAAACTTCGGGATCTTTTTGATGAGTATCATGTGATCGTAGGCGCAGGCCACCCTTTCCGGGAAGGAGGCCACATTCCCCAGCTGCCTCTGGAACAGCTGAGACGTCTGGACTTTCTGGATCTCAACGGCAAAGACATTGCCGCGGACCGGGCAGCCACTGAAAAGAAAACCGGAGAACTGGGAAAATTGCTGGACATTCCCGTAGTGGCAGGCAGCGACACCCACCAGGCTGTCCAGTATGGCTGTATCCGGACCGATTTTACAAAAGAAACCAATCGTGTGGCAGACCTGTACGAAGAAATGAAAGCAGGAAGATACAGCATTAAAATCTCCGACTACGCCGGTTTTCAGGTGAAAACCGCCGGCCTCCTGAAAAAAGCCTTGAAAGAAATCCACGCCATCGGCGGAGATTACGTCTCTGTATTGATCAGCCAATAAGAGACAGTACACTAGTACATCGTCTCGAAAAAACATCCTGCGTGATTGGTCCAGTTATTTATCGGACGATGTACTAGGGAGAAAGTCTGTGGTATTATATAAGGAAAGGGAAAGTGCAGGAGCGGAGGGATGAAGATGGATGTATTCAGTGAAGCAATTAAGATCGTTCTGGAAGCAGGAAGGCAGCTGACAGAGCGGAAGGGTATTGATGATATTTCAGAAAAGGGCCCTACAGATTATGTGACGGCAGTGGATGTCCGGGTGCAGAAAATGATTTTTGAGAAACTGTCCCAGATAGATCCGGATGTCCAGTTTTTAGGGGAAGAAAAAGATAATGAAGAGATCGATCTTCAGGGGAAGATCTGGATTCTGGATCCGGTGGATGGGACCACAAATCTTATCCATGATTTTCAGCATAGTGTGATCTCTCTTGCCTATCAAGAGGCAGGAGAAGTCCAGTTCGGGATTGTTTACAATCCCTTTTCCCGTGAACTTTTCTCCGGAAAAAAGGGCTCCGGAGCGTTTTTAAATGACAGGAGGATTTCTGTCAGCAATGTCCGGTCTCTTTCCCAGAGCCTGATCAGTATAGGGACGGCCCCTGGCTGCAGAGAAGACGCAGACCGGGCTTTTGCCCGTATGCGGAGGATCTATGACCGCTGCCAGGACATCCGGAGAGTGGGAACGGCGGCCCTGGAGCTGGCCTATGTAGCCTGCGGCAGATTAGACGGATTTTATGAAGGGCATTTGCATATCTGGGACTATGGGGCAGGGAAGCTTCTTGTGGAAGAAGCCGGAGGAATCGTACTTGCTGATCAGGAAAGAGTTTTTGCATCAGCACCGGGAATCGCAGAAGAGTTCCGCTGTATTGCGGAAGAAGAGGAGAATGTTCTATGACCATCACGGTACCAGGGAGAGAAGGGAAATATACAAAGTCAGACGAGAAGATCCTGGAGTTTATGGAGTCTCATACAGATGAGTTTCTGTTTATGAGTATCGGAGAAGTGGCAAAGCGTCTGGAAGTATCAGAAGCTACGATTTCCAGAGCAGCCAGACATCTGGGATACCGGGACTTTAAGGAAATGAAAAATGAGATCATCGGACAGAAGACCGGAAAAGGAGCTGCAGGGAAAATTGCAGGGACTCTCCTGAAGACTCAGGGATTTGATATAGGCAAATGGTTTGCCATGCAGCAGGAATGTTTAAGCAGTACTCTGGAAAATTTTGATCAGAAGGAATTTTCCAGGGCAGTTTCCCAGATCCAGAGCGCCAGGAATATTTATATCCATGGGAAAAATGCTTCGGCTTCCTCTGCCCAGCTTCTTTTCTTCCGCCTGCGGAGGTTGGGGTATAAAGTATTTATGGTGCCCTCGGGAGGCTCAGAAGTCATCGAAGGGATTGTCCATGCGGGAGAAGGAGACCTGGTGATCATTTTCAGCTATTCAAAAGTTTCTGTAGAAGGAAAAATGATCCTGGAGTATGCCAAAA
>DXIQ01000053.1 GCA_019112785.1 Candidatus Blautia stercorigallinarum
AGTGAAATCTGAATTTGTCAATATATAAATTGAAAATTTTTAAGAAAATATATTATAAACTGTTTAAATAATAACTATATATTAAAAATTCAGAAAATTTAAGGCAAATAGAAACCAGATGAATATTCAGATAAATCCGGATATCCACCTGGCGGCAGGAAAGAGCTATTCATCTGCTTTGACTTTTGTATTAAATTTATCCAGAGCAAGGGCTGCGCCGATGCCTGCAAGAATACAGATCAAATTGATCAGAGCGGTCCGGGGCGCCAGAAAGCTTTGGAACGGCAGGATCATAATGGTTGCCGCGATCACAATACCGATGATCCCGTGGAAGGCGACAGAATAATATTTATGAAACAGAGCGTTGACAGCTTTTGCAAGGCAGATAATGGTAACCACGGCCCCGATCCCGCCGGGGATCAGGATATCCAGGTCAAAATGCCCGATTCCGTCCACAAAAGGGGTATACAGACCCAATGGCATGAGAAGAGTGGAAAAGCTCATTCCCGGTGCGATCAGGCTCAGAGCCAGGCAGAATCCACAGAAGAGAAACCAGAAAAAATTGGGAGCAACTTCTATGGACGTAATGTGAAGCCCCATAAGAAGGGCGAAAATCACACACATACACAGAATCATGGAAATATAGGACCCTTTGCTGCGGCCCTGTTCGCCTGCCTCCCGAAACAGGGAGGGAAGCATTCCGGTGATAAGACCGATAAAGACACAGACGGAAGGATCCGGATATTTTTCCAGAAAAAAGGAAAGCACATTGGCAATGCCTAAAAATCCCAGAATATAGCCGCCAAAAAAGGGAAACAGCCTAGGAAAATGGAGCTTAAAAGTTTTCACAGGATTTGACAGAAATTCCATAAGCGGCTTATAAATCCCGAAAATAACGCTTAAAACACCGCCGGATATCCCTGGAAGAACTGCCCCTACGCCTACCAGCGCACCTTGAAAGACCAGCAGGAGCGTAGAAAAAGAGCGGGAGATTTTATGTCTTTTTTGAGATAACTGCATAAATTGAAAATTCCTTTCCGCATATTTGATAAAAGTTTTTTATTTATCCGTATTGTTGAAAGCCTTGACCCGTCTGTGCGATTCCTGCGGGCAGCAGGCCAGGCGGATTACTTTCCTCAGAGTCTCTGCCTCCTAAGACCTGATTCTGACATCATACTATATTTTCCAGGAGAAAACAAGGAGAGAAAAAGAGTTGGCAGAATAGCCGCCGTGTCCTTTAAGATAAATATTCACCTGGCACGGGATTTTGTGGTATACTAGCCGTAAGCGCCGGTATCGCCGGCAGACGACGAATGAGAATTAACACTCCCCTGGTTCTCTGCTTTGCGGTACAGCTTACATAGGAGGAAGAAAAATGGAATTGTTAGAGAGAAACGCGCCTTGCTGGTGCGGCAGCGGAAAGAAATATAAAAAATGCCATGAGGCTTTTGATGAAAAACTGAAGATGTATGAGAATAAAGGAGTGCTGATCCCGTCTCATGATATTATCAAGACGCCGGCACAGATTGAGAAGATCAAGGAAAGCGCCAAGATCAATATAGCGGTGCTGGACTATGTGGCAGAGCATATACAGGCGGGGATCACCACTCAGGAGATTGATGACTGGGTTTATAAGATCACCACAGAGGCGGGAGCGATCCCTGCGCCTCTGGATTATGAGGGATATCCCAAGAGTGTGTGTACTTCCATAAACGATCAGGTCTGCCATGGAATCCCTTCAGAGGAAGTGGTGCTGAAAGAGGGAGACATTATTAATGTAGACGTGTCTACTATCCTGGACGGATATTTTTCCGATTCTTCCAGAATGTTCTGTATCGGTGACGTAGGACCGGAAAAACAGAAGCTGGTAGATGTGACTAAGGAATGCGTGGAAAAAGGTCTTGCACAGGTGAAACCCTGGGGATTTCTGGGAGATATGAGCCAGGCGGTTTATGATCACGCTCATGCCAACGGCTATTCGGTAGTCCGGGAGATCGGCGGTCATGGAGTAGGACTGGAATTTCACGAAGATCCCTGGGTTGGCTATATCGGAAAGGCAGGAACCGGTATGCTCCTGGCGCCGGGCATGATCTTTACCATTGAGCCTATGATCAACATGGGAAGCCACGAGATCTTTGTGGATGACAGCGACGGCTGGACAGTGTATACGGAAGACGGAAAGCCCTCTGCCCAGTGGGAGATCATGGTGCTGGTTACAGAAGACGGCTATGAAGTTCTTGCCTACTAAATATGAAAAAACTGGAATTGACTTTAGATGAAAAAACAGCTTTTCAGCCTTTGGAAAGGGTATTGAAAAATTCCCTTGGCCTTACGAAAAGGCAGATCAGCCAGGCAAAATTCCGGGAAAATGGTATCTGCATAAACGGAAAAAAGCAGCGGATTTCCTACGTGGGAACACCGGGAGAGGTTCTTACCGTCTGTCTGGAAGAAAGTTCAGAAAACACAGGAAAAGTCCTTCCACAGCAGGGAGAACTGGAGATCCTCTATGAGGATCCGGATATCCTGGCGGTGAATAAGCCGGCAGGTATGCCCTGTCATCCGGGGCGGGGACATTATCTGGATTCTCTGGGAAATCTGGCGGCAGGTCTCTTTGAAAAAAGAGGAGAACCCTGTCCGGTGAGGATCATCGGAAGGCTGGATAAGGATACTTCCGGTGTGGTGATCCTGGCAAAGAATCAGGCAGCAGGAGCCCGGCTGGGAGAGCAGAAAGCAAAAGGCATTTTCCGGAAAGAATATATAGGGCTTGCCCAGGGACATCTGAAAGAACCAGAGGGAAGGATCCGGGAACCTATAGGCAAAATGCCGGGAGAAAAACTGAAAATGCAGGTGACGCCGGAAGGAAAATCTGCAGATACCAGTTATCAGGCTCTGAAGTTCCTGGAGAATGCAACTCTGGCCAGATGGAAGATCTTCACGGGAAGGACCCACCAGATCCGGGTACATATGGCCTGGCTGGGCCATCCTCTTTTAGGTGATCCGATTTACGGCACAGGGGAGAATCCTTATTTCCCGGGACTTGCCCTGCACTGCGCTAAGGCAGTGTTTCTTCAGCCGTTTACAGGAGAAAAAGTCGTGATCCAGGCTCCCCCAGAGGGCTGGAACGAGAAACTGAAGGAATGGGTTCTCCAGAATATGGGATCGGAACTGAAAGGCACTGGTCAGGAGTTTTTATTGTGAAAAAAGATGTGAAAAAGCAGATATGGATACAGATAAAAGGGGAAAACATACGGGTAGAAAAAAAGAAGATCAAGAACCTGTATCTTCGGATTTCACCTGATGACGGAGAGATCCGGATTTCTGCTCCGGAGAGAATGGCAATAAAACATATCGAAAATTTTGTACTGGAAAAATGGGACTGGATCCTGACTGCCAGAGAAAGACTGGATAGAGTCAGGAAAGAAAAAGGCACCAGTCAGCTTACAGAAGAGGAGAGGACGGCACAAAAAGAGGCATATAAAAGGAAACTTTTGGAAGTATTGCCTCAGGTGATCCAAAAGTGCGAGAAGATCACCGGGCTTCACGCTCTGGAATGGAAACTCCGGGATATGAAGACCCGGTGGGGAAGCTGCAATATCCAGAAGAAAAGGATCTGGCTGAATATTCAGCTGGCGGCGTATCCCCGGGAGTGTCTGGAGTATGTGGTGATCCATGAACTGGTCCATCTGCGAGTGCCGGGACATGGGAAGGAATTCTGGGCATATATGGACCGCTTTTTTCCTGAATGGAAAAGAGTGCGGAAAGAACTGAACGGAAGATAAAAGAAGGGACAGAAAGGTCTGGCTTTCATTAGAAGAATAAGAAGGATATAGAGAAGACAGGAGATGAGAAAATGAGTAACGCAGTTGTGACATTGAAAAAGGGTGAGGGGAGAGCTTTGAAAGCAGGGGGCCCCTGGATTTATGACAATGAGATCGAAAGTATCATGGGAAGTTTTGAAAACGGTGATATTGTCCTGGTCCATGACTTTGACGGATATCCTATGGGAAAGGGATTTATCAACCGGAATTCCAAGATCCGTATCCGGATGATGACCAGAAGAAGCAATGTGGAAATTGACCGGGAATTCCTGAAAAAGAGAGTACAGGATGCCTGGGAATACAGGAAAAAGACTGTGGACACCAGCAGCTGCCGGGTAATCTTCGGAGAGGCAGATTTCCTGCCGGGACTGGTAGTGGATAAGTTCTCCGATGTGCTGGTAGTCCAGTCCCTTGCCCTTGGGATCGACCGTATGAAAGAGACCATCGTAGAGCTTTTGAAAGAGATCCTGGCGGAAGATGGAATACAGATCCGGGGCGTCTATGAGCGCAGCGACGCCAAAATCCGGACCCAGGAAGGTATGGAAAGAGTCAAGGGATTTATAGGGGAGCCTTTTGATCCTCTGGTAGAAATCATAGAGAACGGCGTGAAATATCAGGTTGATGTAAAGGATGGACAGAAAACGGGATTTTTCCTGGATCAGAAGTACAACCGTCTGGCGATCCAGAAACTCTGTAAAGGGGCCAGAGTGTTAGACTGCTTTACCCATACAGGATCATTCGCCCTGAACGCAGGGATCGCCGGAGCGGCAGAAGTTACAGGGGTAGACGCCTCAGAACTGGCCGTTCATCAGGCAGAGGAGAATGCAAAGCTCAATGGACTGGAAGACCGGGTAAAATTTATTTGCGAAGATGTTTTCGAGCTGCTTCCGGAACTGGAGAAAAAGGGCGAAAAATATGATGTAGTGATCCTGGATCCTCCGGCCTTTACCAAGTCCAGGAATTCTATCAAAAATGCAGTCCGTGGATACCGGGAGATCAATCTGCGTGCCATGAAGCTGGTAAAAGACCGGGGATTTCTGGCAACCTGTTCCTGCTCCCATTTCATGGATTATGAGCTGTTTACCCAGACCATCGGCCAGGCGGCAAGGAATGCTCATAAGCGTCTGCGCCAGGTGGAATTCAGGACCCAGGCGCCGGATCATCCCATATTGTGGGGAGCGGGGGATTCTTATTATCTGAAGTTTTATATCTTTCAGGTGTGCGAGGAATAGAAACTTTCATTTATTTTCCCCGTAAAAATCATTGACTTTTTTTACCATAGATGTTATGTTGTAATTGCTTATATGACTGACGGAAGTGGAAATGACCACGGGGAGTATAAGCGAGGGAAGCCGACCGTCTGGGCACAATGCTCGGATAGTGGGCTTTTTTCTATGGGAAAGTTACAGAGGCTTTTCTGTAGGATCAGATTTATTGTAGTTTATAAATTATCTGAAAAGGAGAGAAATTCATGAAGACGCTGTCATTGTCAGAAGAACTGAAAAATAATGCATATCCGGGGAGAGGGATCGTCCTTGGCAAAACTCCGGATGGAAAGAAGGCTGTAGCCGCTTATTTTATTATGGGAAGGAGCAGCAACAGCAGAAACCGTGTATTCGTTGAAGACGGTGAGGGAATCCGTACTCAGGCATTTGATCCTTCAAAAATGGAAGATCCCAGCCTGATCATCTATGCGCCGGTACGGGTACTGGGGAATAAGACCATTGTGACCAATGGGGATCAGACAGATACCATATACGAAGGTATGGACAAACAGATGACATTTGAGCAGTCTTTAAGAAGCCGTGAGTTTGAGCCTGACGGGCCAAACTATACACCTAGAATTTCTGGAATTATGCATATTGAAAACGGACATTATAATTATGCCATGTCTATCTTAAAGAGCAACAATGGAGATCCGGAATCCTGCTGCAGATTCACTTTTGCTTATGAGAATCCTGCTGCCGGAGAAGGACGTTTTATCCATACTTACATGCATGACGGCGATCCTCTTCCAAGCTTTGAAGGAGAGCCTAAACCGGTGGAGATTTCCGGTGATATCGACGCCTTCACCAAGGAAGTATGGGAAAGCCTGAACGAAGAGAATAAGGTATCTCTTTTTGTACGGTTTATCGACATTGAGACAGGAAAATACGAGACAAGGATCGTTAATAAAAATCAGTAACAGAATTTCAAAAGAGGAAAATATAGAAATCCGGAATGATCCGGTACCACAGAAAGGAAGTTAAAATATGAAAGAATTAGCTCTGAAATATGGTTGTAATCCAAATCAGAAACCATCTAAGATTTATATGGCAGACGGCTCTGATCTGCCTATCAAAGTTCTCAGCGGAAAGCCGGGATACATTAATTTCCTGGACGCTTTTAACGGCTGGCAGCTTGTAAGGGATTTAAAGAAGGCTACCGGACTTCCGGCTGCAACTTCATTTAAACATGTGTCTCCTGCCGGCGCTTCAGTGGGACTTCCTCTTACAGAAACCCTGGCAAAAATCTACTGGGTAAACGATATGGACTGGCAGAACTTCTCACCTCTTGCCTGCGCTTATGCAAGAGCCAGAGGCGCTGACCGTATGTCTTCTTTCGGAGATTTCATCGCTCTGTCTGATGTGTGCGATAAAGATACAGCTATGCTGATCAAGAGGGAAGTATCTGACGGCGTTATTGCTCCCGGATTTACGCAGGAAGCTCTGGATATCCTTGCTTTAAAGAAAAAAGGCAACTACAATGTGATCCAGATCGATCCGGACTATGTACCGGCACCTCTGGAACATAAGGAAGTTTATGGAGTGACTTTTGAGCAGGGCCGTCAGGAACTGGCGATTGATGATGCGCTGATCTCCAACATTGTGACAGAGAACAAAGAGCTGACAGAAGAAGCAAAGAGAGATATGAAGATCTCTCTGATCATCCTGAAATATACCCAGTCTAACTCTGTCTGCTATGTAAAAGACGGACAGGCCATCGGCGTAGGCGCCGGCCAGCAGTCCCGTGTACACTGCACCCGTCTGGCAGGCCAGAAGGCAGATAACTGGTGGCTGAGACAGTGCCCGAAGGTACTGGAGCTTCCATTTAAAGATTCCATCAGCCGCGCAGAGAGAGATAACGCTATTGACGTATATATCGGTGAAGAATATATGGACGTTCTGGCTGACGGAGAATGGGAAAAGACTTTTACCAAGAAACCGGAGGTATTTACCAGAGAAGAAAAGAGAGCATGGCTGGATAAGATGACTGAGGTAACTCTGGGATCAGACGCTTTCTTCCCCTTCTCAGACAACATTGAGAGGGCTCACAAGAGCGGCGTGAAATACGTGGCAGAACCAGGAGGATCTGTACGTGACGACGCTGTGATCGAGACCTGTAATAAATACAATATGGTAATGGCATTTACAGGTATCCGTCTGTTCCATCACTAAAAAACAGCTGAAGAATCTGGAAGAACAGGCTGTGTTGCCGCCATGGAATATCCATAAAAATAGTCATTTTTTTCATGAAAAATGTCAGGAATTTTACTTGTAGTATTGGAAAACGGGGATTATAATTAGGCTATCATTTTAAAGACCAGAGAAAGTAGTGAGACTGCCAGTGAAAACAGGGCAGCCTCACAAAACAGGAGGTATGTAATTATGGAAGGCAAAATGAAAGTGGCGGTCATGACCGACATCCAGAAGATCGAATTTGAGGAAAGACCGATTCCTACGCCGAAGGATGATGAGGTGCTGGTAAAGCTGGATTATGTGGGAATCTGCGGTTCTGATCTTCACTACTATGAGACAGGAGCTATCGGTGATTTTGTTGTGAAACCGCCTTTTGTTTTAGGCCATGAGCCAGGCGGCGTGGTAGTGGAAGTAGGAAAAAATGTGAAACATCTCCAGGTAGGGGACAGAGTAGCTCTGGAACCGGGAAAAACCTGTGGACACTGTGAATTCTGTAAAGAAGGCAAGTATAATCTCTGTCCGGATGTGATCTTTTTCGCAACTCCGCCTGTAGACGGAGTATTCCAGGAGTATGTTGCCCATGAGGCGGATCTGTGCTTTAAGCTGCCGGATAATGTCAGCACCCTGGAAGGAGCCCTGATCGAGCCTCTGGCAGTAGGTTTCCATGCAGCGATCCAGGGAGACGCTCATCTGGGTCAGAAAGCAGTGGTTATGGGAGCTGGCTGTATCGGTCTGGTTTCTATGATGGCTTTGAAGGCCAGAGGCGTTAATGAGGTCTATGTGGTAGATGTTATGGATAAGCGTCTGGACAAGGCTATGGAGCTGGGAGCTACCGGCGTTATCAATGGTATGAAAGAAGATGTGGTTGCGAAAGTACGGGAACTGACAGACGGTAAGGGAACAGATCTGGTCATTGAGACTGCAGGTTCTGAGATCACTTCCAGACAGGCTATTGAGATCGCCAAAAACGGTTCTACCATTGTATTCGTAGGATACAGTAAGAGCGGGGAAGTAACCCTGCCTATGAGCGTTGCTCTGAATAAGGAACTGACCTTCAAGACCGTATTCCGCTACAGAAATATTTATCCTATGGCTATTCAGGCAGTAGCTGACGGCAAGGTAAATCTGAAAGGAATTGTTACCAAAGAATATCCGCTGGATCAGGCAGATGTTGCCATGGATGAATCCATTAAGAACAAAGCGGATATTGTAAAAGCGGTTATCCGTATCCATGACTGATCTTCAGATTTAAAGAGATATACATAAATAAAAGGCGCTGTTGTATTTAAGATTTGCTAAATACAGCAGCGCTTTTTTGCGCGATACGCCCGACAAGCGACTGCCGTGCTTGCACGGGCAGGTCTTTGCTCCGCTACGGTCCGTGCTGGACGCGTGCTACTGGCACGCAGCACCATTTGCCGGGCAACGGTCATCGAGAGGAATAATAGGATGTTCTATTTGAAATCTGCATTGACAAAGCCCATCAATTTGATATACTTTGAAAGTGGCGGAATATTTCCGCCGGAGATTTTACAAAAAGATAGGAGAATGAGATATGAGCATCAGAATCGGAATTTTAGGATACGGAAATCTGGGACGGGGTGTTGAGTGCGCTATTAAGCACAACCCAGATCTGGAACTGGCAGCGGTTTTTACCAGAAGGGATCCGGCTTCTGTAAAGATCCTTACAGAAACGGCAAAGGTTTATCATGTAGATGAAGCTGTGAAAATGAAAGATGATATTGACGTAATGATCCTCTGTGGAGGAAGTGCTACAGACCTTCCTGTACAGACCCCGGAATATGCAAAATATTTTAATGTTGTAGACAGTTTTGACACTCACGCAAAGATCCCGGAGCATTTCGCTGCAGTAGATAAGGCTGCAAAAGAAAGCGGAAAAACAGCTCTGATCTCTGCCGGCTGGGATCCGGGAATGTTCTCTCTGAACCGTTTATATGCAAATGCCATTATGCCTGAAGGAAAAGATTATACTTTCTGGGGCAAAGGAGTCAGCCAGGGACATTCTGATGCGGTTAGAAGGATCGAAGGTGTTATCGACGCCAGACAGTATACTATTCCTGTGGAAAAGGCACTGGAAGCTGTAAGAAACGGTGAGAATCCGGAACTGACCACAAGAGAAAAACACACCAGAGAGGTATTTGTGGTAGCCGAGGAAGGCGCTGATAAAGCAAAGATCGAAAACGAGATCAAGACTATGCCAAACTATTTTGATGAGTACGATACCACGGTACATTTCATTACTGAAGAGGAAATGAAGAGAGACCATGCAGGTCTTCCTCACGGAGGATTTGTGATCCGTACAGGAAAGACCGGCTGGAATGACGAGCATAATCATGTGATCGAGTACAGCCTGAAGCTGGATTCCAATCCGGAATTTACTTCTTCTGTGATCGCAGCTTATGCAAGAGCTGTATATCGTCTGAATAAAGAAGGACAGACAGGCTGCAAGACAGTCTTTGATATTGCACCTGTATATTTAAGCGCTCAGTCACCAGAGGAGCTTCGCGCTCACATGCTGTAAGAAAAAGTTATGAAGAAGAATGTGAATCTGAATATAGATCCCAAGAGGGAAGTAAAGAGAGTTGTTTTCGGGCTGATCAGTGCAGTGATCATGGCAGTGAATATTAAGATCTTTGTCCGGGCGGGAGGTCTGTACCCGGGAGGCTTTAATGGAGTTACACGTCTGATCCAGACGATTTTTGAACAGTTTCTGGGTATTCCCCTTCCATTTGCCCCGGTCAGCCTGATCCTGAATGCCATACCGGCAATTGTCAGTTTTAAAGCCATCGGAAAGAAGTTTACACTGAATACCGGTATGATCATCGTGGTATCCAGTGTACTGACGGACTTTGTACCGTCTGTACCCATCACTCAGGATATCCTGCTGATCAGTATCTTTGGCGGCCTGATCAATGGAGCGGCGATAAGTCTGGCTTTGATCGGAGGATCCTCCACAGGGGGCACGGATTTTATAGCTGTTTATTTCGCAGAGAAAAAGAACAAAGATGTCTGGAACTATATCCTTATGGGAAACGGTGTGGTACTGATACTGGCCGGAATACTTTTCGGCTGGGACAAGGCCCTGTATTCCATTATTTTCCAGTTTACATCTACCCAGACCATACATCTGCTGTATCAGGCTTACAATAAGGTAACGTTATTTATTGTTACAGATAATCCCAAGGCGGTTTACGAAGCTATCTGCCAGGTGACAAATCACAGCGCTACGGAATTTTCCGCAACTGGTATGTACTCCAATGAAGGCAGAAAGATGATTTATTCTGTAGTTTCCAGTACTGAGGCAAAGGTTCTGATACGGAAAGTTATGAACGCAGATCCCCATGCCTTTGTGAATGTGGTAAAGACGGATATCCTCATGGGACGGTTTTATCAGAAAGAAAACTATTAAGGGAAACCGGGACAGGAGAAAAAATATGATTACAAAAATATTGAATTCCCCCATGGGACAGATGATTTCCACCTGGCGGATGTCTGAAGAAGGACTGCGACTGGGAAATCAGATATTGCAGGAAAAAGATGATCTGGGCGAAGCTATTGTCCGGGCTGTGAAATGTGTGGAGGATAATCCAGCCTATGTTTCTGTAGGATACGGCGGTCTTCCAAATCGAGAAGGCCAGGTGGAACTGGACGCTGCCTACATGGATGGAGACACTCTGGGCACAGGAGCTGTGATCTCTGTGAAGAATCTGAAAAATCCCATAGAGGCAGCTTACCGTCTGAGTAAGAGAAAGACAAATTCCATTCTGGCAGGGGATGGGGCTATGAAATATGCTTCCTATGAAGGCCTGCCCTGCCGGAACATGCTTACAGAATCTTCCAGAAAAAGATATGAGGAAGAGAAAAAGGAACAGATGAAGGAAGAAGAGCGGCGTGCCTATGAGGGCCATGATACGGTATGCATCATTGGACGCAGCAGGGAAGGAAGTATGGCCTGTGGAGTTTCCACCTCAGGTCTGTATATGAAAGAGCCTGGAAGAGTAGGCGACAGTCCTTTTATCGGTTCCGGATTTTACGCGGATTCTGAGGCCGGTGCTGCGGCTGCTACAGGAATGGGCGAAGATATCATGAAAGGCTGTCTGTCTTTTGCTATTGTAGAAAAGATAAGAAATGGCCTGCCTGTTCAGGAAGCCTGTGAGAAGGCTTTGGAAGAACACTGGAGACGTCTGGAAAGACGGGGATATACGAACAGAGGAATGTCTGTGATCGCCATGGATAACCAGGGAAATGCAGGAGCGGCCACTACTCTGGAAGAATTTCCTTTTGTAGTTGCAGGCGAAGATGGCTGCAGACTCTATGTAGCCTCCATGGATCAGGAGACAGGAGAACATTTCCTGTTTGCTCCGGATGAAGAATGGTTGAAGAACAGCAAGGCAGATTAAAGCAAGTAAAAAACATCCTTACAGGAATACCCAAGATACCTTTCATCTTTGATTCCTGTAAGGATGTTTTTTAATACATTTATTTCCCATTAAAGCAGTAAGTACATACTTTACATGGTTCTATGCCGATGGAGGCCAGCAGGTCGTCCAGACGGTGGAAGTGGAGAGTTGTAAAGTTCAGCTCTTTTTCGATCTCTTCCAGCATTTCTTTGTAGTTCTGGGAATCCGGATCTGCATAGGTATCCAGGACTTCACGGCTGACATTTTCTCCTTCACGTTTGGCGATGACCCGTCTGGTGATCAGATCCATCTCTGATTTAGAGCGGGAGAAGTTCAGGAATGGACAGCCAAAAAGCAGAGGCGGGCAGGCAGGACGGATATGTACCTCCTTGGCACCGCTGTTATATAAAAATTCTGTAGTTTCCCGAAGCTGTGTCCCACGGACAATGGAGTCATCGATAAGCAGCAGGCTCTTGTTTTTGATCAGGGCCTCTACCGGGATCAGCTTCATCCTGGCGATCAGGTTTCTCTGCTCCTGTCTGGTAGGCATGAAGGAACGGGGCCAGGTTGGAGTGTATTTAATAAATGGGCGGGAAAAAGGAATTCCGGATTCATTGGCATATCCAATGGCATGGGCAGTTCCGGAGTCCGGTACGCCGGCTACCAGGTCTGGTTTTACATGTTCTCTCTGGGCATCTCTCTGGGCCAGTCTTTTTCCGCATTCATAACGCATGTTCTCTACGTTTACCCCTTCGTAGGTAGAGGTTGGGTAACCGTAATATACCCATAAGAAAGAACAGATCTTCATTTCATTTAAAGGTTCAGAAACTGTCTGTACAGATTCCGGAGTCAGAAAGGCGATCTCGCCGGGACCTAATTCTCTTAAAGTCTCATATCCCAGATTCAGGTAAGCAAAGCTTTCAAAGGAAGCACAGTGAGCCCCGTCTTTTTCTCCGATGACCAGAGGGGTACGGCCCATACGGTCTCTGGCTGCGTAGATGCCTTCCGGTGTCAGGACAAGAAGGGTCAGGGAACCGTCTATTTTTTCCTGAGCATAGCGGATACCTTCTGTGATACTGGACTGCTGGTTGATGAGAGAGGCTACCATTTCTGTAGGATTGATGCTTCCGCCGCTCATTTCCAGGAAATGTGTACAGCCGTTTTTATAGGACAGGTCTACCAGCTCGTCCATGTTGTTGATCTTTCCTACCGTGGTAATGGCAAAACTTCCTAAATGAGACTGTACCAGGAGAGGCTGCGGTTCTGTATCTGAGATACAGCCGATGCCTGAGGTGCCTTCCAGTTCATCCAGGTCTCCGTCAAATTTTGTACGGAAGGGGGTATTCTCGATATTGTGGATAGAACGATTAAAACCGTCTTTTCCGTATACGGCCATACCGCCTCTTCTGGTGCCTAAATGAGAATGATAGTCAGTTCCGAAAAATAAGTCCAAGGTACAGCTGGACTTTGATGTTACTCCAAAAATTCCACCCATGGTTGTTCTCCTTTTCTACTACAGATTTAAAGCAGCAGTATAGCTGCGCCGGGAACCGGAGATACGGTCTGAAAAGCGACGCCGGAAAAACTGCTGCGATTAAAGTCTACCCCTTATTATATACAGGAATTTCCGGATTCGTAAAGATGTTTGTGAAAAGTTTTTTCCTTCGCAACAGAGAAAAAATAGTGTATAATGGGGAAAAAGCTGTGCAAACAGACAATGAAAAAGGAGAATAGCATGAAATTTATTTCTTGGAATGTGAACGGGCTGAGGGCCTGTGTACAGAAAGGGTTTATAGAATATTTCCAGAAGGCAGACGCAGATTTCTTTTGTCTTCAGGAGACAAAGCTTCAGGAAGGACAGATCGATTTTGCGCCGGAGGGGTATCATTGCTATTGGAATTATGCGGTGCGGAAAGGCTATTCCGGCACTGCCATTTTTACCAAGTGGGAGCCTCTGTCAGTGTCCTATGGCATAGGGATCGAAGAGCATGACCAGGAAGGCAGGGTGATCACCCTGGAATATCCGGATTTCTATATGGTTACGGTTTATACGCCTAATTCCCAGAATGAACTGGCAAGACTAGACTACCGGATGAAGTGGGAGGACGATTTCCGGGCGTATCTGAAAGGCCTGGACGAGAAAAAACCGGTGGTCATGTGCGGAGACCTGAACGTAGCTCACAAGGAGATCGATCTTAAGAATCCTAAAACCAACCGGCACAATGCAGGATTTACCGACGAGGAGAGAGGAAAGTTTACGGAACTGCTGGAAGCAGGATTTACCGATACCTTCCGGTATTTTTATCCTGAGGAAACAGGGATCTATTCCTGGTGGTCCTACCGGTTCCGGGCAAGAGAGAAGAATGCAGGATGGCGTATTGACTATTTCTGTGTATCAAAGAGGCTGGAGGAGAAACTGATCTCTGCCGGGATCCATACGGATATTTTTGGATCAGATCACTGTCCGGTGGAAGTGCAGATCGACCTGAAGGGGGAATAAACAATTGGAAGAGAAAGTAAAACTGACCCAGTATTCCAAAAGCGCCGGATGCGCCGCAAAACTGGGACCTAAGATCCTGTCGGAGGTAGTTGGAAAGCTGCCGAAGTTTCAGGACGAAAATCTGCTGGTAGGAGTGGAGACTTCTGACGACGGAGCTGTATATCGGATTTCGGAAGATCTGGCTATGATCCAGACCTTGGATTTTTTCCCTCCTATGGTAGATGAACCTTATGTTTTCGGCCAGGTCGCGGCGGCCAATGCTCTCAGTGATATCTACGCTATGGGCGGGGAGCCCCGTCTGGCCTTGAATATCGTGGCTTATCCCAACTGTCTGGGAAGCGAGGTGCTGGGAAAGATCCTGGCCGGAGGGGCTGCTAAAGTGAAAGAAGCAGGTGCTGTCCTGGCGGGAGGCCATTCCATTAATGATGAGGAACCGAAATATGGTATGAGTGTTACCGGATTTGTCCATCCGGATAAGATCTGGAAAAACGCAGGGGCCCGGCCGGGAGATCTGCTGATCCTGACCAAGGCGCTGGGAGTGGGGATCCTGAATACTGCGGTGAAAGCAGAGATGGCCTCCCCGGAGGAAAAGAAAGCGGCCCAGGAAAGTATGACCTATCTGAATAAGACTGCCATGGAGGTATTCCGCCGGTTTTCTATCCACTGCTGTACAGATGTCACCGGCTTTTCACTGGCGGGACATGCGCTGGAGATCGGAAAAGCCAGCCAGGTAAGTCTGGAGATCTTTACAGAGAAGCTTCCTCTTTTGCCCGGCGTCCTGGACTATGCCTCTATGGGGCTTGTGCCGGAAGGGACTTATCGGAATAAGGCTTATCAGAAAAAGGAAGTTTTTCTTGATGAAGACATTTCAGAGGCTATGGAAGATCTGCTTTTTGATCCACAGACTTCCGGAGGCCTTCTGGCTGCCGTGCCCTTTGAAGAAGGAGAGAAACTTTTGGCTGCTTTAAAGGATGCCGGACTTAAGACTCCGCCGGCTATTATCGGCAGAGTGGAAGAGAAAAAAGAACATTTCATTTATTTCCGCAGGCAGTGAGCCTGGCGGACATTAACATCAGGAGACAGAGATGATTTATCTGGATAATGCGGCTACAACTTTATATAAACCGGAACCGGTGCGCAAAGCGGTATACGAAGCGATGGGAACTATGGGAAACAGCGGCCGGGGAGCCTGGGGCCCTGCCCTTTCGGCTTCCAGGCTGGTCTATTCCGTTAGGGAGAAGGCGGCGGAGTTTTTCGGGGCCTGGGGAGGAGAGTCGGTAGCTTTTACCGGCAATGCTACAGAGGCGCTGAATATTGCTATCAGTGGACTGGTGAAGAAGGGGAACCATGTGATCACCACCCAGGCAGAGCATAATTCTGTACTGCGGCCTTTATACAGAAAGGAAAAGGAAGGGGCAGAGCTGACTATACTTCCTGTGGATAAAAAGGGGAATTTTTCCCTGGAGGAAATGGAGAAGGCAGTACGGGAGAATACTGTGGCAGTGATCTGTACCCACGCTTCGAATGTTACGGGAAATCTCTTCCCGGCGGAGGAGATCGGAAAGCTGTGCAGAAGACACGGGCTTTTGTTTGTGCTGGACGCGTCCCAGAGCGCAGGGGAGGCGATGATCGATATGAAGAAAATGCATATAGATGTTCTCTGCTTTACAGGGCATAAGGGACTGATGGGACCCCAGGGAACCGGTGGGATCTGCGTGGATCCCCAGGTGAAGATCCCTCCTTTTAAAGTAGGAGGAAGCGGGATCCTGTCCTTTGACCGGGAACATCCTAAATGTATGCCGGAAGCCTTAGAGGCGGGGACATTAAATATCCATGGCATTGCCGGGCTGGGAGCTGCTTTCGATTATCTGAAAGAGACCGGTCTGGAAAGGATCATAAAACATGAGAACAGGCTGGGAGAGATTTTCTATGAGGAAGTCCGGAAGATCCCGGGTGTGGAGGTTTACGGAGATTTTTCTCTTACCGCCAGAACAGGGGTAGTGTCTTTGAATGTGGCAGGCTATTCTTCCAAAGAGGCAGGGGATCTGCTGGCGCAGGAATATGAGATCGCTACAAGAGCGGGAGTCCACTGCGCCCCTTTGATCCATCAGGCTCTGGGAACGGAGAAGAGGGGAACGCTGCGTTTTTCCTTTTCCTGGTTTAATACAGAGGAAGAAATCTGTCAGGCTGCCCGGGCGGTAAGGGAGATCGTCGGCGAGCGGGATTAAGGAGTGAGAAGCTTTGGAAAAAGTAATCTTTCATATTGACGTGAACAGTGCTTATTTATCCTGGGAGGCTGTCTATCGTCTCAAACAGGGCGGGACGGTTGACTTAAGAGAGATTCCCTGCGCTGTGGGCGGGGATAAGTCCAAACGTCACGGGATTATCCTGGCAAAATCCCTGTCGGCAAAGGCCTTTGGGGTACGGACAGGAGAGCCTCTTACGGAAGCTTTAAAGAAATGTCCAAGTCTGACGGTAGTGCCTGCACATCACAGTCTTTATAAACAGTATTCCAGAAAGTTTATGGACATTTTACGGGAGTATACTCCTGATGTGCAGCAGTACAGTATTGATGAAGCTTTTATGGATATGACAGGGATGGAGAAGATCATCGGCGATCCGGTGGCTTTTGCCCATAAGCTGAAGAACCGGATCAGCCGGGAACTGGGATTTACGGTGAACGTAGGGATTTCTTCTAATAAGTATCTGGCCAAAATGGCTTCGGATTTTGAAAAACCGGATAAGGTACATACTTTGTTTCCCTGGGAGATCCAGACAAAAATGTGGCCTCTGCCGGTGTCGGATCTGATCTTTGTGGGAAGATCTACCCGGGAGGCTCTGCACAAACTGGGGATCTATACTATTGGCCAGCTGGCTGCCACAGATGTGGAGATCCTCCGTCATCACCTGAAAAAACAGGGGGAGACGATCTGGGAGTTTGCCAATGGACGGGACTCTTCTTTGGTGGAGCCTGAGCCGGAAGGAAATAAAATGTACGGTAACAGCACGACTGTAGCTGCTGACATTACCGATGAGGATACAGCCAGAATGGTACTTTTGTCTCTTAGTGAGACAGTGGCCTCCAGACTTCGGGAGGACGGGCAGAAGGCCCAGATGGTTTCTGTGTCGATCCGAAACACAGATATGAAAACAGTATCCCATCAGAAGATCATGCCTGCGGCTACGGACATCACGGAAGAAATCTATGAGGCTGCCTGTCAGCTTTTTGAAGAGCTGTGGGATCAGGAACCTATACGGCTTCTGGGGGTACAGACAGGAAAGCTGTCCTCGGAAAGGGGAGGGCGGCAGATGAGCCTTTTTGATAATACGGATTATGAAAAGATGGAGCGAATGGATCAGGCAGTGGACAAGATCCGGAAAAAGTTTGGAAAAAACGCCATTATGCGGGCTTCTTTTCTGGATAATCCTAAAGTGGAACATATGACGGGAGGCCATCCTGACGGGGGCCAGGTGGATTTAAAGAAACTGAAAGATCATAAAAAATAAAAAGCTGCCGCATGAAATATTCTCAATTATGTTTCATGCGGCAGCTTTTTTATACCTGTTACAGGTATTGCTGGCATTTACTGCTGAGCGTGGAGCATGCGCCGCACGTCAGGTACTGCTGAGAGGATTGGATAAAGGATCAGTGAAATGACCAGGCCGCTGACACCCTGAATGATGTTTGCAGGAACGCTGGCCGCTGCGCCTATTCCGTAGATCACATATTCAAAGAGGAAATATCCTCCCGCAACGAGTACAATATCGATGATCCCTCCCAGGACAACGCCGGCAATGCGGCCCTTGGAGGATACAGCTGCTTTCCGATAGACCAGGGCGGCAAAGAGAGCTACAAGCCCTTTTATAAGGAAAGTCACAGGAACATAGTTGAGATAGCCTCCCAGAAGGTCGGACATGCAGGAACCGATGCCCGCAGCCAGAAATCCATATGCAGGACCGAGAATGACGCCGGACAGGATCACGATAGCGTCACCCGGATGGATATATCCGCCGGTTCCCGGCGTGGGGATCCGGATGGACATGGTTGCAGCACATGTTAAGGCCGCGAACAGAGCGGCCAGAATAATCTTCTTTGTCTGATTTTTCATAGACAGTCACTCCTTTTTCTTTTGATTTCCTATACTATAAAAGAAAACTGGCCATATTAAAATAGCCAGTTTTAAAAAGATTAACCAGTCCAGTTGAAAAATAACTTCTGGTTGCTTATTCCCGCTGGCAGCAAACCGAGCGGACATGTCACGAGGGTTCTAATACCCTGATGCAAGGATACGGGGTATTTGACCGGAGTAGATATTTACTCACGGAAAGTCAGAGAATCATTGGTCATGGAATCAATGATCGCCAGTGATTCCACCCGGATCCCCTGTTCACGAAGCCTGTCGCCTCCATGCTGGAAACCTTTCTCGATAACAATCCCGGCGCCTTCCAGAACAGCGCCGGAAGTCTTTACGATATCAATAAGTCCCATAAGGGCACAGCCGTTAGCCAGAAAATCGTCAATGATCAGTACGTGATCTTCCGGTCCCAGGTATTTCTTGGACAGGATCACGTCATATACTTTTTTGTGGGTGAAAGATTCTACCTTGGTGGTGTACATTTCTCCGTCCAGATTCAGGCTCTGGGCTTTCTTGGCGAAGACCACCGGAACATTAAAATACTGGGCTACGATACAGGCAATTCCGATACCGGAAGCTTCTATAGTAAGAATCTTATTGATAGGAGCGTCTGCAAAGATCCGTTTAAACTCCTTTCCCAATTCGTTGATAAACGGAATATCCATCTGGTGATTTAAAAAACTGTCTACCTTTAAAACGTTTCCGGGTTTTACGATCCCATCTTTTAAAATACGTTCTTTCAAAAGCTCCATCTTTTGATTCCTCCCTGTTTCTGTTATGGTTTCTATTATCATACGGCATAATGAAAGCCTTGGCAATTTATTTTTTCGATTTTTGTAAAAAAATAACAGGAAACCTGGAAATATGGAGATTTTGTGTTACAATAGTAGAAATTGGACTTATTAAGTCAATATAATGATACCAGGGCCAAACGGTCTAAGCCCATATGTGTTTGCTCGTAAATGGGTGCAGGACTTCGGGACCTGTTAATGAAAACAAAGAGATATAGGAGGAAGATCATGGCAGAGTATGAAGTGATCCGGGAGATGTTTAATCTTTGCCCGGGAAATCAGATGCGGGATATTTTTATAGAGGAAGTGGAGCTTCCGGAAGATGCGGACCTGGAGGCTTTTGTGAGGAACAAATTTAAGGCGGAAGAAGAACTGAAGATCGAACGGACCGATAAGGAAGACGGAAGCGTGGTATTTGATGTGATGACTGCTTCTATCCATCAGAGATATACGATTTCCAGGTTTTGATAAAACTTTGCCCGTTGCTTTTTGCAATGGGTTTGTTATAATAAGAAGAGTGCCGGATTGGAGGAAAGACGATTGGAAAAACAGGATAAAACACATACCCATGTACTGGAAGATGGAACCAGGATCACACACAGTCATGAGCCGGGCCATGGTCATTCCCATACCCATACTCACACGAAGGCTGTGCTGAACCGCCTTTCCCGGGCCATCGGCCATTTGGAATCTATCCGACGTATGGTGGAGGAAGGCAGAGACTGCAGCGAGGTCCTGATCCAGCTTTCTGCGGTGAAAGCTGCCATCAATAATACGGGGAAAGTAATCCTTCAGGATCATATCGAGCATTGTATCGTAGATGCGGTAGAAAGCGGAGATCATGAAGCACTGGAGGAACTGAATAAAGCCATTGACCGTTTCATGAAGTAAGACTTGGGATCGTAGGAATATGAAATGCGAAGTGATCCATGTATTATAAATGATAAAAAACTGCCGGTCATGGCGGAAAGGAAGAAACATGAGCGAAGAAAAGAAACAATGTGACAGCACAAGCTGCGACAAAGAAAGCTGCGCAGGTTGCAGCCACGCAAAGGGAGGCGGCATTCCAAAGGAAAAATTAAATGTCCACTCTCATATTAAAAAGGTGATCGGAGTCATCAGCGGAAAGGGAGGGGTTGGAAAATCTTTTGTGACAGCTTCTCTGGCCAACGAGATGGCTTTTCAGGGTTATAAAGTAGGGATCATGGATGCAGACATCACCGGACCTTCAATTCCCAGGATGTATGGTTTAAAAGGATCTGCAGTGGCAGATGAAAAGGGGATCTATCCTATGCTTACCGGGAATGATATAGAGGTTATGTCTGTGAACCTTCTTCTGCCTCAGGAGGATGCTCCTGTGATCTGGAGAGGTCCGATCCTGGCTAATATGGTAAAACAGTTCTGGACAGAGGTAGTCTGGGGAGATCTGGATTATCTCTTCGTGGATATGCCCCCGGGAACAGGAGATGTGCCTCTTACCGTATTCCAGTCTCTGCCTATTGACGGTATCGTGATCGTATCTTCACCACAGGATCTGGTGCAGATGATCGTTAAAAAAGCTTACAATATGGCAAAGATGATGAATGTTCCTGTTCTGGGCCTGGTGGAAAATTACAGCTATGTAAAATGTCCAGACTGCGGCAAAGAGATCTATGTGTTCGGAGAGAGCAAGGTAGAGGCGGCTGCAAAAGAGGTGGAAGTGCCGGTGATCGGCAAGATGCCTCTGGATCCGGAAATGGCCAGGGCTGTAGATGCCGGAGCATTTGCAGGAGTCTTAAACACCTATCTGGGCGGAGCTGAAAAGTATCTGCCTCAGGTATAAAATGATGTTGGGGGCAAAAGCCCCCGACTATGATACCTACGGATTGCTACGTGCTGCGCAGTCTTCGCTGCCGCTTCGGTCATACACCCACTTATGAGCAAGCTCATATGTGTGTAGACCTTTTGACCCTGGTATCATCATAAAATTAGGGATAGTTGCCAAAATTTTCAAATATGTACCGGGCTGCATTTGGAAGGGAATGCAGTCCGGGATTTTTTATGCCCAAAAAGATTTGGAAATATTTCTGAAAAATTGTTATAAAATTCACAAGTCTCTGTTTGGAATTACCGAAATTCCGGAGGAAAATCCCTCTGTGGAAGAATGTTGGAATTTGTTGACAAATGGTCGGACCAGTGCCATAATACCTGTAATGCAGAAAACACCTGCAAGTAAATATAATTTCTGACTGCTTTAAGAAAGGAATGGTAGAAATGGTAGAGCGCCAGATTAAACTGACTGCAAAGGAAGATGTAAAAGAGTTTGTTAATGAGGCCAGCAAATGCGACTTCGATATTGACATTTTTTACAACAGAGTGGTTATTGACGCAAAATCAATATTGGGTGTATTAAGCATGGATCTGACTCGGGTTCTGACTGTAAGATGCAACGGACAGGACGAGAGATTTAATAACTTTTTGAACAAATATGCAGTTGCGTAAAAGAAGATGATCCGGCAATCGGCCGGGAGCTTTTGAACTATGATATGGAGAGACTCCGGAAGGACTTTCTCAGAAGCCGGAATTCAGGCTTCGGGAGAATGGGACTTCCGGAGTTTTTCCGTTTAGGGGAAGATGACAGTGATAAGAAATGTTCACAGGGTCTGTTCCTTTGTGATAGAATAGGGATATGGATAAACAAGAAAAAGAAATGATTAAAATATCAGTCCGGAATCTGGTGGAGTTTATACTCCGGAAAGGTGATCTGGACAACAGACGGAGCGCTGCCTTTGACCGGGAGGCAATGTTAAAGGGGGGCAGGATCCACAGAAAAATACAAAAACAGATGAATGCTTCCTACCGGGCGGAGGTCCCTCTGAAATGGGAACAGGAGTATGAGGAATTTATCATTTCCGTAGAGGGAAGAGCCGACGGGATCATCGAAGAGGCAGACAGAACGGCCATTGACGAGATCAAGGGAGTCTATATGGATCTGAATTACCTGGAGGAACCTATAGAGGTCCACAAAGCCCAGGCCATGTGCTATGCCTATATCTATGGTTACCAGTCAGGGAAAGATAAGATCCAGGTCCAGATGACTTACTGTCAGATGGAGAGCGAGGAGATCAAGCGCTTTACGGAAGATTTTACTATAGAGAAACTGAAAAAATGGTTTGAAGATCTGCTGGGGGCATATTATAAATGGGCGAAATTCCAATATGACCGGAGGATCCTGAGAAGAAATTCCATGGAAGGGCTGGAGTTTCCCTATCCTTACCGGCAGGGGCAGCGGGAACTGGTCACCGGGGTATATCACACCATCACCACAGGCAGACAGCTTTTCATCCAGGCCCCTACCGGTATCGGAAAGACTATGGCCGCTGTGTTTCCTGCTGTCCGGGCAGTGGGGCAGGGATACGGAGACAAGATCTTCTATCTGACGGCCAAAACCATTACCAGGACAGTGGCCCAGGAAGCTTTTGCACTGCTAAAGGAGATGGGTCTATCCTATAAAACCCTGACCATTACCGCCAAGGAAAAGCTTTGCTGTCTGGAAGAACCGGACTGTAATCCGGAAAAATGTCCCTATGCTAAAGGACATTTTGACCGGGTGAACGAAGCCGTGTTTGAACTGCTTACCGAAAGGGACACTTATTTCCGGGAAGATCTTCTGGCTCAGGCGGAGAAGCATCAGGTATGCCCTTACGAAATGTGTCTGGATACCGCCGACTGGGTAGACGCTGTGATCTGTGATTATAACTATGTGTTTGACCCTAAGGTGCATTTAAAAAGATTTTTCGGGGATGGTGTGAAAGGAGACTATATCTTTCTCATTGACGAGGCCCATAATCTGGTGGACCGGGGAAGAAAGATGTACAGCGCCACTTTGAGTAAGGAAGCAATCCTGGAAACCGCCAGAGCAGTGAAAGGCCACAGCGTGAAATTGTACCGGATCCTGAACCGGTGTAATAAGCTGATGCTGGAATATAAAAGAGAGTGCGATACCTGGCAGGTGCTGGAGAATATCGGGGGACTTTCCCTCCAGCTTCTGAATCTTCTGGGAGAGATGGAAAATTTTCTGGAACAGGAACATGAGGAAAAGGTACAGAAAGCAGTTCTGGATTTTTCTTTTGTAATCCGGCATTTCCTGAACATGTACGATCTGGCAGATGAAAATTATGTGATCTATACACACTATGGGGAAGAAGGAGAATTTCTCCTCACTCTTTTCTGTGTCAATCCCAGGAAAAATCTCCAGGAGTGTTTAAATAAGGGGCGGAGCACTATTTTCTTCTCTGGCACCTTTCTCCCTCTGCCTTATTACCGCTCTCTTTTTAGTACCAGGGAGGATGATTATGCCATCTGCGCCGCCTCTCCTTTTCCAAGGGAGAACCTGAAACTGCTGGTGGCCAGAGACGTGAGCAGCAAGTATACCAGAAGGGATCAGGAGGAATATAAAAAGATCGCAGAATATATTTATCAAATGATACGGGGAAAGAAGGGGAACTATCTGGTGTTTCTTCCTTCTTACCGGATGCTGGAGGATATTTACCAGGCTTTCCAGGAGCGGATCCGGGAGGAAAATTTTCCTGTAGACTGTCTTCTTCAGAGCAGCGGCATGTCTGAGGCTGACCGGGAGGAGTTCCTGGAGGCCTTTGAAGAGGAAGGAGAACATTCCCTTGCCGGATTCTGTGTTATGGGAGGCATTTTCTCAGAGGGCATTGATCTGACAGGCAAGCGGCTTATCGGGGCAGCGGTGGTAGGCACCGGACTTCCCCAGGTGGGCAGTGAGCGGGAGATCCTGAAAGAATATTATGATAAAAAAGAACAGATGGGTTTTGACTATGCCTACCGGTATCCGGGAATGAATAAAGTACTCCAGGCGGCTGGCAGAGTGATCCGTACAAAAGAAGACCGGGGAGTAGTGCTGCTTCTGGACGAAAGATTCCTCCAGAGAGCCTATCAGGAACTGTTTCCATGGGAATGGAGAGGATACGAAGTGTGCACGGCTGCCCAGGCAGGGGAAAAGATACGGAGGTTTTGGGAGGAAAGATGTGAACATCATGTTCAGATAAAATGATGTATAGTGATTGAGGGAGTAATTTGTATGAAAATAACAGAGCTTTTAGGAGAAGCAACGGAATATGATAAAAAGCAGTCAGTGGAGCGTAAAAAGCCCAAGAGCTGGCTGAAAACAGTAAGCGCATTTGCGAATACTGGAGGAGGAGTACTGATTTTTGGAGTTGCAGATAATGATGAAATCGTGGGGATTGAGAATATAAAAGAAGCTTCTGAATTTGTGAGCCAAAAGATTAAAGAAAGGATCGATCCTTTGCCAGAAGTCTTTATGGAACTGCATAAATTAGAGAATGACAAAGAAATTTTGAGTGTTAAAATCTTGGCGGGAGAAGAAACTCCATATTATTATAATGGAGATGGGACAACGGAAGCCTTCATAAGAATAGGTAATGAAACAGTTACAGCCAGTGCTTCTGAACTAAAGAGACTGGTGCTTAGAGGCAGAAATTCTTCCTATGATTCTTTAACTTCATCTTACGAGTACGATGACTTTTCTTTTTCTAAATTGAGGGAAAGATTTAAAGAGTGGAATGGAAATAGTATGACAGAGAAAAGCTTTGAATCTTTTGGGATAAAAGACTCAAAAGGAAAATTGACAAATGCCGGAGCTTTGTTGGCGGACAACTGTCCATTTCGGCATTCCAGATTGTTCTGTACCAGATGGAATGGCCTGGATAAAAGTGGTGGTCAGATGGAAGCCCTTGACAGTGCAGAATATTCGGGAAGCATTATTATTCTTTTAAATGAAGGAATAAGTTTTGTAAAAAGAAATATGCGGATTCTATGGAAGAAAACGGAGAATTCCAGAATAGAAATGCCGGATTACTGTGAACGAAGCGTTTTTGAGGCACTGGTAAATGCTTTAATACACCGGGATTATTTAATTAATGGCAGTGAAGTTCATATTGATATATTTGATGATCGCCTTGTGATCTATTCCCCGGGAGGAATGCCGGATGGCACCAAAATACAGGAAAGAAATATAGATACCATTCCTTCTACAAGAAGAAATCCTGTATTGGCAGATATTTTCGGACGACTTGGCTATATGGAACGTCAAGGCAGCGGCCTGAACAAAATCAGAAATGCTTATAGAAATGCAGTAAACTACACACCAGAGAAAGAACCGCTTTTCTATTCGGATCGTGTAGAGTTTACGGTTACGTTAAAAAATTTGAATTATCAATTTTTTCATAACGGGGCTTTAAACGGGGCTTTAAACGGGGCTTTAAACGGGGCTTTAAATGAAGACCTGAATGAAGAGGAGCGGAATATTCTGGAATTGATTCACAAAAACCCAAAAATAACCCAGGTTGAAATTAAAGATCAATTAAAAATAGCGCGAAGTCATGTGCAGAGAACTATGAAAAAATTGGTGGACAAAGGGATTATTGAAAGAGTGGGATCAAAAAAATCTGGATATTGGAATCTAAGAGAAAAATAAGTTCCGATATGACTGAATATAAAGGATGAAAGCTGCAGAGCCGGAGGAAGATATGGGCTTTAGATAAAAGACTTGCCCCTGCCAGGTCCAGGGCTTATAATAGTAAGGAAAAGTTTCAGAAGAAAGGGAGGATCCGAACATGGAGATCGTAAGTACAAAGAACGCGCCGGGCGCTATCGGCCCTTATTCACAGGCTATGATTTTAAACGGAGTGGTATATACTTCCGGACAGGTAGCTTTAAGTCCCAAGACAGGAGAAGTTGTGGGAACTACTATTGAGGAACAGGCAGAACAGGTAATGAAAAATCTGGGAGCAGTTCTGGAAGCAGCAGGAAGCAGTTATGAGAAAACAGTTAAGACTACCTGCTTTCTGGCAGATATGAATGATTTTGCAGCTTTTAATGAAATATACGGAAAGTATTTCACCGGAAAGCCGGCAAGATCCTGTGTGGCTGTAAAAACTCTGCCGAAAAATGTGCTCTGCGAAGTAGAAGCCATTGCGTCAGTAGAATAAGATGAAAAAATGCCTTTCGCTGTGGGCAAAAGCTCATGGCTAAGGGTGTTTTTCTATATTGGAACAAAATTGGGGGTTTCAAATCAGAAGCTGATCAGGAGAAAAGGATCTATGAAATTAAAAAATGTATTGATCGTTGTGGAAAATATAGAAGAAGCGAAAAAGTTTTATCATGATCTGTTTGGACTTGAAACAGTGCTGGACAATGAGGGAAATATGATCCTGACTGAGAGACTGGTGCTCCAGGAGAAAAAAATCTGGGAAGAGTTTCTTGGAAAAAATACTCTCCCGGAGAGTAATTCCTGCGAGCTGTATTTTGAAGAAAAAGACATTGAAGGATTTGTGGAAAAGCTGGAAAGACTCTATCCCTCCATTCAATATGTCAATAGACTTATGACACTTGACCGGGGACAGAAAATGGTACAATTTTATGATCCGGACGGAAATCTGATCGAAGTGAGAACTCCGATGTGATTGGAAATGAGATATTGAGATGTTAAGACTAAAATATGGAAACACAAACACATATTTCCTGCAGGGAACCTGCGGCAGTATATTGATTGATACGGATTATGCAGGGACGATGCCAGCTTTTTATAAAGAATTAAAGAAAAATAATATGACCATAGCTGTTATTCTGGATAATGGGGAGTGCTTTGTAGGAGATCTGGAACCAATAGAATATCTCAGGGCTTATGAGAAAAATCAGGATTTGGAAAAAGATTGGAAGATGATCATGAGCTATAACCCCAAAGTGATTCATTATGCTCACGTTAATGAAAAATATTTTTTATAGATGAAGAACCGCCGTACACGGGCCTGCCTGGGCCTTTGCACAGCGGTTCTTTTCAACTCTAAATTGTTCCGTATGAGATAACCAGCCTTTATGCCGGCTTCTGATGTTTCAAGAGGGATACCAGTATCAGCATTCCTAACGGGAAGAGAATGGCAGTAAGGATCCCAAGATTCATTTTTCCGGTAAACTGGGAGATGATCCCTACCACGCCCGGACCGGCAGAACAGCCTATGTCTCCGGCCAGGGCGAACATGGCGTACATAAAGGTGCCGCCTCCTCTTAGATAAGCGGCTCCCAGGGAGAAGGTACCGGGCCACATCAGTCCCACGGAGAAGCCGCAGATAGCGCAACCCGCCAGGGACAGAAGGGGGATGGGCGAAAGGGAAGTGACCAGGTAGCCCAGGATACACAGAAGGCTGGTAGCCTTCAGGGAAGGGATCAGCTTCAGGTTCTCTCCTTTCATGCCGTAGAGGAAACGGCTGAGGCCCATAAAGAAAGCAAAGGAGCAGGGTCCCAGAAGATCACCTACAGTTTTGGAAACTTTCAGGCCGTCTTCCGCAAACATAGAGGACCACTGGCTGACACCCTGTTCGGAAGCTCCCGCGCAGATCATCACAAAAAACAGGATCCAGAATACCTTTATCCGGAAAATACTTTTTGGAAGTCTGGTCTCTTCGTCATCTCCGGGGATGGCGTAAATGGGGACCTTTGTAAAAGCAAAGAGAGTAAACAAAGGCACCAGAGCCCACAGAGGAGGAAGGAGGCGCCAGTTTTCAATCCCTGCCAGAGTAAAGTATAAAGTAGAAAGAAGCACCACTGCCATATGACCCCAGCAATAGAAAGAATGGAGCATGCTCATACGGGCGGCCTTATTGGTCCCCGGGCAGGCCTCTACGATCGGGCTGACGATCACTTCCAGGATCCCTCCGCCGATGGCGTTAAATACCATGGAGATCAGGATTCCCACATAAGGATCCAGAAGGAAGGGAAGGTAGTAAAAGCCGGTAAGTCCGATGATCGTTACCAGAAAGGAACACAGAGCGGCCTTTCGGTAGCCGGTGCGTTTGATCACTCCCGGGGAGAGAAAGTCCACCAGGATCTGGATACAGAAATTTACAGTGATCAGCAGGCTGATCTTATCCAGGGAAACGCCAAACTCTCTGTTAAAGGTCAGAAACAACAGAGGAGGCAGATTATTTACAATGGCCTGGGTCACATAGCCCAGGTAACAGCTGTAGACGGTATGTCTTGCCTGTAGTTTCATATGATGTAATCTCCTGTGAAAAAAATATTTTATAGTTTGTGTTTGTCATGGGCTGTCACATAAATATTCCTGACATATGTTTCATGGGACAGCCTTGTGGCTTTATGAGAATTCTTTTCCTGCTGCCTGGGGAAAGAGATAGTGGAGGAACTTTTCTGCTCCCGGGGAGGAAGAGATCTGGGAATTATGGGCCAGTACCAGCTGCCTTTTGGGAATGGATTCCTGGATCTCCAGTTTGTAGAAGTCTTCTTTTTGATGAGCCAGCACAAAATCCGGCACCACAGTGATTCCCAGACCGATCCTGGCCAGATCCAGAAGAAGATCGTTGCTGGACAGCTCTGCCTCGGGAGTCAGAGAAAGGCCGTGGCGGACAAAAAGCTGCTGGAAAAATTCGCTGGTGGTGCTGGATTTTTCCAGCATGAGAATGGGATATTCTGTAAGCTGGGATAAGGTGATCTTTTTTTCCTCCAGGCCGAAATAGTTTTTCCCCGCCACGAAAATATCCTGGAAATCCAGGATCTCATACCGGGTCTCCCGGCTGGTGAGATGGGCGTTAGGAGCGTTGACCACAATAAAGTCTACCTTGTTATTCTGGAGAAGAGACACACATCCTCCGGAGGTGGCGTTGGTGACTTTTATGCGGATATTGGGATATTCCCGGTGGAACCGCTGGAAATAAGGCACTAAAAAATACCGGCAGATGGTGTCGCTGGCGCCGATCCGCAGGGGGGCTTCTACAGAAGGAGAGTTAAGAAGCTGATTTTCTCCTTCGTAAAGGAGATTCACCGCCGGTTCTACATGACGGAGGAGAGCTTCTCCTTCAGGGGTCAGAGTTACCTTCTTGGTATTCCGCAGAAACAGAGGGTGCCCCAGTTTCTGTTCCAGGGACTTGATAGACTGGCTTACCGCTGACTGGGAAATATACAGCTGACGGGAAGCCTGGGAAAAACTCAGGGTAGTGGCAACGTAATAAAATACTTTATATAATTCAAAACTGATATCCATGGACAATCCTTTCTTTTAGCCAGATCTGATCCTTGTACGCCCTCAAAGGCTCCCGGCTGCCCGGATGCTGGAAGGGAGCCTAAAAGCTAAGAGATACTATATAGGGAATGATTTCAGGTGTCAACACGTTTTTTTACATGAATATGCAATATTTTGACAACTTCTATTGATGAGTATTTCTTATAAAAAATATTAGTTATATTAATTTTACTTATAACGAGAACTGTGTTAAACTGAGTTCATAAAGTGCTATACAAATGTCATTGCCCCTGGGGCAGAAAGGAGCTTACATGAGCGAAGTAAGGCGTGTCTATGTTGAGAAGAAACCGGATTTTGCAGTCAAAGCCAAAGAGCTGAGACATGAGATCAAAAGTTATCTGGGAATCGGAGACGTTACCGGAGTACGGGAACTGATCCGGTATGATGTGGAAAATATTTCTGACGAGGTATTTGAGAAAGCCTGCACCTGTGTGTTCTCTGAACCTCCTGTAGATGATTTATATAAGGAAACCTTTGAAGCGGCAGAAGGATCCAGGATTTTTTCTGTGGAATATCTGCCGGGACAGTTTGACCAGAGAGCAGACTCTGCAGTTCAGTGTATCCAGTTTCTGAAAGAGGACGAGAAGCCGATCATCCGTTCCGCAACAACCTATGTGATCGAGGGAAATATTTCCGATGAAGAGCTGGCAGCTATTAAGAACCACTGCATTAACCCGGTGGATTCCAGAGAGGCGGACCCGGCGAAACCGGAGACTCTGGTGACAAAATTTGAGGAGCCGGAAGATGTAAAGATTTTTGATGGCTTTAAAGACATGGAAGAGGAGAAGCTGAAAGAACTTTATGCTTCTTTGAACCTGGCTATGACCTTCAAGGATTTCCTTCATATCCAGAATTACTTTAAGAATGAAGAGAAGAGAGATCCTTCCATGACAGAGATCCGGGTGCTGGATACCTACTGGTCTGATCACTGCCGCCACACTACATTCTCCACAGAACTGAAGAATGTAGAGTTTGGGGACGGGGACTATAAAGAACCTATTGTGAAAACATATGAGCAGTATCTGTCAGACCGCCAGGTGCTCTATAAAGACAGGAATGACAAATTTATCTGCCTGATGGATCTTGCTCTGCTGGCTATGAAGAAATTAAAGGCAGAAGGCAAACTTCAGGATCAGGAAGAATCGGAAGAGATCAACGCCTGCTCTATCGTAGTTCCCGTAGATATAGACGGCAAAGAAGAGGAGTGGCTGATCAATTTTAAAAATGAAACCCATAACCATCCTACAGAGATCGAGCCTTTCGGCGGCGCGGCTACCTGTCTTGGAGGCGCTATCCGTGACCCGCTGTCAGGACGTACCTATGTATACCAGGCTATGCGTGTTACCGGAGCGGCAGATCCTACAGTATCTGTAAAAGATACCATGAAAGGAAAACTTCCTCAGAAGAAACTGGTAAGAGGAGCTGCTCAGGGTTATTCTTCTTACGGAAACCAGATCGGTCTGGCTACTGGTTATGTAAAAGAAATCTATCATCCGGATTATGTGGCAAAACGTATGGAGATCGGCGCTGTTATGGGAGCTGCTCCGAGAAGAGCGGTTATCAGGGAAACCTCTGATCCCGGAGATATGATCATCCTTTTAGGCGGCCGTACCGGACGTGACGGCTGCGGCGGAGCAACAGGTTCATCTAAGGTACACACAGAGGAATCTATTGAGACCTGCGGCGCAGAAGTACAGAAGGGAAATGCGCCTACCGAAAGAAAGATCCAGAGACTGTTCCGGAGAGAAGAAGTCAGCAAGATCATTAAGAAATGTAACGACTTTGGCGCTGGCGGCGTATCCGTAGCCATCGGCGAGCTGGCAGCAGGGCTGAAGATCGACCTGGATAAGGTACCGAAGAAGTATGCTGGCCTGGACGGAACAGAAATCGCCATTTCCGAGTCTCAGGAGCGTATGGCAGTCGTAGTAGATCCAAAAGATGCAGATACTTTCCTCGGCTATGCCCAGGAGGAAAACCTGGAAGCTGTGCCTGTAGCTGTTGTTACTGAGAGCCCCAGACTGGTGATGAACTGGAGGGGAAAGACTATCGTGGATCTGTCCAGAGCTTTCCTGGATACCAACGGCGCTCATCAGGAAACAGACGTATATGTGGAAATCCCGAATAAAGAAGGAAATGTTTTAGACAGAGCCTCTGATGTGGGAGATGTAAAGAAAAAATGGCTGGATACTCTGTCTGATCTGAACACCTGTTCCCAGAAGGGACTGGTGGAAATGTTCGACGGTTCCATCGGAGCAGGAAGCGTATTTATGCCTTACGGCGGAAAATATCAGCTTACAGAGACTCAGACTATGGTAGCAAAAGTTCCCGTACAGAACGGAAATACTCAGACTGTTACCATGATGAGCTATGGATTTGATCCTTATCTGTCCAGCTGGAGCCCATATCACGGAGCTATTTACGCGGTAACAGAATCTGTGGCAAGGATCGTGGCTTCCGGCGGAGATTACAGCAAGATCCGCTTTACCTTCCAGGAATATTTCCGGAGAATGACAGAAGATCCTCATCGCTGGAGCCAGCCATTTGCAGCTCTCCTGGGCGCGTATGCAGCACAGCTTGGCTTCGGACTGCCTTCCATCGGCGGCAAGGACTCTATGTCAGGAACCTTTAATGATATCGACGTGCCGCCTACTCTGGTATCTTTCGCAGTAGATGTGGCAAAAGAAAAAGACATTATCACACCGGAACTAAAAAAGACAGGAAGCAAGCTGGTATGGCTGAGAATGCCTAAAGCTGCCTATGATCTTCCGGATTTTGAAGCCTTAAAAGTACAGTATGGAAAATTCAGAGAAGACATCCAGGCCGGAAGGATCCTTTCCGCATACGCTTTGGACCGTCATGGTATTGCCGCCGCTGTATCCAAGATGGCCTTTGGAAATCAGAAGGGTGTGAAGATCGAGCATAACGTAGATGAGAGAGATCTGTTCTCACCGGGATTCGGAGATATCATCTGTGAAGTGGCAGATGGAAAAGTGGGAGAACTGGCGATCACTTATACAGTGATCGGTGAAGTGACAGACAGCGCCTGCCTGGAATACAAGGATATGAAGATCACTATGGCAGAGGCCCTGGAGACCTGGAAAGAGCCTCTGGAGAAAGTCTTTAAGACACGTTCCGGCTCTGAGACAGACGATGCTACCAAAAGTATGGATAAAGGTCTGTATGACACCAAAGACGTACACATCTGTTCCCATAAGATCGCCCAGCCTACAGTATTCATTCCTGTATTTCCGGGAACTAACTGCGAGTACGACAGCACAAAGGCATTTGAAAGAGCGGGAGCGAAGGTTATTACCAAGGTATTCAAGAATCTGGATGCGGAGCACATCCGTGATTCCGTGGAAGTCTTTGAAAAAGCCATTGACCAGGCGCAGATGATCATGTTCCCAGGCGGTTTCTCCGCCGGTGACGAGCCTGACGGATCCGCCAAGTTCTTTGCTACAGCATTCCAGAATGCAAAGATCAAAGATGCGGTAATGCGGCTGTTAAATGAAAGAGACGGACTGGCTCTTGGTATCTGCAACGGCTTCCAGGCGCTCATCAAACTGGGACTGGTTCCCTACGGCGAGATCACAGGACAGACCGAAGACTCTCCTACACTGACCTTTAATACCATTGGCCGTCATATTTCCAAGATGGTCTATACAAAGGTTGTTACAAATAAATCCCCATGGCTGTTAAAGGCAGAACTTGGAAAGGTTT